>JAFIFJ010000152.1 GCA_020832085.1 Gammaproteobacteria bacterium | reverse complement strand
GGGGGGGTGGGGTTGTGGGGGGTGCGTGGTTGGGTTTCTATTCGGGGCCATCCGGGGGGCTATCAACTCCATTCACAACCCCCAGCCCGCCAATCATTGGCGGGGCGTTCGGTCTGGCGCGGAGTGCCACCGGCACTCCGCAAGCGCCGGCCCTCACCCCCAAACCATCCCTGCCTCTCAAGAAGCGCAGGTGGTGAACGAAGCCAGGGGCCCTTGGCGTTTTTCCTCCCGCCCTGCGACGCCCTTCTCAATCTGGGCTTTCGATCGCAGATAGTCGCCCTGTCCGCTTCGCAGCGCTTCACAATGCCTTTAGGCGGTGGTTAGATTGGGGGTGGGGACAGGAATCCTGGTGTCACCTTGGTTTATCTTTATTGCCAAGCACTTCAGGATCCAAGGCTTTGGGACAGGGGACCTGCTGAAACATGAGCGAAAAGGTCAAGATCGCGGTCGTCGGTTCCGGCCCGGGGGGCATCAGCGCCGCAGCGCATGCCGCCGAACTTGGGGTCTCCCACGTTCTGCTCGAGGCCACGCCCAAGCACTCCGATACCATTCAGAAGTATCAGAAAGGCAAGCACGTGATGGCGGAGCCCAACGTGCTGCCGCTGCGCAGCCCCGTGCCGTTCGAACAGGGCACCCGGGAAGCCATTCTCGACGCCTGGGAACACTCTCTCTCCCAGCACAAGGTCAACGTCCGCTATCAGGCCCGAGTCCAGGCCATCAGCGGCAGTAAGGGCGACTTCACGCTGACGCTGGCCAACGGCGAGCAGCTCCAGGCTGAGCACGTCATTCTCGGTATCGGCGTGCAGGGCAATCCCCGCAAGCTCGGGGTCGATGGCGACGAGGCGGCCTTCATCCAGTATCAGCTCGACGATCCGGGCGAATTCAAAGGCGAGACCATCGTCGTGGTCGGCGCAGGCGATGCCGCCATCGAGAACGTGCTGGCCCTTTCGCGCCATAATCAGGTGCACATCGTCAATCGCCGGGATGAATTCGCGCGGGCCAAGGAAGGGAACCTCACGGCCATCAGCGCGGCCATCAGCGAGGGCGAGGTGCAGTGCTTCTACAGCACCAATGTGGTGCGTGTCGATGAAGGCGAATTCGAGGGTAAGCCCGGCCGGATCGTCCTGGCCACGCCCTCGGGCGAGGCAGAGGTCCCGGTGGACCGGATCATCTGCCGTCTCGGGGCCATTCCCCAGCGTGATCTGGTGGAGTCGTTCGGGATCGAGTTCCCCAACGCCGACCCTAATGCCTTGCCCATTCTGAGCACCCGCTACGAGTCCAACGTCGAAGGCATGTACGTCATTGGTGCGCTCGGTGGCTATCCGCTGATCAAGCAGGCCATGAACCAGGGCTACGAGGTGGTCGAGTACATTCTCGGCAACAGCATCAAGCCAGCGGATCACCCGCTGCTCGAAGCCAAGTTCGAGGCCCTGCCCTATGCGCTGGAAGTGGATGAAGTCCTCGACCTGATGCAGGAGCGGATTCCCATCTTCTCCCAGGTCAACCCCCTGGTGTTCCGGGAATTGCTGCTCGACTCCAATGTAATAGTGCCCAAGCCCGGCGAAGTCATCTTTGCAAAGAACGACTACACGAATACGTTCTTCTCCATCCTCGACGGCACCGTCGAAGTCGAGATCAACCCCGAACTCACCATTCATTCTGGGCAGGGTAACTTCTTCGGGGAAATGAGCCTGCTGTCCGGCCGGCGGCGTTCGGCCACGGTGCGTGCCGGCCCATTCTGCGTCCTGATCGAGACGCCGCGGCGGACCATGAACAAGCTGGTCAACTCTGTGGATGCGGTGAAGCGCGTTCTCGACGAGACCTTCATTCTGCGCACGATCCAGCAGCGATTTGCCCCCGGCGTTCCGTTGGAGGAACTGCGGCCCATTGCCAAGGCCGCCAAAATGAATCAGTTCCGGCCGGGAGAAGTGATCTTCAAGGAAGGTGACAAGGCCGATGCCCTGCATCTGATCCGCTCAGGGTCGGTAACGGTGGCCAAGACCTTCGACAATCGCGAGATTCCCATGGCCTACGTGGCCGCAGGGAATTACGTCGGCGAGATGGGTCTGCTCGGTAACAGCGACCGGTCGGCCACGGTGCGGGCAACCGTGAAGACGGAGAGCATTTCTCTCGACAGCGGCACCTTCCTGGATCTCCTGCAGAAATCTCCGGAACTGCTCGAGAGCATGCGTGACGAGGTCAAGCAGCGGACGCAGCAGAACGTGCGCCTGCAGGCCGATTCGTCCGCCGGCGACATGCTGTCCTTCCTCATGCAGCAGGGTCTTGGTGAGGCCACTGACGTGCTGCTCATCGACAAGGAGCTGTGTGTCGGCTGCGACAACTGCGAAGTGGCCTGTGCCGAGACTCACGATGGCACCTCGCGGCTCAACCGCCGCGCCGGTGCAGTCTTTGCCCACATTCACGTACCGACGTCCTGCCGGCACTGTGAAGATCCGCACTGCATGAAGGATTGTCCGCCCGATGCGATCAAGCGCAGTCCGGGTGGTGAAGTGTTCATTCAGGACAACTGCATCGGTTGCGGCAACTGTGAGCAGAACTGTCCTTATGGCGTGATCCAGATGTCCTATCGTCCGCCGAAGAAGCCCGGCATCTGGAGCTGGTTGCTGTTCGGTGCCGGACCGGGGCCGGGGCAGGCGTACAACAAAAGCGTAGTGCCGCACGGACCGGATGAGCAGAAGAAAGCCGTGAAGTGCGACATGTGCAAGGACCTTGCGGGGGGGCCTGCCTGTGTTCGCGCCTGTCCTACGGGAGCGGCGCTGCGCTTGTCGCCGGAAGAGTTCGTGGACCTTGTCAGCAGCCGCTGAGCGTCTGCTGAGAGGGTGACACCCGGCGCCCGAGCGGTCACGATGACTGCCGGGCGATGATGCGGGTGCAGTCGTGGGTCGGGCGCGACGGGTGGGTGCGTTCACCGCCCGGTCGGGGTTGGCCAATCGCGCGGTGGACGTTGCCGCGCAGTCATGGGGTCGGGGAAGCTGTTCGGACATGTATCAGTCCTTTATCACCTATCGCGGTGGGCGTTGGTTCTGGATATCGCTGGTTCTGTGCGCGGTATCCATAGGCGTCTATGTCTGGCATGACCTGCCGCAGCCCCCTGGCGGCGGCACCTGGCTTGGCTACACTCTGGGCACGATTGGTGCCCTGCTCATTCTCTGGCTGACCTACCTCGGGCGCCGCAAGCGCAACTACGCTTCCAACCTCGGTTCAGTCCAGGGTTGGACGTCGGCGCACGTCTATCTCGGAACCTCGCTCATCATCATCGCCACGCTTCATGCGGGGTTTCAGTTCGGCTGGAACGTCCACACGCTGGCCTATGTGCTGATGATCATGGTGATCCTGAGCGGCTTTTTCGGGGTCTGGGCCTACCTGCGTTATCCGGAGATTCTGACCGACAACACCGGCGGCAAGACCCGCGGTGATCTCTATCGGGAAGTGGCCGAGATCGACAAGCAGCTGCTGCGTCAGCGGGCGAAGCTCGGGCCGGAGATGGAGACGGCGGTGACCAGCGCTGTGGAGCGCACCCAGGTGGGCGGCGGGATCCTGGCCCAGCTTACCGCCCGCGACGATTCCCGGGTCATGCTGCCCGGGCAGGGGTTGGTGGCCAACCCGGATCAGAAACCCATCCTCGATCTCGTCGTTGAGCAGCTGTCGCAGACCAGCCACCGCGAGCAGGCGGCGTTGCTGCGCGAGATGTCCAATCTGGTCGGAGCCCGGGCGCGTCTGCTGCAGCGCATTCGGCGCGATGTGCAGATTCAGGGGCTGCTTCGGGTCTGGCTCTATTTTCACGTGCCTTTGGCGTTCGCCTGTGTGGCGGCGCTGATCGTGCACGTGATCTCCGTATTCGTGTACTGGTGACGGCGCCATGCGAGTTCTGATCAGAGAAATACGACGCACCGCCGGCGACAGCTTCGAGCATGCCGACTCGACCTTCGAAGGTGATGTCCTCACCATCGGTCGGGCCACGGATCAGGTGCTGCAGCTGCAGGATCGCCAGCTCGCGCTGTCCCACTCGGAGCTGCGCCAGTCCGGCCGCCACCTGTCGATCCGGGCCCAGGGCAGTGAGCAGCTGTTCGTCAACGGCAAGCGGACCCGTGCGGCACGGATCAGCGCTGGCGACGAGATCGACATCGGGGCCTACCGGATCACGGTTCGTCAGGGTCCAGCGGACTATGACGTTGCACTCGATGTCGAAGTCGGTGAACTCAGCAGTCAGGAGGCCTCCTTCGGGGTAGGCTTCAAACAGAGCCTGGATCAGTCCCGCCTCTCCAAGCGCCAGCTCTCCTGGGGGCTGTCGCTGGTGGTTCTGGCGGTGTTCCTGGTCGTTCCTGCCATCGGTCTCTTCGATCACGATCTGGCGGCGGAAATGCGCCGCATGCCGGTACCGGATGACGGGCTGTGGTTGTCCGGCCCCATGCATTCCGCACACCGTTTCATGGGCGACAACTGTAACGCCTGCCACGTCAAACCCTTCGTGAGGGTCCGGGATCAGGAATGCATTGCCTGTCACGTTTCGGTCACCCATCACGTGGACCCGCTGTTGCATCAGTTCTCCGAACTCGAGGAAACCCGCTGCGCCACCTGCCACAAGGAGCACAAGGAGCCCTCGGTGCTGGTGCGTAACGATCAGGCCCTGTGTGGTGATTGCCACGGCAACCTGCAGGCCAGCAGCCCATCCCCGATCAGTGTCGATGATGCCTCGGATTTCGAGCATCACCATCCTGAGTTCAAGCTGTCCATGCTGGTCCCCTCGGGCGGTGCCCTGGACATGACCTGGGAGATCGAGCGCCGGCCGGTGAATGATCCCGGGCTGGTCGAGCAGTCCAATCTGAAGTTTCCTCACGACGTCCATCTTGATGCCGCCGGCATCGAAGGCCCGCAGGGCCGGGTTCAGATGGTCTGCAGCGACTGCCATCGACCGGAAGCGGGAGGGGCTTACATGCAGCCGGTGACCATGGAAAGTCACTGTGCGGACTGTCACCTGCTGACCTTCGATGCGGCGGTCCCGGATCGCGTTCTGCCCCATGGTCAGCCCGACATGATCGTCCGCCTGCTCGAGGAGTTCTATTCGAGAGAAGTGCTGTTGGGCGGGGAGCCGGCCGCCACCGCACGCTCGGTGCGAGATGCGCGCCGACCCGGTCAGTCCCCTGGCGCCATGACCGCCGCAGAGCGTACGGCAGCCATCAGTCGTGCGCAGCAGCAGGCCCATCAGGTGGCCGAAACCATTTTCGAGCGCTCCACCTGCGCCATCTGCCACGAAGTGGAGCGGGTCGATGATCCCGACCGCGATTCACCCTGGCAGGTGCTTCCGGTCCGGCTGGCCCACGTCTGGATGCCCAAGGGCTGGTTCGATCACAGCTCTCACCGGACCATGGCCTGCGCCGACTGCCATGAAGCAGAAACCTCCAGCTACGCCCAGGACGTCCTGATGCCCGACATCGCGTCCTGTCGCGAGTGCCACGGTGGCGGCAACGCCCGCAACAAGCTGGCTTCGGAGTGCGTCGACTGTCATGTCTTCCACCTCAAGGACACGGGATTGATGCGGCCTGACGAGCCGGCTGCGAGCCTGCGGCCGATCTGGTCCGATCTCGACGAGATGCGTGGCGACCGGGTGTTCAAGATGACACCAGTGAAGGCGCGGCCATGAGCGGGCTAAGGGGTTTGGGAGCAATGGAGTTCTGGGGCAGGCTGTATCGGGAGCGCGCAGGATGATTCGGACGATCCGCCCTCTGGCTGTGCTCGGACTGGCGCTGCTGCTGACGGCGGGCTGCGGCGGTGGGGGCACTGGGGCACCACGGGCAGCTGAAGATCGTGCCCAGGAGGGCGCCGGGACGACGCCGGTGCCCGGCGGCACGGCAGGAAGCCAATGCACCGGCTCCTGCGCCGACACACCCACGGTTCTCACGGCTGCCGATGTGCAGCGCGTGATTGCCCAGGCGGCGGCCGAGGCTGCAGCTCACAACGCCCCGGCCACCATTGCCGTGGTAGACCGGGTCGGCAACGTGCTGGCGGTGTATCGCATGGCTGGCGCGCCGCGGCAGGTGACCATTACCTCCACCGACGTCTTTGGCGCACCGGTCATGGGCGGCCTGGAAGGTGTGAACATCATTCCGGCTGAGCTGGCCGCCATCGCCAAGGCCATCACGGGCGCCTACCTTTCCACCGAAGGCAACGCCTTCACCACCCGCACGGCCAGCCAGATCGTCCAGGAGAACTTCAATCCCGGCGAGCGCAATCAGCCCTCCGGCCCCCTGTTCGGGGTGCAGTTCAGTCAACTGCCCTGCGGGGACTTCATGGCCCGCTTTGACCCGGGTGTCGGGCCGAGCCCCGGGCCCCATCGGTCGCCGCTTGGCCTGGCAGCAGATGCCGGCGGACTGCCGCTCTACAAGCGTGGCACGGTGGTGGGCGGTGTCGGTGTCATCGGCGATGGGATCTACAGTCTCGACAAGCTTTCGCCCACCACGGACGGGCCGGAAGGCTTCGAGTTCAGCCTGGATGAAATCGCGGCCCTGGCCGGAACGTTCGGCTTCGCCCCCAACCCCACTCGCAAGGCCGACGTGATCACGGCGGTGGGCAAGACGCTGCGCTACACCGACGTCGACTTCACCCAGCTGCTGAGCAGTCCCGAATCCGCACCGAGCTTCGAGTCCCTGATCGCCCAGAACGCCGGGTCGCTGCGGCCGGTCAATGGCTACTACACCGGCCAGGCTGTCCTCAGCGGCACGCCCTTCGGGCATCCCTCTTCGGGCATTCGGCCCGCCGCGCCGGGCGAGTTCGTGGATGCGAACGGCAATGAACTCGATGCCTTCGTGTTCGTGAATGCAGCCAACGTCAATCGCTTCCCGCCCCGGGCCGGCACCGATCGTCCCGGCGGTGATGCTGCCAATGCCCTGACGGCGGAGGAAGTCCGGCGTCTGCTGGCGGAAGGATTGGCGATTGCCAACCGGTCCCGGGCTCAGATTCGCCGGCCCTTTGGCACGCCTGCCCGCGTCACCATCAGCATCGTCGATGGCAATGGTGAAATCCTGGGCATGGCCCGGACCCGGGATGGCCCGGTGTTCGGCGCCGACGTCTCCCTGCAGAAGGCCCGCACCGCGGCATTCTTCTCGGGCACCGGACGGGTCGGCGACCCGGCGCCGGCAGCGGCCTTGGCGGTGGCGCCGAGGCCCCGCTATCTGGCCCCCATCGAGAACCCGGGCCGGTTTGCCGTGAGTCCTGGTTTCGATCTCGTCGAGGCCTTGCTCGATGCCATCGGCATTATGCCGACGCCCTCCATTCCCGAATACCTTCAGGCGCTGCAGACGTTCACCGGCGAAGCGAATCTGCTTACCGCCAACGGCACTCCGGTGGCGTTCAGCAATCGTGCCGTCGGCAATCTGCATCGACCCTTCTATCCGGACGGCGTCGAGGGCGAGCCCGAGGGTCCGCTGAGCAAGCCCCTCCAGGACTGGAGCATCTTCAGCGTCGGCCTGCAGCTCGATCTCGTCTACAACGCCATCATCAATCACGTGGCCTTCGTGGCCCTGCCACCGGTCATCGATACCGGGGCTGGCGTGGTGCTCAACATCAACGACGCGCCCACCACCTGCGTGGGCAATACGGGATTCAATCCCGGTGCCCTGTTCCAGACTCCGGTTCCCATCACAGCCATCGCCAATGGCATCCAGATCTTCCCGGGCAGCGTGCCGATCTATCGGGGTGATCTGCTCGTCGGGGGCATCGGCGTCTCCGGCGACGGGGTCGATCAGGATGACATGGTGGCGTTTCTGGGTGCGCACAATGCCGGACAGGCCCTCGGCACGGGCATTGGCAACGCGCCCCGCGCCCTGCGCGCGGATCGCATCGAGCCGGTAGGTGCGCGCAATCGGGAGCGCCTGCGCTACGTCAACTGCCCGCAGGCACCGTTCAATGACACCAGTGAAGACGGTGTCTGCGGGCGCGCGGACGGAGAAGTTCAGTGAAAGACACCGAACGGATGACCGGAAACGTGGAACCGAGGCATCAGGTGCACAAGCGATCCCTGCTGCATGGCTGCTGCATTGCTGTGCTGCTTGCTCTGGCCGCCACCACAGCGGCAGGCGACGGGACGGAAGGGGACAGCCGCATCGAGGAGAGCGCCACCGCCTCCCGGATGCCGCCGGCAGCCGCGCTTTGCGCCACGCCCGAGGCGCTCGCCACCCAGCGTCGCCGCCCCGGTGGAACCGGTCCGGTCCTGGCCTATGAATTGCCCCCCTGTGATCCCGACCGCATCGAGCCCTGGACCAAGCAGATCGAACTCGGTCCGGCTGTGCCGGATCGCTGGCGCATCGTGCAGGCCCTTGGCTATCGGGAGCAGATCATGGATCCCTATGCGGGTCACAATCCGCTCAAGGGAGACCTGCCCGTATTTGGCGAAGACTGGTTCTTCGCGATCACGGCGATTTCCGACACCATCGTCGAGCCCCGCACCTTCCCCATTCCTGTGGGCAACGCGACCACGGTGCGCCCCGATGGCCTGGATCTGGTGGCCGACGGTGACGGCTACCTGTTTGCCCAGACTCTGCTGACGGAGTTCGTCGTCTACCAGGGGGATACCACCTTCCGGCCACCGGACTGGGAATTCCGCTTCATTCCGGTGTTCAACTTCAATCAGGTGTTCTTCGATGAGCGTGCCGTGCTCAGGGTGGAACCCACAGGTTCGCGCCAGGCCAAGTCGGGACGGCAGCGCCGGGATTCCCATTTCGGCGTCCAGGGCCTGTTCGTCGACAAGCATCTGTGGAACGTGTCGGACCGCTACGACTTCGACTCCATCCGCATCGGCATCCAGCCGTTCACCACCGATTGGCGTGGTTTTCTGTTCCAGGACCAGCAGCTCGGTATCCGCCTGTTCGGAACCCGGGACAACAACATCTTCCAGTACAACCTGGCGTGGTTCCGCCGCCTCGAGAAGGACACCAACACGGGTCTGAACAACCTCTCGGCGCGCCTGCGCGACGATGACGTGTTCGTCGCCAACCTCTACTGGCAGGACTTCCCGGTGAAGGGCTTCTTCTCCCAGGGCACCGTCGTGCACAACCGCAACCGGGAGAAGGGCTCGTTCAAGTTCGACGACAACGGCTTCATCGCCCGCCCTTCCTCGTTGTTTGCAGAACGCTTCTCGCGCAACTACGACGTGACCTACCTTGGCCTCAATGGCGATGGCCGCTTCGGCCTGATCAACCTGACTGCCTCGGCCTACTATGCCTTCGGCGAGCAGACCAACGACCGGTTCCCGGACGCCAAGGACAAGATCCGCGCACACTTCCTGGCAGCGGAGGTATCCCGCGACTGGGACTGGACCCGCTGGCGGCTGTCGGCGCTGTGGGCCAGCGGTGACAGTGATCCCTTCGACGGCAAGGCCACCGGCTTCGATGCCATTTTCGAAAACCCGCTGTTCGCCGGTGCCGACACCAGTTTCTGGATCCGTCAGCCGGTGCCGCTCATCGGTGGCGGCATCGTCAACCTGTCGCAGCGCAATGGCATTCTCAACAACCTGCGCTCCAGCAAGGAACTCGGTCAGTCGAACTTCATCAACCCGGGCACCCGACTGCTCGGCGTCGGTGCCGACTTCGACATCACGCCGGAGTTGCGCGTGAGCTTCAATGCCAATCAGCTCTGGTTCGACAACACGGCCGTGCTCGAGGCGGTGCGGCAGCAGGGCAATATCAGTCGCAACATCGGCATGGACCTGTCCGTGGCGATGATCTGGCGGCCGTTCATGTCTCAGAACGTGGTTTTCCGACTGTCCGGGGCGACCCTGCTGGCGGGCAGTGGCTTCGATGATCTGTTTGGCCAGGACCAGCAGACGCCGTACTCGATTCTCGCCAATCTCGTATTGATGTACTGAAGGCGGACACCATGAATTCATCCGCATCCTCAAGGTTAAACGCGCGCAGCGCTCTCCTGATGCTGCTGCTGCTTCTGCCGCTGCTTGGACACGGCGCAGCCGCACCCAAACCGGTGGAGCGGAATTATCCGCACTACCCTCCAGCTCCGGCCGCACAGCATCCCGATGAGGCGGAGGCGAAATCCGCAGGGTGCATGAGCTGTCACACCGCGACCGACGCCAAGACCATGCACAGGAATCCCGGAGTGGTGCTCGGCTGCGTGGATTGCCACGGCGGTGACCCCTCGGTGTTCAATGATCAGGACCTTGATCGCTCCCACTCCGGCTACATGGCGCTGATGGAAGCCGCGCACGTCCTGCCTTTGTATCCGGACGATTGGGGCTATCCCAAGTCGCGCAATCCCGTGCGCAGCTACACGCTGCTCAACCGGGAAAGTCCTGAGTTCGTCCGCTTCAAGAATCCCTCGGACTACCGGGTGGCGCTGGAGGCCTGCGGAGCCTGCCACCTGCCCATCGTGCAGGCGGCCAAACGCAGCATCATGGCCACCACTGCCATGCTCTGGGGCGGCGCTGCCTACAACAACGGGATTCTGCCCTACAAGAATTACATCCTCGGTGAAGCCTATACCCGGGACGGCGTTGGAGCCCTGATCGAAGGACCGCCCCTGGACGATCCGGAGCGGGCCATGCGCGAGCACGGCATCCTGCCTCAGCTGGCGCCGCTGCCGGCCTGGGAGACCGTCAAACCCGGTGACATCTTCCGGGTGTTCGAGCGCGGCGGACGCAACATCATCAACCTGTTCCCGGAAACCGGCGTCCCCAACGTCATTGGCCTGATCCAGCGCCTCGAGGAGCCGGGCCGGCCCGACATTCGGCAGTCGAACCGGGGGCCCGCTACCGGTCAGCGCATCTCGGTGCCCCTGATTAACATCACCAAGACCCGACTCAACGACCCGCTGATGTGGTTCCTCGGCACCAATGAGCAACCCGGTGACTTCCGTACTTCCGGCTGCGCGGCCTGTCACGTTCCCTATGCCAACGATCGTGACCCACGGCACTCCGGACCCTGGGCGAAATACGGTCACATGGGCGAGACGGCCAGTATCGACCCGACCATTCCGCGCGACGTGCCGGGACATCCGATCCGTCACGAGTTCACCCGCGCCATTCCCAGCAGCCAGTGCATGTCCTGCCACATGCACCAGCCCAACGTATTCGTGAACAGCTATCTCGGCTACACCATGTGGGACTACGAATCGGACGCGCCGCGCATGTGGCCCGAAGAGCAGCGCTATCCCACCAGCTCGGAGATCCGCGAGGTCAATGCCCGCAACCCGGAAGGCGCGGCACCGAGAGGCAAGTGGGCCGATGTGGATTTCCTGCGCTCGGTCTGGGAACGCAATGACGAGATGGAACACACCCAGTTTGCCGACTATCACGGGCATGGCTGGAACTTCAGGGCCATCTTCAAGCGCGACCGCAAGGGCAATCTGCTCGATGCCGACGGCGACATCGTCGAATTCGACGATCCTGACCGCTTCGACAAGTCGGTGCACATGGCGGACATCCATCTCGACGTGGGCATGCACTGTGTCGATTGTCACTTTGCCCAGGACAGCCACGGCAATGGCTTCCTCTACGGCGAGGTAGCCCATGCCATCGAGATCGATTGCGCCGACTGCCACGGCACGGCCGACAATTACCCGACCCTGTTCACCTCCGGCCCGGCCGCTCCGCCTGGCGGCCACGACCTGCGCCTGATCCGCAACCCCGATGGCAAGCCACGCTTCGAGTGGATCGGCGACAAACTGATCCAGCGCAGTCTGGTCAATCCGGGTATGGAGTGGGAAGTCAGTCTGGTCAAGGATACCGTCACCGGCGGGCATCGTGACTTCAACGAGAAGGCCGCCCGCGCCAAGCTCATGAGCCGCGATACGGAGTCCCAGCACTGGGGGCTGGACGTGCCTGCCGGTGATCGCGCCCACGATTACGCGGAAATGGAGTGTTACACCTGCCATACGGCCTGGACCACCAGCTGCGGCGGCTGCCATCTCCCGATCGAAGCCAATTGGATGACCGAGAGGTATCATTACGAAGGCGGGATCTCGCGCAACTACGCCACCTACAATCCCCAGGTGGTGCGGGACGAGATCTTCATGATCGGCAGAAGAGGTCAGATCAAGGGTGGCAAGATTGCCCCGATCCGTTCGAGTTCGGCGCTGGTGCTGTCATCCACCAACGCCAACCGCGAGAAGATCTACATCCAGCAGCCGCCCATTGCGGCCAGCGGCTATTCCTCGCAGGCCATGAATCCGCATTTTGCGCATACGGTCCGCAAGACGGAAACCAAGACCTGCAGCGATTGCCACTTGTCGGCAGACGGTGACAACAATGCCATCGTGGCGCAGACCCTCGGCCTTGGAACCAAGTACATCGACTTCCTCGGCTACATGGCCTACCTCGGTACCGAAGCCGCCGTGGAAGCGGTGCAGGTGACCGAGTGGGAAGAGCCGCAGGCCGTGATCGGCAGTTACCTGCATCGCTATGCCTACCCAGACTGGTACCGGGCGCACGAGGAAAACGACCGCGTGCTGAAGACCGATCACCACTACAACCGTTCTCGCGATGCCATCACCTGTCTGCAGCATCGCGGCGAGTACCTCTTCACTGCCGGTGGCAGCGACGGCTTCCGCGCCTACGACATCGCCAGCATTGCCAACAAGGGCGTCAGCTTCCGCATTCTCACGGGCCCTTTCAGCCCCCTCGGGCACAACACCCACGTGCCCAGCGCGAATGCCACCTGCGTCTCGGTGTCCACGACTCAGCCGATTTCGCCATCGCGCAACGTCGGTGACCTGATGCGCATCGACAACGAGGAGCGGCCACACCATCCGATCTACTACTACGCCATCGTCACCGATTCGGAGGAAGGGCTGTATCTGGTCGACATCGAGACCCTCAACGACGGCGAGCCCCGCAACAACTTCTTTACCCGTCTGGTGACCTGGAACGAGAACGGCATTCTCGACGGTGCCCGCCACGTCACCATGGGCGGTACCTGGGCCTACATCATTGCCGACGCCGGTCTGGTGGTGGTGGACCTCGATGTCCCCCACGAGCCACGGCTGGCCGCGGTGGTGCCGCTGAACGACGGCAGGGCCTCGGCGCTGCAGTTCCGCTACCTCTTCGTGACCGATGCCGACGGCCTGAAGGTCGTGGACGTCACTCATCCTGAGGAGCCGCGGCTGGTAGAGGACAATACCATCGCCCTCGAGGACGCCCGGGGTGTGTTCGTGACTCGGACCTTCGCCTACGTGGCCGCCGCCCACGAGGGCCTTGTGATCGTTGACGTGGAGCGGCCGGAGCGGATCTTCGAGTACAGCCGCATGACCGCAGCCGACGGCATCGTCGATGCCCGGGACGTCTCCGTGGCCCATACCAATGCGTCCCTGTTCGGCTACGTGGCGGACGGGAAGGGGGGCCTGAAGGTGCTGCAGTTGACCGCTCCGGACACGGTGCCAGGCTTCTACGGCTTCAGCCCGGATCCGAAGCCGCAGTTGATCGCCAGTTATCCCACCACCTCGCCGGCCCTGGCTCTGACCCGGGCGCTGGAGCGTGATCGCTTCATGGACGAAACCGGTCATCAGATTGCGGTCTTCGGGCGGCGCGGGTCGGGGCCGCTGGAAATGGACGTGGTACGGCGGATGTACATGAATGAGGACGGGTCGCTGTGGACGGTTCGTGACAACCCGGACGAGCCGGAGCGCGCGTTGGCAAAGGAAGTCCCGCAGTTGCGGGCAGCAGGGGGACAGGACGATGACGACGCACAACCGCGGAAGCACAGCGGTGGCGAGTAAGCGGTTGGCCAGGGCGGTGCTTGGCGCCGTTTGCCTCATCGCAGCGGGTCTGCACGGGGCGACGGCGGCTGACCTGCCGCAGTACGACAACTACGTGCATCAGGGGGTTGCCTCCTGCGCATCGGGTGTCTGCCACGGCTCTGCCACTGAGCGCAGTTCCACGAACGTGCTGCAGAACGAGTACGTGACGTGGACGCGTCTCGATGGGCATGCCAATGCCTATCGGACGCTGCTGACAGAGGAATCCCAGCGCATCGCGCGCAACCTCGGGCTGCCCAATGCCCATGAGGCCGGGATCTGTCTCGATTGCCATGCCGACAACGTTCCGGTCGAGCGGCGCGGCCCGGATTTTCAGATCAGCGACGGCGTGGGCTGCGAGGCCTGCCACGGCGGTGCGGAAAACTGGCTGTCCAGCCACACCGCCCCCGGTACCCGCCATCAGGACAACCTCGATCGAGGGCTCTATCCGACCTCCAACGTCGAGGCCCGTGCCCAGCTCTGTCTGTCCTGCCACCTTGGCACCGAGGACAAGTTCGCGACCCATCGCATCATGGGCGCAGGGCACCCGCGTTTGGCCTTCGAACTCAGCACCTTCAGTGCCCTGCAGCCACCTCATTGGGCATTCGATGACGATTACGATCAGCGCAAGGGCATCGTCAGCGAGTTCGATACCTGGACCCGGGGTCTGATGGTGGCCGCGCGGGAGAGCATCGGGCTGCTGCAGGGACCGCTACTGCATGGCAACGGCATGTTCCCCGAGATCGCCTTGTTCGATTGCCACTCCTGCCATCAGCCCATGAGCAATCTGGACTGGCAGCCCACCGTGCTCACGGAGGGGCTCGAACCGGGCGCCATCCGGCTCAACGATGCGAATTTCGTCCTGTTGCTGCCGCTGGCCGAGGTGCTTGCCAGGCCGCTCCACGATCGGCTGCTGGAGCGCATTCGCGGATTGAATCAGTCCGCAGCGCGCAGTCGCGACGCAGTGGCCGCGGCGAGTCGGCAGCTGGCCTCGGTGGTCGACGAGCTCGAATCAGCCATCAGTCGTGGCGCGGATCGAGAGGCTCGCCAACGGATCCTTGAAGGCGTGCTGACGCGGGCAGCTCGGGGTGACTATCGGGACTACGTTGCCGCCGAACAGGCTGCGATGGCCATGGATGTGCTGCTGATCTCAATTGACCGCTGGGAGGACTACAAGGATCGCATGGATGCTATTTTCGCTACGGTAGAGGACGATGAAGCCTATCGTCCTCAGACCTTTGCCGCTGCCGCGGACCGGTTGCGGCGAGCGCTTTGAGGTCGGCGTAGTGCAGGCACCACTTGAGGCTCGCGCAGGTGCACCCAGTCAGGTAATCTGCCGAATGAGCCCAAGGGGGATACTGCTGAAAAATGGCAGAGAACGTCAACATATCGATTCTCTTTGCCGATGTCTGCGGGAGTACGCGTCTCTACGAAATGCTGGGGGATCAGCGTGCCCAGCAGGTCATTGGTGAATGCATCGCATTTATGCTCGAGGTCGTGGAGCAGTACGGCGGCACCCTCGTCAAGACGATTGGCGACGAGATCATGGTCCGCTTCGATGATGCCAACCAGGCCGTCAGGGCAGCCTGCGAGATTCAGGAGGAGAATGAATCCGGACGGCAGTATGCCGGCCATCGCATATCCCTTCGTGCCGGACTGCACCACGGCCCGGCCATCCTCGATGACGGCGACGTCTTTGGTGACGCCGTGAACGTGGCGGCCCGCATGGCCGGTATCGCCAAGGCGACCCAGGTCATTACCACGGGCGACACCGTCGCGCTGCTCGATCCCGATCTGGCCGAGATGGCGCGGGAATTCGATCGCACCACCGTGAAGGGCAAGACGGTCGAGCTGCGGATCTGTGAGATTCTCTGGGAAGCTGACGACGTCACGACGATGAACGTGCCGTCGACGGTGAAACCTGCGGCGGATGAGGGGCTGCTGCTTCTGCGCTGTGGTGATCAGGAAGTGAGAGTCGGTGCCAGCGAGCGGCCTGTGGTGACCCTGGGGAGGGGATCTCAGGCGGATATGGTGGTTCAGGCGCCACTGGCATCGAGGGTGCACTGCCGTTTTGAGTCGCGGCGGGGCAAGTTCGTCGTCGTCGACCAGAGTACCAATGGCACCTTCGTGCGGACTGCAGATGGCGAGAGTGTCTATCTCCGCCGCGAGGAGTTGCTGATCTGGGGCAGTGGTTGCATCGCGCTGGGAGAAGATGTGTCCGAGGCCAACCAACACTTGATCCACTTCACCTGTCCTTGAGGCGCTGATGCAGCAGGGGCGGTTGGGCGGGTTCACGGAGGACATAGCAGCCGTGGGATGTGAGCTGCCGGGAGTAGGACGTGTCTGAGCTTCAATGGGATTCGGCAGGACTTACCGATACGGGTAAGCGCCGGGCGCACAATGAGGACGCCATTCTTGCGCGCCCGGAGGCGAGGCTGTGGGTGGTGGCAGACGGCATGGGCGGCCACGCGGCCGGCGACGTCGCCAGCCGCATGCTCACGGAAACTCTGGCCGATGTGGACAGCAGCGGCAGTTTCCCCGAGTTCGTCGATCGTGTCGACGATGCCCTGATTCACATCAATCGTGACATTCGCAGCCATGCTGACGAGAACTTCGGCGGCAAGACCATGGGCTGCACCGTGGTGATCATGGTCAGCTCTGCCAATGTGGGCGTCTGCATGTGGGCCGGTGACTCAAGGCTTTATCGTCTGCGACAAGGCTCGCTGATCCAGGTCTCGCGTGACCACGACCCGCTCGAGGAGTTGGTGGAGCGGGGCGTGCTAACGCCGGAGGAAGCCGACGATCACCCGGATTCCAGTGTCATCACCCGGGCGGTGGGCGGTCAGCCCGAACTCTGTCTCGACTGCATTCTTTTCGATATCGAGCCGGGAGACGTCTATCTGCTCTGCAGTGATGGCCTGTATCGGGAGGTCGAGCGCGATGAGATGCGTGACATCCTCTTAGGCTCCACATCCGTCGACGAGCGTGCGCAGTCGCTGCTCGACCTGGCTCTTGAACGAGGTGCCCGCGACAACGTGAGCATCATAGTTGCGGCATGTGAGGAGGCGTAACGATGGCCGATACGCCTTCAGGGAACAACAAGGCAGCGACCCGGGTGCACGTGCTGACCCTCAGCACTGAAAGTGCACACGTCCGGTCCCTTGCCCGCAGTTGGGCCGCTGGAGAAGTGAGCGTCGACGACTATCGCATGATCCGCTCGCTCACCATCGAGGGCATGCTCAGTGGTGAGTTCGACTCGCAAGCGCCATCGTCCCCCGCCAGCGGAGAACCGTCGCCGGCAGACGATGTCGATCACGACATCACGGCCGTGGGCGACAAGACGGTCACCAAAGAAGACGAGACCGACCCCAATTTCGAGGCCATCGTGCCGCCGCCCCAGCCCCCGGCGACATCTCCCTTCCCGCGCGTCGCCCTGATTGCAGGTGCTGTTCTCCTCGTCCTTGGTGTCATCCTGCTGCTGAGCATGGCCTGAACCGGCATGGGCCGCCGAGTGCTGCCCTGCTGACGCTGCCGCGTGGCATCGGCCATGCGCCGCGCGTAGACTCGACGAGGTTTGCGCGACCCTGATGGCTCGATGTTGATTGCTCGGCGGAGCGCTCATCGCCGGCGGGCCTGCACCGGTCTTCGAACAGGAAGACGGCTGAACTGCGGCTCTGAAAAGAGCAGCGCCTTGTGGTTCAGACCTGTCCTACCAAGCGGCTCGGATCCTGCCCGATGCCGTCCTGATTGGCACGTTCCGGGAGGCGGAAATGAAGGCATCAGATCTGTTCGTGAAATGCTTGGAAGAGGAAGGGATCGAGTACATCTTCGGTGTGCCCGGAGAGGAGAACGCGGACTTCATGATGTCCCTGGAGGACTCAGGCAAGATCCGTTTCGTGCTCTGCCGGCACGAGCAGGGCGCTGCCTTCATGGCAGAGATCTACGGCCGCCTCACCGGCGAGCCGGCGGGCTGTCTGGGCACCCTCGGCCCCGGCGCCACCAACCTCATCACCGGCGTCGCTGATGCCAACATGGACCGGGCGCCGATGCTGGTGCTCACCGGCCAGGGTGCATCGACCCGCTTGCACAAGGAGTCGCACCAGGTCATGGACGTGGTGCACATGTTCGAGCCGGTGACGAAATGGGCGGTGCAGGTCATCCACCCGAACAACATTCCTGAGATCGTCCGCAAGGCTGTGCGTCTGGCGCGCACGGAGAAGCCCGGTGCCACCCACATCGAACTGCCCGAGGACATCGCGGAACTCGAGACCTCGGCAATGCCGATGATCCCGCGGCGCTTTCGGCGCCCCGTGCCGGACGACAAGATCGTCAACCGGGCCTTCGACCTGATCCGCAACGCCAAGCGCCCCGTCATCCTTGCGGGCAATGGCGCCATCCGCAAGCGCGCCGCCAAACAGCTCAGGGCCTTCTGCGAGAAGACCGGCATCGGCGTGGCGAGCACGTTCATGGCCAAGGGCTGCGTCGACATGGACGCGCCCTACTGCCTGTACACCGTCGGGCTGCAGGCCAAGGACGTGGTTTCCTGTGCCATTGATGCTGCGGATGTGGTGATGACGCTGGGCTACGACATGGTCGAGTACCACCCCATGCTGTGGAACGACGCCAAGGACAAGCGGATCATCCACCTCGATTTCCTGCCTGCGGAAATCGACGAGCACTACCACCCGGAAGTGGAGGTGGTGGGGGATCTGGCCCATGCGCTGTGGATGCTCAATCAGCGCGTGGACGAGATGGGCGGCCTGAAGTTCGAGCTGCCGAATCAGGCTGCGGCCCGGCGCGACATGAAGCTCGAACTCGAGCAGTACAAGGACGACGACACCGAAGGCCTGATCCGGCCGCAGAAAGTGCTCTGGGATGCGCGGCAGGTGATGGGCCCCAACGACGTCCTGCTGTCGGACGTGGGTGCCCACAAGATGTGGATCGCCCGCCATTATCAGTGCCACGAGCCCAACACCTGCCTCATTCCCAACGGCTTCTGCTCCATGGGATTTGCCCTTCCCGGTGCCGTGGCCGCAGCGCTGGTGCATCCGGATCGGCGCATCCTCGCCATCAGCGGCGATGCCGGCTTCCTCATGAACGTGCAGGAGATGGAGACGGCCCGCCGCCTGAACCTGAACTTCACGGTCATGGTCTGGGAGGACCACGGCTATGGCCTGATCAAGTGGAAGCAGAGCAATCATTTCGGTCGGCATACGGACCTCGACTTCGGCAATCCGGACTGGATGAAGCTGGCTGATGCCTTCGGCTGGAACGGTCACCATGTGACCCGCAGCCGGGACGTGGCCGCCACGCTTGAGGCGTCGTTCAACGAGGCCGGGCCGAGTCTGGTGGTCGTGCCCATCGACTATCGTGAGAACGCCCTGCTCACCAAGCGCTTGGGCGACATTCAATGTCCGATCTGAGCCCGGCGCCGAGGAGACCCCCCCATGCTCGAGAACAGCTACCCCTTCTATCTGGCGAATGCGCCCGAGGCTCCGAACGCGGATCTCGAGGTCATCGACAAGTATTCCGGCGAGGTGGCCACCCGGGTGGCGATGGCTTCGGCTGCGGACATCGATCGCGCCATCGCAGCCAGCGTGGACGCGGCGCGGCCCATGGCGGAGATGCCGGCCTATGCCCGCAAGGCGGTCATCGAGCACTGTGTGGCGCGCTTCCGCGAACGCTTCGACGAGTTGGCCATGAGCCTGTGCATCGAAGCGGGTAAACCCATCAAGGATGCCGAAGGCGAGGTGACCCGTCTCATCGACACCTTCGTCATCGCCGCCGAGGAAAGCGTACGCATGGGCGGTGAGGTGCTGCCGCTGGACATATCGCCGCGGGCTCATGGCTACCGCGGTTACTTCAAGCGGGTCCCCATCGGACCCTGCTCCTTCATCAGCCCCTTCAACTTCCCGCTCAATCTCGCGGCCCACAAGGTGGCACCGGCGCTGGCGGCGGGCTGTCCCTTCGTGCTCAAGCCGGCCAGCCTGACGCCCATCGGAGCCCTGATCATCGGCGAGGTGCTCGCGGAGACCGACCTGCCCAAGGGAGCCTTTTCGATCCTGCCCTGCCGGCGTGACGGAGCCGATCTTTTCACCACCGACGAGCGCCTCAAGCTGCTGTCCTTCACCGGTTCGCCCGGCGTGGGCTGGGAACTCAAGGCCAAGGCCGGCAAGAAGCCGGTGGTGCTGGAACTCGGCGGCAACGCGGCTGTGATCGTGGATGAGGATGCGGACCTCGAGGACGCCGTCGAGCGCATCATCTTCGGTGCGTTCTACCAGTCCGGCCAGAGCTGCATCGGCGTGCAGCGGATCATGGTCCACGAGTCGATTTACGACGATTTCCGTGACCGGCTGGTGGCCGCCACAAAGAAGCTGAAGAAGGGTGACCCCAAGAGCCGGGAGACCTTCATCGGTCCGATGATCTCCGAGAAGGAGGCGAAGCGCCTGCACGGCTGGGTGGAGCAGGCGGTCGCCGCCGGGGCCACCCTGCTCAGTGGTGGTCAGCGCGAGGGCGCCATGCTCGATGCCACCCTGCTGGAGAACGTACCGGGCAGCGCGGCGGTCAACTGCGAGGAAGCCTTCGGGCCGGTTGCCAATCTGTTCCGCTTCAGTGACTTCGAGCAGGCCCTGGAGATGGTCAACGACAGCCAGTTCGGACTTCAGGCCGGGGTCTTCACCCGGGATCTCTACAAGGCCCAGATGGCCTGGGATCGTCTCGAGGTGGGTGGCGTGGTCATCGGTGACGTACCGTCCTACCGCGTGGACAACATGCCCTATGGTGGGGTCAAGGAGAGCGGTCTGGGTCGCGAAGGCATCCGCTTCGCCATCGAGGACATGACGGAGATCCGCTTGATGGTGGTGCGCACGCCGCGCTGACCGGGGCGCTACAACGACTCCCAAGAGGCGCGGGATAATGCAGGGCCTGCAGCTGGAGCGGCCGTGGCCCCAACCCCTTGGGGTAAGTGGGCACTCACGAAGGCCATAAGAGAGTTATTCACACACGGAAGGCGCCTTCGGCGTGACTAGCAGATGTGTTGATTCTTTCATGCAGATGATTATGAGCGTCTCGCAAGATACTGATTTTTAAAAACTTATATCTTTTGATTGAAATTTGACCAGTTGGTGTCAATCCAGACGCTGCCTGACCTCGGGGTCAGCGGGCCGGAGTTATCCAGAGAGTTATCCACAGAGTCCGTGGACAACTTGGAAGCAACCTCGGTAGAACATTCGCTGGCGAATCCCAGCACAGCCGGCGGCGATCCCCGACGCCGCGCAGCGGTCGGTCCACTGGACCGCCGAGCAGTGGAGACCGGCCATGGCCATCGATCCGGAACGCGTCACCGCCGAGGAATGGCGGGTCAATGCCGAAGCCCTCGGTCAGGCCCTGGCCGGCTGGCAGCAGGCCGGTGAGCGGCGAGTGAAACTCGGCCTTGCGGACGTCGACGGCGTGCTGCGCGGCAAGTACATCTCGCTGGACAAGTTCGCCGGAACCCTCGACAGCGACCCCGGGTTCTGCGACTGCGTTCTCGGCTGGGATGTCGCCGACCAGCTCTATGACAACGCCAGTCTCACGGGCTGGCACACGGGGTTTCCGGATGCCCGCTTCCGTCTCGATGCCGGCAGCGAGCGTCGCATCCCGGGTGAGGGTACGCCCTTCCTGCTCGGTGACTTCGTGGTGGCCGATGAGGCCGGGGAGGTGGTCCGTCATCCGGCCTGCCCCCGCGGCCGGCTCAAGAGCGTCCTCGCCAGGGCGGCAGTCTTGGGCTTTCGGCCACGCCTCGGTTTCGAGTACGAGTTCTTCGTCTTCCGGGAAACGCCGGATTCGCTGCGCGCCAAGGGTTTCCGTGATCTTGTGCCGCTGACGCCGGGCAACTTTGGCTACTCGGTGCTGCGGGCCTCTGCCGAGGCCGACCTGTTTACCGCGCTGATGAGCTACATGGACGATTTCGCTGTGCCCATCGAAGGGCTCCACTGTGAAACGGGTCCCGGTGTCTGGGAGGCGGCGCTTGGGGTGGCGGACGGCCTCGAAGCGGCCGACCGGGCCAGTCTGTTCAAGACCTTCACCAAGGTCTTTTTCCAGCAGCGGGAACTGATGGCGACCTTCATGGCCAAGTGGTCCATGGCCTATCCGGGCCAGAGCGGACATCTCCACGTCTCGTTGTTGGGGCCGGACGGTGAGCCGGTGTTTCACGACTCCTTGGCTGCGGCTGGGATGACGGCAACCCAGCGCCACTTCGTCGGCGGCGTTCAGAACTACATGCGGGAAACGACGGCCCTGTTCGCTCCCACGGTGAACGCCTACACGCGTCTCGTCCCGGGAGCCTGGGCGCCTACGGCAGCGACCTGGGGGGTGGAGAACCGTACCTGTGCGCTGCGGGTGATTCCCGGCGGGTCGCGCAGCCAGCGCCTGGAGTTCCGCGCCAGCGGTGCCGATGCCAATCCCTATCTGGCTGCAGCAGCGGTGATTGCCGCCGGTGTCCAGGGCATCATTGACGGCCTCGAGCCCGAGGCGGCGGTGACCGGCAATGCCTACGAGATTCAGGATCGTCTGCCGGATACGCTGAAACTGCCGACCCATCTGCGCGAGGCGTCCGCGCTGTTGCGAGGGTCCCGACTCGCACGGGACTGGTTCGGGGACGCCTTCGTGGACCACTTCTGCGCGACTCGGGAGTGGGAGGCGCGGGAGTACGAACGACACGTGAATGATTGGCAGCTCGCGCGCTACTTCGAGATCATCTGATACCGTTGCCCAGTCCCTTGCTTGGAGCTCATGGCCTTGGAATCCAGCACCCGCTCCCTTCGCATCGGAATCCTCAAGACTGATCGTGTGCGCGAGGAGTTCATCGATCGCCACGGTGACTATCCCGACATGTTCCATCAGCTGCTGCGCGATGCCGCGCGGGCGGCGGGGATGCCGGAGCCGGTCTTCCACGACTACGACGTGCAGCATGGGCACTACCCTGCCGAGGTGGGTGAGTGCGACGGCTATGTGATCACCGGCTCCCGGGACTCGGTCTACGACGACCATCCCTGGATTGCCGAACTCAGCGACTTCGTCCTGAAACTGCATCAACGACGCCACAAGCTCATCGGCATCTGTTTCGGCCACCAGCTCATTGCCCAGGCCTTGGGCGGCGAGACCCGGGCCGCAGCGGGGGGCTGGGCCGTGGGTGTCCATGCCAGCCGGGTGACCGCGGCACCGGCATGGATGTGTCCGCAGCAGGAGCAGTTCGCGCTGCTGTCCAGCCACCAGGATCAGGTGATGCGGCTGCCCGAGGGCGCAGCGCTGCTGGCAGAGAATGATTTCTGTCCCAACGCCGCCTTCACCATCGGGGATCACATCCTCGCCATCCAGGGTCATCCCGAGTTTGCCAAACCCTACTCGGCTGACCTCATGGCCTTCCGCCGTGAACTGCTGGGTGAAGCGGTTTACCAGCGTGGCGTCGCGTCGCTGGAGATGCCCATTCAGCGGGAGCTGGTGGGCCAATGGATGCTGGCATTTCTGAGCTGGCAGGAAGCTGCCCGGGAGGCGGCAGAGACGGGGGGACACCCATGAGTCAGGAGAGGTTCGGCGGCTCCCTGCGGAGCCTGATGCTGGGCTGCTGTGTCCTGCTGTCGGCCTGCGGCGCGCCTGAGGAGGTCGCGTCGCCGCTGCTGTCGGCCGATCCGATAGATGGCCTGCGCCAAGCCCTGCTCGACGTCGCGCCGGGCGGGCTGGTGGAGATTCCGGAGGGACGGTTCGAGCTGGATCGCAGCCTCACCCTGAGCGTTTCCGGGGTCACGCTCAGAGGGGCCGGGCAGAACCGCAGCGTGCTGGCCTTCGATCAGCAGCGCAGCGGTGCGGAGGGCCTGCTGGTGACCGCCGATGATGTCACCCTGCAGGGCTTCGCCATCGAAAACGCCCGCGGTGACGCCATCAAGGTCAGCGGCTGCCGCAACATCGTCATGCGTGATCTGCGCGCGGAGTGGACGGGTGGGCCGAGTCCGGACAACGGCGCCTATGGTCTCTACCCCGTGCAGTGCGAAGGCGTGCTGATCGGGGACTCCGTCGCCATCGGCGCATCGGATGCCGGCATCTACGTGGGGCAGTCCACCGACATCGTGGTACGCCGCAACCGGGCCGCCTACAACGTGGCCGGCATCGAGATCGAGAACTCCATGCGCGCTGACGTCTACGCCAACGTCGTTGTGCACAACACCGGCGGCATCCTGGTCTTCGACCTGCCGGGGCTGCCCATGCAGGGCGGTCGCGAGGTGCGCGTGTTCCGCAATCTGGTGACGTCCAACAACACGCCGAACTTCGCCCCCGAAGGCAACATCGTGGCGACGGTTCCTTCCGGTACCGGGATCCTGGTGAGTGCCAATCGCGACGTCGAGATCTTCGCCAATGTTCTGGACGATCACGGCACGGCAGCGGTCATGGTGATGAGTTACCTCATCACCGGTCGTCCCTTCGACGATCCGGACTACGATCCCTATCCCGAGCGCATCCATGTTCATGGCAATGATTTCGGCCGCAGCGGGCATGAGCCGGATGCCGAGCCGCTGGCGATGATCCGTGCGGGAATCGGGCGCGATCTGCCGCCACTGATCTGGGATGGCTTTACCCGCGATTCCGACTCGCCGGTCCTGTGCGCCCAGGACAACTCAGCTGCGGAATCCATCAATCTCGATGCGCCGGGGGGCTTTGCGGCCCCGCAGTTTGCTGCCGATGCCTTCGATTGCAGCCTGGCGTCGCTGCCTGGGGTCAGTGAGGCCGGTGCGGGTGTCGCCGTGCCCTGGGAGTGATGGGTGTCCGCCAAGGGAGCCGCGAGGGTGACGCGAACTCCGCTGCTGCTTCTGCTTGCCTGCCTGCTGCTGGCCTGTGCGCCGGCTTCCGAGCCCTGGCCCCTGTCGGAGCCCCTGCCTGCGCGGCTGTCCGAGCTGGGCCTGCTGCTGCAGCAGGGTGGGGAACTCCGGGTTCAGGATGGGTTCGTCTATACCCTCGGTCACCCGCTCTTTTCCGATTACGCGTCGAAGCACCGCAGCGTCCATCTGCCACCGGGAGGGCGCGCCGAGCGCGTGTCGGGGGCGGATTCCATGGCCGCGCTGGCCTTTCCGCCGGGTACCCTCATCACCAAGACCTTCCTTTACCCCGTCCCAGCGCAGGGCCTGGTCGGGCTCACAAACGTGGCAATGGAAACGGGCGAGCGGGCAGGGCTTGCTCTGGCAGGCCTGCGCTTGTTGGAAACGCGGGTGCTGCGCCATGCGGTTTCGGGTTGGGAAGCGGTGTCCTATCTTTGGGATGAAGCCGGGCGCGAGGCCTGGCGGGCGGATGCCGGCGCACTGCTGGCGCTGGTGACGGAGGACGGTGTCGCCTTCGACTATCTGGTGCCGGATCGCAATCAGTGTGCGGCTTGTCATGGCACAGGCCGGCAGCAGCGTGTGCTGATGCCCATCGGCCCGAAGCCGGCGAATCTTGCGGCTGTCCGGGTGTCAGAGCAGGAGCAGCAGTATGCCCGCTGGCAGGCGGCCGGCTGGGTGATGGATCAAGACGAAGTGGTGGCCTGGCCCGCGCAACCTGACGCGCGGGCCTATCTGGACGTCAATTGCGCGCACTGCCACAACGGCGACGGCAGCGCCGCCAACGCCGGGCTCGACCTTCGCTACAGCTCCGAGCGGCCCTGGGAACTCGGCGTCTGCAAACCCCCGGTGGCGGCCGGGCGAGGGGCTGGCGGGCTCAGGGTGGGCATCTGGCCGGGGCGGCCCGAGGCGTCCATCCTGCACTATCGGCTGGCCCACAGGGACCCGGCTGTCATGATGCCGGAACTTGGCCGCAGTCTGGTGGATGAGCAGGCGCTGGGGCTGATTGCGGCCTGGATCGAGGAACTGCAGGGAGACTGTACTCATGCCGGCATGTTCTGATGGCAGCATGAAACTTTTTCAGCGTTGCCTGCTGCTGCTCATGGCCGTGTCCCTGCTCGGTGCCTGCAGCAGCGTACGGTTGGTGTATTCGAACCTGGACCGGGCCGTGGTCTGGCGGGCCACCGACTATGTGGACCTCGATCGCGCCCAGCGCAGCTGGTTGCGGCAGGAGGCCCGGGTCTATCTGCATTGGCACCGTTACCAGCAGCTGCCCGAGTGGGCCTCCCTGATCGAGGACTTCGAAGGCGGGGTGCAGGAGGGCATGGACCTTGAGCAGCTCACCGCCATGGAGGAGCGGGCCCAGGACCTGATTGCGGTCATGCTCCAGCGCATGGCGCCGCTGCTGGTGGACCTGATGGCCGGCTTCAGCGACAGCCAGATCCGCGGCCTGCAGGCGGCCCTTGAAGCCTCCAATGAAGACCTCAACGCGGACTACGAAGGTCTTCCCGTGGAGGAACAGCGGGCCGTTTGGCGGCAGAAGACCCGGGACGGTCTCCACCGCTGGATCGGCCGCCTGTCACCCGAGCAGGAGACCCTGCTGGCCAGCGTCAGTGCCTCCATCGAGCCGGACAACAGCGAGTGGGTGGCCTTTCGTAGGCTCTGGCAGGCTGATCTGCTGGACGCCCTCGGTCAGCGTGAGCAGATGGATGTGTTCGAGGAGCGCATCGTCGAACTCCTGCTCCACCGCGAGCGCTGGCATACGCCCGAATACCGGGAAATCATCTCCCGTCATCAGGGCATCTATCGACAGTTCGCGGTGGATCTGATCAACAATCTGGAACCGGAACAGAAACGACGTCTCTCGGGACGCCTCAGCGGTCTGGTCCGGGACTTCGAGATGCTGGCATCAAGCAGTCGACCGGCCCCGGAGTCGGCAGGACCGGCACCGGGAGCGTAGGGCAGGGTGGCGGCGCCATGACGGCGTCCCATGAGAATGCGCTGGAGGCGCCTGTGAACCTGATGGAACCAATTCTTCACCATTACGACAGCTCGCCGTTCTCGGAGAAGGTCCGGCTGGCCATGGGCATCAAGGGCATCAGCTGGCGCAGTGTGCTCATTCCGAACATGATGCCGAAGCCCGACTACCTGCCGCTGACCGGCGGCTACCGCCGCACCCCTTCCATGCAGATCGGTGCTGAGATCTGGTGCGACAGCGCGCTGATCCTGCGTGAGCTCGAGCGGCGCTTCCCGGAGCCGAGTCTCTATCCTGACGGCCTCCACGGTATCGCCGATGCGCTGGGATTCTGGGCTGACCGCAGTTTCTTCATGGTCGCGGTGCAGTTGATCTTCGGCAGCATCGGCCATTCCGTCTCCCAGGCCTTCATCGACGACCGGGCACAGATGTCGGGGACGCGCTTCGACGTGGCGCGCATGCGGGCGGCGGTGCCGGTGATGCGCGAGCAGTACCGGGCGCACTTGAACCTCATCGATCGGCAATTGTTAGACGGGCGGGCCTTCCTGGGCGGCGAAGCGCCGGGCATGCTCGACCTGCACCCCTGGCATGTGGTCTGGTTTCTGCGGCAGGTCTGCCCGGAGGAGGCCGGGCTGCTCGATCGCTTTGCCCGCATCACCGCCTGGGAGGCCCGCATGTCAGCCATCGGCCACGGGCAGCGGCGGGAGATCGGCGCCAGGGATGCGCTGTCCCTGGCGGCGGTGGAGACGCCCGAGACGCTGCCCGCGGGTGATCCCGATGAGCCCAACGGCCTGCGGCCCGGCATGAAAGTGGAAGTCGCACCCGATGACTATGGCCGCGATCTGGTGGCCGGTGAACTGCTGGTGATCAACGCTGATGAGGTTGCGCTGCTGCGCCGTGATCCGGCCCTCGGCGAAGTGGTCGTGCACTTTCCGCGGGCCGGCTACGTGGTGCTGCCGAGGTAGCGACTGCCCCTCAGGGCAGTCGATATTCCTCGCGGGAATCCATCAGCAGCCACGCCACAGCGTAGGCGATCAGGGTCGGGGTGGTGAAGAGCACGGCGGCGGCGGCTACCGCCACCCGGATGCCGAGGGGCCTCATTCGCAGGCCGCGGGCAATGCCGGCGCAGACACCACCGAGATAGGCTTCACGGGTATCGCGGAGAAACCGCGGCGGACGTTGGTGATGCATGTTCATGATTTCAGCTCCGTCAGAACCGCAGGTGGTGCAGCAGGGACCAGAGATCAAAGGGGTCAGCCTTGGCTGCCGCCGGGGGCGTCTCCTGGACCCAGTGTGGGCCGCCGCGCTGCTGCTCGATGGCCAGATGGCCAAGGACCGCAAACACGCTGAACGTGATGATCAATAGCGCCGTCGAGGCGCTGTTGCTGCGGGGTTGGCGCAGCCGGCTGATACGATTGAGTGTAAGCATGTTCATCCCTCCTGGAACTCCCCCGGCTTGCTGCGGGGCTCGCTGACAACTCGTTCTTTACACGCTTCGTGCCAACTCTTCCCGAAAGGCTTAAGTTGTTGTTTTATAGGGTTCTGGTAAAGCTTCTGCCGAGCAGGTCGCGGGCATGGGTTAGTGGATTTGGCAAGGGAGTGGTGATTTTGACCAACCCGATGCGCCTCGGTGGTCCACGCCGGGAGCGGAGGTTTGGACGACACTTGCACTGCATGCATGCAGAGGGGGAGGAGACATGGTGAAGGGCATTGTGGCCGTAGTGGGGACGCTGCTGCTGGCGGGCTGCTGGAATGAGAACGTGGCCACCAACGTGCGTATGGGCGATGTGTCTATCGGCCAGCAGATGATCGATCTGGCCCGGGCATTGGAGCAGGGCGCCATCGACGCCGAGGAGCATGCCCGGCTCAAGCAGGGACTGATGTCGCTGTCGGAGTTGTGTGGGAGGCAGAGCGACGACTGAGCTGCGTTACAGGCTTCTGGTATATCTGTGCTGTCAGGATTGGAACATGCGACTTCGATGGACATGGCAAAGCCCTGTGGGAGCATTTCGCCTGCAGCGAAGTGCGTCGCACGCAGTGCGCCGCGAAGCGCAGTGAGCGATTGCCTGCCGCGCCGAGAAGGCTCCCTGCAGGCTGCGGGCTTGCAGGCGGCTGCGCCGCCTTTTCGCGGTCTTCGCTGCGCTCCGTCCGCTCCCACAGAGGGGCATGGTGCGCCCAGAGACGCTCGGCTCAGCCCTTGCTGTTGGCTCCCGGAACCTCGCTGAACGGCACGTCCTTGTCCGTGCGGATGTCCGGCGGCATGCCGAGGACCCGCTCGGCGATGATGTTGCGCAGAATCTCGTCACTGCCACCCTCGATGCGGTTGGCCGGTGAGCGCATGAACTGGCGCTGGAACTGATTGCCGAAACCGGACAGCTCGTCGTCGTCGAGAATGCCGCCGGTGTCCTGAAGATCCAGGGCGTAGCTCGCGGACTGGTTGTTGTTCGCACCCACCACCACCTTGCTGATGGACGCCTCCGGGCCGGGATCCTGACCCCGGGACAGGGCGGTGATCATGCGGTAGGTGGTGTACTTCAGGCCCATCTCCCGGCAATACCAGTTGGCGAGCTGGTCGCGGACGGCGGCATTGCGGATGGCGGGCTCATCGTCGAGTTCCACGGTCTGGGCGGCTCGGAACACGTCCATCACCGTGTTCGACAGGCCGCTGCCCACGGCCAGGCGCTCGTTCATCAGCGTCACCAGGGCCACCTTCCAGCCTTCCCCTGGCTTGCCGAGTCGCTGGCTGTCCGGGATGCGGACGTCGGTGAAGTAGACCTCGTTGAAGTCCTTGTTGCCGTTGATCTGCTTGATGGGCCGCACCTCCACCCCTGGAGTCTTCATGTCCAGGAAGAACATGGTCAGGCCCTTGTGCTTGGGTACGCTGGGATCGGTGCGGGTGATGAGGATGCCCCAGTCCGAGTAGTGGGCACCGGAGGTCCAGACCTTCTGGCCGTTAACCACCCATTCGTCCCCCGCGCCGGCGGACCGGTCCTTCAGCGCTCGGGTCTTGATGCCGGCCAGATCCGAGCCGGCCACCGGTTCGGAGAACAGCTGGCACCAGACCTCGGCGGCGCTGGCGATGCGTGGCAGGTGGTGGGCTTTCTGCTGTTCGCTGGCGTAGGCCATGAGGGTGGGGGCGCACATGCCCTGGCCGATGATGAACATCCCATCGGGCGTGACGTAGCGCTTCACTTCCTGGTTCCAGATCACCTGCTCGATGGGCGTGGCGTCACGACCGCCGTAGGTCTTCGGCCAGCTCAGGCAGGCCCAGCCGGCGTCGGCCAGGGTCTGCTGCCAGCCCTTGGCGATGGCGAGCCGGTCGGCGTCGGTCTTCGCACTGTCGAAGGCGCTCTCGTTGGGCTCACGCCGCAGGCGTGCATGCTGGTCGAGGAAGGCACGTACTTCCTGACGAAAGGCGGCTTCGGTGGGGCTGTCGTTGAAATCCATGGCATCCTCTTGAGCGCAACAGTGTTCCTGTCAGTGTATTAATTCGTATCAATTAGCGCTATCCCGGCCTAGACAGATTATGGGCATGTCGACCCATGACGAACGAGGAGTCCTGATGACCGACGCCATTTTCACCCGCGAGGGCAGTACCTGGATGCCAACCTCGGCGGCTATGGGTCCATGGGGCGACACGCTTCACGGCGGTGCTCCGGCTGCACTGCTGTGCCACGTCCTCGGGGAGGCGGTGGCGCCGGAGTTCCAGTTGGCTCGCCTGTCCCTGGATCTGTTCCGCCCGGTGCCCTGTGCAGCGCTTGAAGTGAGTGTTCGCTCGCTGCGCCAGGGCCGCAGACTTTGCGTCCATGAGGCGGTGCTCAGCAGCGGCGGCAAGGAACTGGTGCGCGCGAGCAGCCTCCACACCGGCGCCATGGCGGTCAGCGCCGAAGTGTCTCCGGCCAGCTGTCCCCTGCCGCCCCAGGATTCACTGCCCGAGGCCAGCCTCGCCGATGTGGTGCGCAGCCAGAGCGGACGCGATCTCGGCGCCAAGGACGGGCTGCATTTGCGGCTGCTCGTACGCCGTGATTCAGGACTCGACGGAGGCGGTGCCGGCGGCGGCTGGCTGCGTTTGCCCCTGGATCTCGCTCCCGGCATTCCCTTGACGCCGATGGTGCAGCTGGCGGCGCTGGCGGACTTTGCCAACGGCGTCTCCCAGCGGCGGCTCGAGGAACCGGAGGGGCGCATCGGCTTCATCAATGCTGACATCTCGCTGCACGTGCTGCGCATGCCGGCCCCGGGTGCGGTGGGTCTGGTGTCCCGCAACCAGCACAGCCCCGACGGCCGCGGCGTGGTGTCGGCGGAATGCTGGCAGACCGATGGTCTGGTGGCCCGGGTGACGCAGACGGTGCTGGCCCAACCGGCGTAGAATCGAGCCCGCCTATTTCAGTCCAGACCGGCGCCAGACCAGCTGTGAACCTCGCCAGCTCCCGGGATGCTGGTGAGATTTCCGGGCTGGGGCGGCAAAACCTGGAGGTATGCCGTGCGCAATCATCGATCCGACGTGCCTGGACTGACCACAGCCGATCTTCGTGAGCAGATCGCGCGCAGTAAACTCCGCGACGAGGAGGCGGTGGTCAACGACCTCGTCGAGGCCTTTCCCATGGGCAGCGTCATGCGCCGTCGGGTGCTGGACGAGGGCCGGGAACTCGTCAGGCGCGCCCGCGAGCATCGCGCGGATCGCAGTCGCCTCGATGCCTTCCTGGAGGAGTACGGACTCTCTAACGAGGAAGGGGTCGCCCTGATGTGTCTGGCGGAAGCGCTGCTGCGCATCCCCGACGACTCCACCGCCGACGAACTGATTTCCGACAAGGTGCTCTCCGGTGACTGGTCGACGCACCTCGGGGGTTCGGACGCGCTGCTGGTGAACGCCTCCACCTGGGCCCTGATGCTGACCGGGCGGGTGATCACCCCCGCCGCAGAGTTCCGTGCCGGCCCGGCTGCGTGGCTGAAGCGTCTGGTCTCGCGGACCGGTGAGCCGGTGATCCGCAATGCGCTCTATGGCGCCATGCGCATCCTCGGCCATGAATTCGTCCTCGGGGAGGATATCGACGAGGCCATTCGCCGCGGACGCAAGGAATACGGCGAGGGCGCCCTGTTCTCCTTCGACATGCTCGGCGAGGGCGCACGTACCGAGGCTGATGCTGCCACTTACAGTGAGTCCTACGCCCATGCCATCGATCGGGTGGCGGCGGTGGGAAGCGGCGCAGCAATGTCCCGCTCCGGGGTCTCGGTCAAGCTCTCTGCCCTGCATCCCCGCTACGACGCCATGCACTGGGAAGACATCCGGGATGTCATGTATCAGCGCCTGAAGGCCCTGGCTCTGCGGGCCGCCGCTGGCGGAATCGGTCTGAGCATCGATGCGGAAGAGGCCGCGCGCCTGCTGCCTTCCATGGAACTGTTCGAGCGTCTGGCCCGGGATCCGGACCTGACGGGCTTCGATGGCGCGGGCTTCGTGGTGCAGGCCTACGGCAAGCGGTCCCGGGATCTGATCAGCTGGCTGGCCGCACTGGCCCGGGAAAGCGGTCGCCGCTTTCCCGTCCGGCTGGTCAAAGGCGCCTACTGGGATGCCGAGATCAAGCATGCCCAGGTGGCGGGGCTTGCAGACTTTCCCGTTTTCACCCGCAAGGCCAGCACGGATCTGTCGTGGCTGGTCTGCGCCGCGGCCCTGCTCGACAGCGACGGCTGGCTTGCGCCCCAGTTTGCCACCCACAACGCCCATTCCGTGGCCAGCGTCATGGGCATGGCAGCCAAGGATGCCGAGTTCGAGTTTCAGCGGCTGCACGGCATGGGTGAACTGCTCTACCGGGTGGCGCGTGAGCACTATCCCGAGCTTCCCGCCGTGCGCACCTACGCGCCGGTGGGCGGCCATGAGCAGTTGGTGTCCTACCTGGTCCGGCGGCTGCTGGAGAACGGCGCCAACTCCTCCTTCGTCAATCGCTTTCTCAACGCCCGCTATCCGGTGGACGAGGTGGTGACCGACCCCTTCGTCGAGATTCGCGGGCTCGATACCGCGCGTCATCCCGACATTGCGCTGCCGGCAGCACTGTTTGCACCGCGCCGCAATGCGCAGTCGCTGGATCTCGACGACACCCGCATCCTCGATCAGATGGCCACAGCCTTCCAGGGGCATGACCGGGAGACCCGTATTGCGGTGCCCCTGATCGGAGGTCGTTCCGGTGCGGGTACGCCTCTCGAAGTGCACAACCCGGCCAGGCTGGATGAACCTGCGGGCGAAGTCATCGAGGCTCGAGCCGAGGACGTGGATGCGGCCGTCGCCATGGCCCGTGGAGCGCAACCGGGCTGGGATACCCGCGGCGGGGCGGCCCGGGCCGAGATTCTCGAGCGCGTGGCCGACGCTTACGAGGAGGATCTCACGGGGCTCATGCATCTGGCCGTGATCGAGGCCGGCAAGACCCTTGCTGACGCCCTGGATGAGGTGCGCGAGGCGGTGGATTTCCTGCGCTTCTACGCCAGTCTCGCCCGCAGCCAGTTCGAGGATGCTCAACGGCTGCCGGGCCCCACCGGCGAGCGTAATCAGCTCAGCCTGCACGGCCGCGGCGTGTTTGCCTGCATCAGCCCCTGGAACTTCCCCCTGGCGATCTTCACCGGCCAGGTGGCCGGCGCGCTGGCGGCAGGCAATGCCGTAGTGGCGAAGCCCGCTGACCAGACGCCCCTGATCGCCTGTCGTGCGGTGACCCTCATGCACAAGGCCGGGGTGCCGGTGGAAGTGCTGCATCTGCTGCCGGGCGGCGGGCCAGAGGTAGGCGAACCCCTGGTCATGCATCCCGGCATCGCCGGAGTGGCGTTCACGGGCTCGGAGGCCACCGCCCGGCGCATCAATCAGCGGTTGGCTGCCCGTCCGGGCCCGCTGATCCCGCTGATTGCCGAAACCGGCGGCTTGAACGCCATGTTCGTGGATGCCAGCGCCCTGCCGGAACAGGTCACCGACGATGTCTTGAGGAGCGCCTTCGGCAGTGCCGGCCAGCGCTGTTCGGCGCTGCGGGTGCTCTACGTTCAGGAGGCCATCGAGAAGGACCTGCTGGCGATGATCCAAGGCGCCATGGATGCGCTGGTGATCGGTGACCCCCGCGACCCGGCCACCGACGTCGGTCCGGTCATCGATCGCAATGCCCAGCGGATGCTGCGAGAACATGCCGAGACGATGGCGGCGAGGACCCAGGTCAGGCATCGACTGCAGGTCCCGCATGCCGTCGCTGCCAGGGGGACCTACGTAGCGCCCATGCTGTTCGGTATCGACCACATTCGCGACATCGGGGGTGAGAAGTTCGGCCCCATCCTGCACGTCCGTCGTTTCCGGGAGTCAGACCTCGAAGCCTGTCTGGCGGAGGTGGCCGAAGCGGGCTACGGACTGACCTTCGGCCTGCATTCGCGCATCGAGCGGCGGGCCAGACAGCTGTTCCGGGCCGTTCCGGCCGGCAACATGTACGTGAACCGCAACATGATCGGCGCCGTGGTGGGATCACAGCCCTTTGGCGGCCAGGGGCTGTCGGGAACCGGCCCCAAGGCAGGCGGCCCCCACTACCTGCTGCGCTTCGCCACCGAACGGACCTTTACCGTCAACACCACCGCCTCCGGCGGCAACGCGGAATTGCTCAGAAAGATCCGCTGACGGCGCAGCCGCCTGCTGGCTCTCAACAGTAGGCCTGCTCCGCGCTCGGGCATTCGCCGACGTCAGTCCAGCGCCTTCCCCAAGGCTTCGCAGACCGTGTCGAGGACTTCGATGCGCGCCGTCTTCTTGTCGTTGGCGCCGATGAGCGTCCAGGGCGCGTAGTCGGTGCTGCAGCGGGCGACCATGTCGTGGACGGCAGCACGATAGGCGTCCCAGCGCTCCCGGTTGCGCCAGTCTTCCTCGGTGATCTTGTGCTGTTTGCGCTCCACCTGCTCCCGCTCTTTGAACCGCGCGAGCTGCTCCTCCGGGCTGATGTGAAGCCAGAATTTGAGCAGGATCACGCCGTGATCGACCAGTTGCTCCTCGAAGTCGTTGATCTCCTGATAAGCCCGCTGCCATGCGTCGGGGCTGGCGTAGCGCTCCACCCGCTCCACCAGCACGCGTCCGTACCAGGATCGGTCGTAGATCGTCATGTGCCCGCAACGGGGAATGTGGCGCCAGAAGCGCCACAGGTAGTGATGGGCCAGTTCCTCGTCGGTGGGAGCGGCCGTCGAAATGACGCGATAGAGGCGAGCATCCATGCCGGCGGTGACCCGGCGAATGGCGCCGCCCTTGCCGGCTGCATCCCAGCCCTCGAAGACCATCACGGTGTTGCGCCCCTGCTCCTTGGCCTTCCAGGCCAGCTTGCGCAGTTCCGACTGCCGATCTTCGAGTCGCTGCTCGTAGTCCTTGCCGTCGAGGCGGGCGCTGAGGTCCACCGTTTCCAGCACGGTCCGCTCAGTCGGTCCCACGGTGGGGACGATCTGGGTTTCGGAGGCCACCTCTGCCGGGTCCGGCGTCATGGCCAGCAGGGCAAGGCGATTCTGCATCGCTTCGAGCAGCAGGCGTCCGGCGGTGAGATCCCGATAGTACTCCTCTGCGGCCTCGATGATGTGCCAGGGCGCCACGCCGCGATCCGTCAGCCGCACCGCCCGCTCCGACACCTTGGTGAAACGCTTGTAGCTGCGCGCATAGGCCTTCAGCTGGGGTGAAGCGGTCCCAGCCTCGAGGTCGGCTTCGAGGCGGGCCTGCTGCTGTTTGCGGGTGAGGTGGAACCAGAACTTAACGATCAGAGCGCCGTCGTCCACCAGCAGCTGCTCGAGCTGGACGTTCCTGTGCAGGGCGCGCTCATAGGCGTCGACATCGGTCCGCTTCAGGGCGTGGTCGACGATGGGCTGGGTGTACCAGGAACCGAACAGCACGGCGATGCCGCCCCTCGGTGGCATGACCCGCCAAAAACGCCAGAAGAACGGGCGCTCGCGCTCCTCTTCACTTTCGTCCCAGAGGGCGTGGGTTTCCACGCCCCGCGTGTCGAGCCACTTGTGCAGGCGATTGACCACCGAACCCTTGCCGGCGCCCTCGACCCCGGAAATGAGGATGATCACCGGGACGCGGGCATCCTGCAGGGCGAACTGGGCTTTCAGGAGCGCGGTGTGCAGATCAGGCTCCTGCTCGGCGAAATCCTTGCGGCTGACCTTGCGGCCCAGTTCGGCTGTTTCGAACATTCCCGCTCCATCCGGCTCTGATTCAGACTCATTTTAGGACTTTCGGCGGGTCAGGGCATCCCGATTGGTTTGCATGCATCTGTGCTGGCTTGCGCTCTTGAGCTGGCGAGTACGCCTGGGTATCTTCCAGCGTTCTCATGAACGGCCCGACGGAGGATCCCCCTTTGGACTTTCACTTCGCCACTGCCTGGGAGCTGGTTGCCGATGTGGTGCCTGATCACCTGGCACTCGTCTGCGGAGAGAATCGGCGCAGCTGGCGGGAGTACGACGACCGTGCCGCCCGCATCGCCACCGTGCTCAGTGAGCATGGCCTTAAGCCGGATTCGAAGATCGGCCTCTACATGCACAACTCCAACGAGTACGCGGAGGCGCATTTCGGAAGCTTCAAGATGCGCGGCGTGCCGATCAACGTGAACTACCGCTACGGGGTCGAGGAGCTGGTCTACCTGTTCGACAACGCCGATGCCGAAGCGGTGGTGTACGAGGCCCGCTATGCCCCCCTGATCGACGCGGCCCGCAAGCGCCTGCCGAAGCTCCGCTGTCTCATCCAGGTGGCCGACGACAGCGAAGCGGCGCTGCTCGACGGAGCGCTGGATTACGAGGCGGCCATCGCTACGGCTGCCCCCATGCCGCGCATCGAGCGTCCCTTTGAAGACATCTACATGCTCTACACCGGCGGCACCACGGGCATGCCCAAAGGCGTGATGTATCACGCCGGACAGTTCTGTGTGGGCATGTGTGCCGGCTTCGCCATGCGCGGCTTCGAACCGCCGACCAAGGTGGAGGACATTCCGGCCCTGGTGCAGCAGGTCCATGCCGCGGGCTTGGCGCCGAGGACCCTGGCGGCCTCGCCGCAGATGCATGGCGTCGGGATGTGGATCGGGACCATGGTGCCCCATCTCATGGGCGGCACCGTGGTGACCGTCAGGCAGAGCAGCCTCGATCCCGACGGCATCTGGCAGGCGGTCGCCGAGCATCGCGTCACGGACATGACCATCATCGGCGATGCCTTCGCCAAGCCGCTGCTGGCGGCCCTCGACGCCGCCCGGGATCGAGGCGAGCCCTACGATCTGAAGAGCCTGCAGCAGATCGTGTCCTCCGGGGTCATGTGGTCGGCCGAGACCAAGCAGCGGCTGCTCGAGCATCACGACATGATGCTGCTCGATGCCATGGGTTCCAGTGAAGGCAGCATGGGCATGGCCATGAGCAATCGCTCCACGCCGCCGCAGACGGCCCGTTTTGCCCTCAGTCCCGGCGTCAAGGTCTTCACGGAAGACGGCCGCGAAGTGGCGCCCGGGTCCGATGAAATCGGGCTGGTAGCCACGTCGGGCAACGTGCCGGTGGGCTACTACAAGGATCCCGAGAAGTCCGCACGGACGTTCCGCGAAGTGGGCGGCGTGCGGTACTCCTTCCCTGGCGACTTTGCCAAGGTCGAGGCCGACGGGACCATCACCCTCCTCGGGCGAGGTTCCCAGTGCATCAACACCGGCGGCGAGAAGGTGTTCCCGGAAGAGGTGGAGGAGGCCGCCAAGCGCCATCCGGACGTGGCGGACTGTCTGGTGGTGGGCATGCCGGATGAACGTTTCGGCGAGCGCGTGGTGGCGGTGCTGGCCTTGGAGGGTGACGCCGACCCGGGCGATGACGTCCTGCGGGAGTTCATGCGCGGCCAGATCGCCGGTTACAAGCTGCCTCGTGACATTGTCCGGGTGGCGGTGGTGCAGCGTGCGGCCAACGGCAAGGCCGACTACAAATGGGCCAAGGCCACCGCTCAAGCCCAGCTGGCTTGAGCCCTGGCTGGAAGCCAGGCCCCTCGGGCGCCCGGGGCTGCGGATGCAACCCGGGCGCCTTCGCGTTAAGGTGCCGGCCTTCGACGGTCTCTCACAAAGGTGAAAGCTTTGAGCATATCCAATCGATTCCTGATGTTGCTTGTCCTTGCTGCGGGTCTGAGCCTCACGCTTCCTGCCCTGGCCCAGCAGCCTGCCGGAGCCGATCAGGTGGATCAGCTTGCCGAGGCCCTTGGTCTCAATGCGCAGCAGCAGACCGAGATCCGCGCGGTCATCGACGATCTCGGCCCCCAGATCGAGGCGTTGCAGGAGCGGGCCCAGCGCGTGCAGATGGAGCTGGCGGACAAGGTCGGCCACGACTACGACGAGTCAGCCATCCGCTCCGGCGCGGCGCGGCTCGGCGAGATCACCGGCGAGATGACGGCGCTGTCGCTGCTGCTGCAGAGCAAGGTGCAGGCGGTGTTTACCGCAGAACAGCGGGCTGAACTGGAGATGCAGGCGCAGCGCCAGCGGCAGATGCAGGAAGAGATGATGCGGCAGCAGTTCCAGCAGCAGCAGGGACAGCAGCCCGGCCAGCCCGGTGGGGCCCAACCCGACTGGTGATCAGGGGCGGGCCAGCGGAAAGCTGGCCGGGTCCTGCTCATCCTGAAGTGCGTCAGGGTCCGCCAGGGCGGCTGTGATCTTCGCATCGATGATGTCCGCCGCCAGGGTCGGGTCACCAGGTCCCACCTGACGGCGGATGACCGTTGCCAGCTGACGGGACAGTCCTGACAGTAGGGCACGGACTTCTGCGATCTCACCGGCTGAGCGCAGGGCGTTGCCTGCCGGCAGCGGAAAGTGAACCCCGTTCTCGAGGCCCAGCGCCACCACGCGCTGCATCCCCATGGCCGTTTCCTCCTCCACGGCCAGCACCCTGCGTCCCAGCAGGATCGTCAGCAGATCTGGATCCCTCACGGGTGACATCATGGCCGTCCTGGATGCTTCACGGCGGGCAGTCTGCGACCATAGGCGGTCAGCGGGTGGCGGTGCAAGAGCCGTCGAGTCAAGGGCGAAGCGGGGGTGACATGGATCTGGAACTGACGGGCAAATCGGTATTCGTGGCAGGGGCCAGCGCCGGCATAGGCCGGGGCATTGCCGAAGTCCTGCTGGCCGAGGGCGCCAACGTCATGTTCAGCGGCCGCCGCGAGGACGTGCTGCAGGCGGCCGTGGCTGCGCTGCCTCACGAAGTGGCCGGACGAGCCGCCAGCGTCTGCGGCGACATGACCCGGACCGAGGACATCGAACGGGCCCTGGACGCCACACAGGCCGCATTCGGTGGGCTCGATGCGGTGATCGCCAACGTCGGCGGCGGTGGCCTCAAACCCGGCTGGGATGTCTCTGACGCGGATTTCGATCTGGCCATGGAGCACAACCTGACCGGCAGCGTACGCCTGGTCCGGGAAGCTCAGCGCCGCCTCGAAGGCAGGAACGGCGCCAGCATCACGGTCATCTCCTCCATTGCTGGCGTCGATGCCATGGGCACGCCGCTGTCCTACGGCATGGCCAAGGCGGCGCTCAACCACTTCGTCACGGCCATGGCGAAACTGGTGGGGCCGGCCGTGCGGATCAATGCCGTGGCCCCCGGCAACATTCTCTTCGAGGGCGGCTCCTGGGATCGCAACGTCAAGGCCCGGCCGGAGTCCTGGATGCGCTGGATTGATCGCGAAGTGGCGTTGAAGCGCTTTGGTGAGGTGCGGGAGATCGCTGATGTGGTGGCCTTCCTGACCTCCCCGCGGGCCTCCTTCGTGACCGGGGCGACCTGGGTGGTGGACGGGGGTCAGGTGAGATCCTTCGGATGAACGCCAGCGGCCCATTGGCAGGCATTCGGGTGGTGGATCTCACGGCCATGATTTCCGGGCCGGTGGCGACCATGATGCTGGCTGACCAGGGTGCCGACGTGATCAAGGTGGAGCCGCCCGCCGGTGATCTGGTGCGGCAGATGGGCAGCTCCCGCGGTGGCATGTCGGCCACCTTTCTGTCGTCGAACCGTTCCAAGCGCTCCATGGTGCTGGACCTGAAGACGCAGCTGGGCATGGAAGCACTCCTGCGGCTGGTTCGCAGCGCAGACGTCTTCGTCCAGAACTTCAGGCCCGGCGTCGCCGAACGCATGGGCATCGGCGAGCCCGCCATGCGGCAGCAGCGGGAGGACCTCATCTACGTGTCGATCTCGGGGTTCGGCGAAACCGGACCCTATGCCCACAAGCGGGTCTACGATCCGGTGATTCAGGCCCTGTCCGGGCTGGCGGCCATCCAGGCCGACCGCGACAGCGGCCGGCCGCGCATGGTGCGGACCATCGTTCCGGACAAGGTCACCGCACTCGCCGCCGCTCAGGCCATCACCGCCGCACTGTTTGCCCGCGAGCGGACGGGGCAGGGCCAGCATCTGAAGCTGGCCATGCTCGATGCCATCGTGGCGTTCCTGTGGCCGGAAGGCATGACCGGCCATACCTTCGTCGGCAACGAAGTGGAAGCCGCCCGTGCCCAGCTCGCCCAGGACCTGATTTTCGCCACCACTGACGGCTGGATCACCGTCGGCGCCGTCTCGGATACGGAGTGGTCCGGCCTCTGTCGCGTCCTCGAACGACCCCAGTGGGAGCAGGACCCGCGTTTCCGCACGGCCCAGGACCGGGTCGCGAACGTGGCGGAGCGGCTGGCGCTGACCGCCGAAGTGCTGGCCACCCGTTCGAGCTCGCAGTGGCTCCAAGCGCTCGATGCGGCAGGCGTACCCTGCGCTCCGGTCCTGTCCCGTGCGCAGGTTCTCACTCACGAGCAGATCCTTGCGAACGATCTGCTGGCAGAATATGTCCATCCGCAGGCGGGCCGCATCCGCCAGCCGCGGCCGGCGGCACGCTTCGGCGCCACGCCGGCGGACATACGCGGGCCGGCACCGGCACTGGGTGCGGACACGGCGACGCTGCTTGCCGAACTCGGATTCGACGAGCAGGAAGTTCAGCAACTCATGGGCGGCCAACGGGCCTGATGGGACACGTGCAATGGAATTGAATCTTCGCGGCAAGCAGGCGCTCATTACCGGTGCGAGCCGGGGTATCGGCCGCGCCGTGGCGGAAGGACTGGCGGAGGAGGGTGTTCACCTGCATCTGGTGGCGCGCTCGCGCATGGATCTGGAGCGGGCGCGATCGGAGCTGATGGATCGCCATGACGTACAGGTCCAGGTGCATGCCATGGACCTCTCCCAGCGCGGTCGGGCCGAGGCCCTGGCCAGCCGGGTAGGGGCGATGGACCTGCTGGTGAACAACGCCGGCGCGATACCTGCCGGTCCGCTCAATGCCGTAGACGAAGAGGTCTGGCGGGCGAGCTGGGATCTGAAGATGTTCTCCTACATCAACCTCAGCCGCGCCATGTACTCACGCATGCGCGACGCCGGTGGCGGTGTCATCGTCAACGTCATCGGCACCGGCGGCGAGCGTCACGACCCGGGCTATATTGCCGGGGTGACCGCCAACGCCGGGCTCATGGCCTTCACCCGCGCGGTGGGTGCGGCAGGTCCCCGGCACGGCATTCGGGTCGTCGGCGTCAATCCCGGCTTGACCCGAACCGATCGCATGGAGAATCAGGCCCGGACCCGCGCCCGCATGGCAGGTCGGGATCCGGAGCAGTGGCCGCGCATGCTCGGCCGGCTGCCCTTCGATCGTCCGGCTGAGCCGGTGGAAGTGGCCGACGTGGTGGTGTTTCTGGCCTCGCCGCGGGCCAGTTACGTCAGCGGCACCATCGTCACCGTGGACGGCGGTCATTCAGTGACGCGGTGATTCCTGCTTAAGACCCGCGCAGCGAGGTGGCAGACATGGAACCCGAGCACCGGGAACTCGAGCGCTACATGAAGATGCTCTGTCGCATGGCCTACGGCCTGGAGTGGACGGACCATCTCGAGTACGTGCTGTGGCATGCCTGCATTCAGGGCCCCATGCGCTACGGTCGACTCGATCTCACCCAGGAACATCTCGACGACCTGCGTGACTTGAGCGACGCCAGCGACGGCTGGATCACCCGCGACGTGCAGGGGGTACCCTGCTGGCTGCCGCTGCGGGAGTGGCAGGATCGCTATGCCTCCAACGTCGACATCATCCGTCTCGACGAGGCCACGCCACCACCGCCCGATCTGCGCCTGTTCGGCAATTGAGTTCTTTCATTCCAGCATTCCAGGGTCCAATCCATGCAGCTCGCTCAGACCGTCCGCCGTTCGGCCCTGTTGTACCCGGATCAGCCTGCGCTGATCGAAGCTGACGTCCGCTATTCCTGGCGGGAATTTGCCGAGCGGGTGGCGCGACTCGCGGGCGGCCTCATCGAACTCGGACTCGCACCCGGTGATCGCGTGGCCATGCTGGCAGACAACTCCCATCGCTACGTGGAGTTCTTCTTCGCCACGTTCTGGGCCGGCGGCATCGCGGTGCCCATCAACACCCGCTGGGCGGCACCGGAAATCCGCTTTGCCCTCGATGACTGTGGTGCCGGCATCCTCATCGCCGATCCGGCCCATGCCGACGCCGCTTCGGCCCAGCGCGAGCAGGGTGCCGGGCTCTCGCATCTGGTGCTGGCTGCGGATCGCGGCACGCCTGCGGCGTCAGGCTGGTCGCACTGGGAGGATCTGGCCCGGTCATCCCCGGCTGCGGATGCAGGACGTGGCTTCGAGGACATCGCCTGCCTGTTCTATACCGGCGGCACCACGGGCCGGTCCAAGGGCGTCATGCTCAGCCATGCCAACCTGGTGACCAACTCCCTCACCGCCATGCTCAACATGGACATCCGCGCCGGCACGGTGCACCTGCACGTCTCGCCCATGTTTCACGTAGCCGGTGGTGCGCGGCTGTTCTCCGTGACGCTGGCCGGCGGCACCCACGTGGTGATTCCGAAATTCGAGATCGAGCCCTTTCTGGCCGCCATCGAACGGGAGCGGGTGAACATCACCATCATCGTGCCCACCATGCTCAACCGGCTGATGCAGCATCCTGATCTGGAGCGCCGCGATCTCTCGAGCCTGAGACTGTTGAGCTACGGTGCCTCACCCATGCCCGCAGCCCTGCTGCAGCGGGCGCTCGAACGTCTGCCCGGGGTGCGCTTCCTGCAGAGCTACGGCATGACCGAACTGTCGCCGGTGGCCACGGTCCTGATGCCGGAGTTTCATACCTTCGAGGGTCCCCATGCCGGGTTCACGGCGTCGGCAGGGCAGCCGGTCTACAACGCCGACGTGGCGATTCGGGATGCTGACGGCAATGACCTGCCGCCGGGGGAGATTGGCGAGGTCTGCGTCCGCGGTCCCATGGTCATGAAGGGGTACTGGAAGCAGCCTGAGCTGACTGCCGAGGTGCTCCGGGACGGCTGGATGCACACCGGCGATGGCGGCTACATGGACGAGCACGGTTTCCTTTACGTCGTCGACCGCATCAAGGACATGATCGTGACTGGGGGGGAGAACGTGTATTCGGCCGAAGTGGAAGATGCGCTCTACGCTCATCCGGCGGTGGCTGAATGCGCGGTGATCGGCGTTCCAAGCGAGCAGTGGGGCGAAGCGGTGCATGCCGAGGTGGTATTGAAATCAGGCAGGGTCGCCACCGAGTCGGAACTGATCACCCACTGCAAGGCGCGTATCGCCGGCTTCAAGTGTCCACGCAGTATTCGCTTCCAGAGCAGCGAACTGCCCAAGAGCGGGGCCGGCAAGATTCTCAAGACCGAACTGCGGGCGCCGTTCTGGCAGGACCGTCAGCGGGCGGTGAATTGAGCATAGGCATCAGAACAGGACTGCTGCTGGCAGGCACGCTGCTGCTGCCGGGTGCCTACGCCGACTCGCCGTCAGAAGCGCCGGGAGACGCTCCGTTTCTCTGGCGCAACAGCGGCCCCATTGCCACCCTCTTTGGCCTGCCGCGAGCGCGCACAGCGGTGCTGCCCGCTGCAGGCGAGGTGCATGCGGATCTCCTCTTCGAGCTGTCGAGCCACTTCACCTCGTCCCAGTCGCCGCGGGAGGCGGTGCTGATCGATGGCGAAACCGCCACTTTGGTGGCGCGTTTCGAGCGTGGCTTTGCCGAGCATTGGGCGGCCAGTGTGGAACTGGTGGGCATGCGTCATTCCGGCGGCTTTCTCGACCGTGTCATCGATCAGTGGCACGACTGGTTCGGGCTGCCCGAGGGTGGCCGCGATGTGGCACCCAGGGACCGTCTGCGCATGGTCTGGGATGCGGACGGCGAGCGACGTCTGGAACTGGTGGAAAGCCACACCGGTGCAGGTGACGTCCGCATCGGCCTTGCCCGCCAGCTGCATCGGTCGCCGGCCAGGGACGTCGCCCTGCGCCTCGACGCGGAACTGCCGGTTGGCCGCAGCAGCCGCCTCACCGGCAGTAACGGCGTGGATGTGGCGCTCGGAGTGAGTCTCACCGAACGCGAGGCCCTGGCCGGGCTCGGGCTCAGCAGTCACTTCACCTTGGGCGTGCTGCGTCCGGCCGGCGATGGTCTGGTGGGCGACCGGCTGCGTGACGTCGCAGGCTTCGGCAACTGGACGCTGGTGTGGCCCGTCACGGAACGGCTGACTTTGAAGGCCCAGATCGACGGCCACACTGAGCTGGTGCGGTCCGATCTCAAGCAGATCGGCGGCTGGAGTATTCAGGGTGGGCTGGGCGGTGCCTGGCAGGTCAGTCCGGGTCTGGCGCTGGAGTTTGCGGTGTACGAGGACCTGCGCCCCGGCAGTGCGCCGGACGTCAGCTTCCAGTTTGCCCTGCGTGGTCGCTACTGACGTCGGTCAGCAGTCTCTCCTGCGATGAGGTCTCACAGACTCCCGAGCTGTTCGAACAGCTCACGGGCGTCGTTGGAATAGTCGAACTTTGCATCCAGCAGCGGTTGCAGCAACCGCCTGGCTTCGCTGCGTTCGCCGCTGAGTTTCAGTGCCACCGCAAGATGATATTGGATCTCAGGACTTTCCGGGCTGGCGGCTGCGGCCCGCTGCAGCAGTTCGAGCGCTGAGGTCACATCGCCCTGCTGCAGGAGCAGCCAGCCCAGGGTGTCCTGCACTGACGCCACGTCGGGAGCCAGACGGTGTGCGCGGCGCGCCGTGGCCACGGCGTCGGTATGGCCGGTTTTGCCATAGAGCCAGGCCAGATTGTTGAGCAGTACCGGGTTCTCCGGAGCTTGCGACACCAGGGTTTCGTAGTGCTCGATGGCCTGCTTCAGCTCACCGAGACTGAGATGCAGCTCCGCCAGCATGTTGCGCACCTGACTGTCGTCCGGATGTTCGGCAACCCAGGCCATCAGATCCGATCGCCCTTGCTCCGGGCTTCCGGTGGCGGCACGTGCAGCCTGCAGGCGGCGCAACGTGGTCTGGGTGGGCTGCAGGCCGTGGGCCTCGACGTAGTGCAGGGTGGCCGACTCCGCGCTGCCGCGGCGGAAGGCCAGATCACCTCGAAGCAGGGGCATTGCCGCGCCGGCGTCCTGGCGTCGTGACAGCAGGCTGATGACCTCTTCGGCCCGCGCCAAGGACTGATGGTGCAGCAGCAGTTCTGCCTGCAGGATCAGCAGTGGCGTCTGTGCTGCGTCCGGGTCGCGAATACGGTCCTGCAGGACCTGCTGGGCACGCTCGGTCTCGTGTCCACCGGCCAGGGTCTGGGCCAGGGCCAGCAGCAGCTGCTGGTCGTCCGGGTGGCGCCGGAGCAAGGTTTCCAGCGCCGCTACGGGTGCCTCCAGGTGTCCAGCCTGTCTGCCCGCCCGGACCCGGGCGGTCAGTACGGCATCGGAGACGTCCGCGTTGTTCCCGAGGCCGGCCAGCACTTCCAGGGCTCGTTCGGGTTCGTCCTGGCGCATATGCAACGCCGCAAGTCTCAAGCTCAGATCCACATCGCTGGGGTCAGCCTGCCAGGCGTTGCCTACGAAACGTTGAGTGGTCTCGATATCGCCCTCGGCGTAGGCCAGATCCGCCATCGCGATCGTGGCGCTGCGATGCCCCGGTTCGGCCGCGAGGACACCATTGAGCAGGCTGCGTGCTGTCGCCATGTCGCCCGCCTGGGCCTCGAGCAGGGCCAGATTGACGGCCGCGGGGGCGAAACTCGGGTCCAGCGCGAGGGCTTGGCGCATGGCCTGACGGGCAGCGGGCTCGTCACCGTTGGCGAGGTGCGCTGCACCCAGGACGTTGTGGGCCGTGGGGGCGTCCGCATGGCGCGCAGCGAAGCGCTTGGCGGATGCAACGGCCTCGTCGAAGCGGCGCGCTTCGATCTGCATCAGGATGAGGAACATCTCCGGGGCTGCGGAGTTTGAACCGTGCTCCGTGACCCGGATCAGCTCGGTCTCGGCGGCGCGGCTGGCTCCTGTTGCAAGCTGTGCCAACGCAAACTGGGTGCCGATGTCGGCGGCCTCGGGTGCCTCGGCTGCTGCCTGGGCCAGCGTTTCGACTCCTTCCTTATGATTCCCGGCGCGCATGAGACTCTGACCGAGGGCCAGTTTGTAGGCCGCGTCTGGTTGGGGTGCACCCGGTAGGGCCGCATGCGGTTGGGCCGCAAGCGGTGCGTCCAGTCCAGCGCGAAGCACCCGAACTGCGTCACGGTGCGCACCCTGCTGTCCGTAGACCTGGGCCAGCAGCAATCTGGCGCGACGGTCGGCAGGATGTCTTGCCACCAATCTCTGAAGCGCATCCCGTGCCTGGTCGTAGCGACCTTCCCGGAACGCAACGACCGCGAGCAGGTAGCGGCTATCCTGGTGATCAGGCATGACCTGCAGCACCCGTTCCAGATGGGGTTTGGCCTCGGTGAAGGCGTTGTCCTGCAGGTGGAACCACGCTTCGAGGTAGTTGGCCTCGGCGTAGTTCGGAGCTTCACGAAGCACCTGGGTGAGAATCGGCCGGGCTTCGGCAAATTCTTCCAAGGTCATCAGGGCACGAACTAGACCCAGGCGGGCGGCGGCCGTACTCGCCTCGCGGCCGCTGGCAATCGCAATGGCCTGATCGAAGGCCTTCCTGGCGCCAGCTGGATCGCCGCTGGCGAGGCGCAGTTCACCTGCCGTCATGGCGGTCTCCAGGACATCCGGGTCCAGGCGCATGGCTTCCTCGGCATGGCGCAGCGCCAGCTGCACATCGCCTTCAGCCATCTCCAGCCGGGCCAATCCGAGCCAGGCTTCAGCGGCAGCCGGTTCGCGTTCTGCGAGATTCGCCAGCAATTCACGGGCCTTGGCGGTCTCGCCCAGCGCCAGCTGCGCTCTGCCGAGAGCGGCTGCCAGGGCAGTGCTCAGCGCCTTCGGCTCGGTCTGACTCAGACTGTCCACCACCTTCCGCAAGTGCCGGGTTTCACCAGAGGCTACTCTGGCCCGGGCCAGCGCCACCGCGTGCGCCTCACTGGCCTCGCCGAGCCGTCCGGCCCGCTCGAGCTCCACCACCGCTGCCGAGGCCTGACCAACTTCCAGGAACAGCTGGCCGAGCAGCATGCGTGCGGCGGTGAGTTCCGGATCCTGCTGCAGGGCGCCTCTGAGTTCGAGGATCGCAGCCTGATTGCGGCCACTGGCCTCGTAGCCGACAGCCCGTTCCAGCCGTTCTTCTGCCGTGCCGCCGCCGCAGGCGACCATCGCCAGGATCACGATCGCGGCGCATGTCATCCGGGCTCTCAATTGCTGGCCCTTGAATGCAGCGTCGCGCTCTCAGCGCCGCCGGAGTCCGTCTCGGCGGTTTCGGTCGCGCCCAGCGGCACGATCAACTTGCGCAGGCGGATCAGTTCGAGGTGCAGCCTCCGCTCTGTGTACTGAATGCGATTCTCGATGCTGCGCAGGCGATCATTGAGCTCTGACACCAGCGCCAAGCCGATGTTGGCGTTGACGGCATCGCCCTGGCCGGCGGCAATCGGGGCCGGCTCGGGCACGGCTGCTGCAGCGGTTCCGGCAGCGCCCGCAGGTGCCCGGATACCGGTTTCGGCGGCCACGGTCCGTACCGCGTCCTTGTCGATCTGGTCGCTGGATTCCAGATAGCAGAACAGCAGCAGGCGGTCGCAGAGAACGTTGATGAGCCTGGGCACGCCCCCGGTGGCTTCGATGATTCCCTCATAGGCACTGTCCTCGAAGCTGGGATGACCGCGCCAGCCAGCCTGGATGAGGCGATGCTCGACGTAGGGCCGGATCTCCTCGGCCTTGAAGGGTCCTAAGTGAAAGGATGCCGTGATGCGTTGGCGCAGCTGTTCGAATTCCGGTTGCTCGATCCGATCGCGGAGTCCCGGCTGACCGATCAGGAAGGTCTGCAGCAACGGCCGCTGGTTGCTGGTGAGGTTGGAAAGCATGCGCAGTTCCTCCACCGTTTCCGCCGGCAGATTCTGTGCTTCGTCGATGATGGCCAGCGCCCGGGTGCCGCGCTTCTCCCAGGCCACGAAGGCCTTGCGCAGGGTCTCGACGAGGCTGGCTTTGCCACCGAGTCGGGGCTGCTTCAACTCGAAGCGGGAGACCAGCATCTCCAGCAGATGCTCGTCCGTCAGCCGGGTGGTCTCGATGGAGGCGACTTTCAGTGGGTCCCGCGAGTGCTCAGCCATGAGCTTGCTGACCAGGGTGCTCTTGCCCGTTCCGGGCTCGCCGGTAATGACGATGAAGCCCTCACCTTCGTGCAGACCGTACTCGAGAAAGGCCAGGGCACGCCGATGCTGGTCGCTGGGATAGAAGAAGCGAGCGTCGGGCGTGAGACGAAAGGGCTTGTCGCTCAGGCCGAAGTGGCGTTCGTACACGTCAGAAGCGCTCCATGGTTGAACCGGTGTCGCCGCCGAATGCGCTGGCGGCGTGCCGAAACGGGACAGGATCGAAGCCGGGTCCGGTTCGTGTGGGGGCCAGCTTCCGGGTGGCCGTGCGCAAACATCGAGCGTTTCACGAGGCTCGCCCGTGAAAGCCGGGCAGGGCACACAGGGCCAGAATGATGAGCAGGCAGATGAAGTTCTGTTCGATATCGAACACACGAGCGTGGCCAACTCCAGAGACCACACTTCGACGCGACGCCTCCACCGCTGGGCTGCAGTCGCGCAAGGGACAGGATCGTTCTCACTAGCGTGCTAGCGAACAGAGCGAACACTTGAACTGGAACAGGGTGTCTTGTGCGACGCGGGGTCTGACTCTACGGGCCTGCGAACTGAAGGGGTTAATTCAGTTTCCCTTCCACCTAAATTGCTCTGGAGGTTGCTTTCATGTTGACAAATTCAGTACGTGGCGCGGGGACTATTGTCGCCGCCTGCGTCGTGTCGATGCTCGCCGGCGGGGCTCATGCTGCTCCTCTGGCGTCCTGTTCCGGTGGTACAGGTGCCGGAGCGTACGATTTGAGCGGGCTCACTCAATCCAGCACCAACTGCGGCATCGACTTCGCCAATCATCAGGACCAGCCGATTCCTGGTCTGGTCAATGCTGGCCAGGGCTATTTTGGCATTACTGATTGGAAATTCGACGGCAAACTTGACTCGCCGCCCCAGGGGAGTTCCGCCTGGACGGACGACTCCGGTCTAGTGGCATTCAACCTGGGCGCGGGGCTGGGTCAAGGCGGCACGTTCAGCATTGGCGCTTCGACGTGGGATGCCATTGGCGAGATGATGTTTGTCTTCAAGGGGCCAGCCACGGCGGGACCGACCAACTCGGGCCTCGTAGCCTACATCATTGGTTCGGGAGCGACTTCCGGGAGCTTCGCGACTCCATTCCTGGAGCCGCCGTTTTCGTTCCCTGGCGCAGCCACATCCCGGGACCTGAGTCACATCAGCGTGTATTTCACTGATCAGCCTGTTCCCGTCCCGACTCCGGCCGTGGCGGGCATGCTGGCGTTGGGATTACTCGGTATGGGCCTGGTGGCGGGCCGTCGTCGACTGAGCTGACACCGGACCTGATTTCGGCAGCGGGCCGGTTCGAGGGTGTGCCAGCGAACATACTGACCCGAACCCGCATGCTGCAATGACACTGTTCAGGCATGTCGCCTGCGTGAGGTGAAGAAATGCTCGAAACCATCGCCATTGTCCTGCTTGTCCTGTGGCTTCTGGGCCTGGTCTCTTCCTACACCATGGGAGGATTGATCCACGTGCTCTTGGTCATCGCCGTCGTGATCATCCTCCTTCGTTTCATCGGTGGCAGGCGTTCGCTCTAGGATCCTTAGTCCCCTGCGGTTCCTGCGCGCTGGCCTCCCTGGAGGCCAGCGTCTACACGACCGGGGCGATCAGGGAATGTCCCGGATGACCTCGTTCGACAACCTGCTCTCGACGCCCTGTTTCGATACGGCGGTCATGGCGAAATAGCGTCTGCCTGGCGGGAAACTGCCAACGTACTCGGTTTTCTGCGGATCGCTGATGCTGATCACGCCCTGGTCGTACCGGCCCGGAGAGCTGCCCTGATAGATGCGATAGCCAACCAGATCCTCGAGATTCAAAAGCTCATCGTTCTCGGTGGTGGATGGGGCCACCCAATGCAGCCTGGCCGCCCGGACGGGTACTGGGAGGACGGTGGTGGCCATGCCTCCCGGACCCTTGCAGGTCAGCAGCAGTTCGATTTCCGGCGCGGCAAGCAGAGTGTCGCCCGAAGCCATGACGGCCCCCGAGTCGGAACGAACCAAGCTGCAGTCCTCCGGTGCTGCGTCGGCAACCTCGAACTCGACGCGCACCTCGTCACCAAGCGCAACGAAGTCGGTCGATTCTGCAGACGCTGCACTGATTTTGATCTGTGCGGCTGGCGGAACCGTCACGTGGACGCTGGTTTCGGCCAGGCCTCCCGGCCCGGCGCAACTCAGCGCCAGCGTCGTGAAGCCGGCTATGGGGTCGGACTTGAGTTGTGCTTCGGGTCCACTGATGCCGCTCCAGACTCCGGCGTCGGCTCCAAGCCGAAGGCACACCGTCGCGTGTTCGGCAGCGTAGGCAACTGCGGTGCTGCCGCCACGGCTGGCGAGGTTTTCCGGCGAGGCTGAGAACTCGATCTGCGGCGGAGGAGAGGAAGCCAGGGGTGCATTGGCGAGCGCTACAACCGATCTTGCGATAGCTTCCTCACTGCTGACGGTGAGCAGAAGTCCCTGGAACAGCGGTTTGAGGCCGCCTGAGTTCGCCACGCGTATCCGCATCTCTCCTCTTGGTGTGTCCGGATCAGTGGCCAGCAGGTCAGCATAGAGATCGAAGAACGGGACCGTGGGTGTCGATGCGAGCAGCGCATAGACGTTGTTGCGCAGGACATCGAGAAAATCGGCACCGATTGCCAGGCTGTCCAGCGCTGCCGGATGGTCGAAGCCGAAGGTGTCGACGACGGCCTGCTCCAGAATGCCGGCGACGTCCTGGTCGATCCCGGCGATCTTCAACCTACCCAGGCCGGCCTCGAACCTGACGGCCGCAGCCGCGGTGTGAAAAGCGGCCAGGCGCTGCATGTGCTCGGCGTTCTCCGCCCCGCTTGTCAGGGACTGCCCCAGATCACAGGCGACGGTCGAGAGCAGTTCATCCGCTGTGATGGGCGAACCCGCATTACTCAGTGCGGCGGATGCACGACGCAATGATTCCGCCAGGGCTTCGGACGCCAGCAACAGCGCTGCTGCCTCCTTGGTGGTTCGCGGTCGGCTGCCCAGCAGGCGGGCGCGCTGTTCCGGCGTGAGTCCGAAACCATGGCTGGCGAGAAAGCTCACTGCGGCGTGGGGATCATCCACCAGCAGCTGCAGACCCTCTGCTCGTGACACGCTGTCCCCGCACTCCGCGCGCGCCATGACCAGCGTACTCAAGGCGCTGACCACGACCTGCCCATGTTCCCGGCTGCCGACTACGCCTCGCAGGGCAAAGTCCGGTGCGCTGTTCGTAGTCAGGTTGCGGCCACCAGTGGCGGACATCACCAGGGGATAAACGGCCGCGTCTGGAATGAGCGTGCTGAAGCGCGCGTCGGAATCGGTCACCGTCCGGGCGACTTCAGCCCCGGTAGCATCAATGAACACGACGCTGGCTTCGGAGACTGGCCCATCGATCACCACGCCCTGCACCATGCCCACAGCCGACGCCTCGTCGTCCGCGACGGGTCCAGGTGCATCGCCACCGCCATGGGCTGGAGCGCCGCCGGTTGCATCTGTCGAGGTGGTCGGGCTGCCGGTGGATGAGCCTCCGCCGCCGCAGGCGGTCAGGCAGGACACTATGGCTGCCAGGACCATGACGCGCACTTGGGCGCCATTCAGTCTTTCCACGATTGCATGCACGAGTCGAACCCCCATTCGGCTTGGTTATGTCGATGTGTTCGATCGTGGCGTTCCCTGCCGTTGTTGAATATGCCCTGAAGTCGCTTGATGCCCAGTCGCTTTGGTGTCGCTGTCGCCACCACCATCAAGGCTGAGCGACCCTGACTGGCTGCGCTGCAGGGCGTCGCCGGCGCCGTGTGGCCGCCACAGTTCGGTTCAGCGTGGATCCGCAGCCCTTGGTGGCCCGGAGCATCCGGTGTGGGGTGGCGAACAGAGCAGCGCTCTAATCGTGGCTATGCTGGCCGTCCTGTGCATGGAACTGGGGCGTTCCCCTTCCATGCTGCAGTCGAACCCCCATTCGGCTGCTGGACGAACCCTAGTCCAGAGACTCAGGGAATGCCATCTCAGAGGGCGGTTACGTGAACCGCTTTCGAAGCATGAGAAGTGGGTCACACTGAAGCCGGCTATCGGAGTGGTTCAAGCTGGCGCCTTGATCGAGTCGCCGGACTTGGGATCCGAGCAGGGCCGGCGGGCTTAGCACTCGAATTCGGCCTCGCACTGGTTCGCCTGACGGGAATGCCGCCAGCCAAGCTTCCTGCGACGGCTTCTCAGCGCTCTCCACGGTCAGGAAAGCAGGGGTATGGCGGCTGGGGTCGTTCAGAAGTCAGGCATTCAAGGAATCCTTTCGCCGGGTTCTTTAAGCCAGTGATGACCCGTGACGGCAGCGCCTTGCGTCCGATAGATGACACAGCATCACAGCATGTGTTGCTCATCGAACAGATAAAGCTTCTTCCAGTGCCCAGTATTCCAGTTGCCCCACCAATCCCCATACAAAGGTGCATTCATGAACCACAAACGCAAGCTCTTAGCTCTGGCTGTAGCGACCGGCATATCGGCAATGCCGATGCTCGGTTCTGCGGCCGTTACCTTCGTTGCGGCCGAAAACGACTCGATCTTCGGCGGACTCACCGCACTGTCCTTCGAATCCACAGGTGTCGCTCCCTTCTGCGGACCCTACGCGAGCTGTTCGGGTGACTATGCGTTTCGTACCGGCTCGGTTCTCAACGAGACCAAGGCGCCGGGTACCGATTCCGGAACCGCCGTGCTGGACGACATCTTTCTGACGGTACCGAGAAGCACCGCTCTGCCTGCCCAGGCTACTTTCGACTTCGGATATGCCACGAATTCCTTTGGGATGCTCTGGGGATCCGTTGACAGCTACAACCTGTTCGAGTTCCTGCTCAATGGCTCGATCGTCGGTTCGGTATCTGGCACCCAGGTGGCGAACAGCGTTGGTGTAACGGCTACGACCAACACCGGCAACTTCAACATTGATCGTTTCGTCCGCTTCGACGGTGTCGGTTCGACCGAGTTCGACTCGATCCGCTTCCGTACCACCAACTTCGGCTTCGAAACCGAGTTCCATCATGTTGCCGAGCCGACTTCAGTGCCGGGTCCCATGCCCATGGCTCTCTTTGCCCTCGGTCTGGCCGGTATTGGGCTGTTCGGGAAGCGTCGAGAAATCCAGAGCTGATCCGACATAGCTCGCTACGACTCAACCGCTCCCGATCCGTCGGGAGCGGCTTTTTCAAGAGATCAGCAGGCCGTCTCGTGTGGGAGTTCCGGCCGTGATCATCAGCCGTTCATGATGGAGCAGACATCGCTCCTCAGGGAATGTGGCTAACCGTTCGGTTGGCCAAATCTGCCGTAAAAAGCGCCTTTAGAGCACGCGGGTCACTTCGGCTATCGATCGTTTGTTGTCTATCGCACAGATCATTTTCCGCGTCGGGATCATCATGCAGGCATCTCCTCGTCGGGAAGATGCTTCCGCCAGGGAGTCCACTTTCGACGCGCCTCAGGTCTCGCAATGACTCATGCAGCCAACAGTCTGAAAGCGCCACACGTTGCCACACAGCAAGGTGAGATCGTTGCCTTCGATGAGCATTCGGAGCATCGATTCAGAGACTCCAAGCGACCCACGAAGAGCACGGTCCCCAACCGGCTCCTTCGCGACAGACAGACCATCCTGCACTGGATCCAGTGGACGACGAGTCTGGCTTGGGTCCTGGGCACCCTTCATCTAGTCACGACTCAGCCTGGCGTCGCTGCATCCGTCGAATACAAGTTTCTCGGCGTCGCAACGGTCATGCTGATGCTGGTCATCTATCGCTGGGTGGGTGTCTTTCATCGCTATGGAAGCGAGTTCGCCAGCGCCATGCGAATGACGCAGGCCTGGGTCCTGGTTCTGTTGGCGCTGGTCCTGATGACTTTGCTGATCGGGACCGCTGCGGCCTACTCGCCTGTTCTGGTGGGTCTTTGGGCGACGCTGGCCCTGGCTGGCCAGATTGGTCTGCAGATGCTCTCACGCGTTCTGAGCAGGATCTGGCAGCGACGGCTCCAGGTCAACATACCCGCCATCGTCGTTGGGTCTTCTCAGGTAGCCCGCCACCTCGCAGAGAGCATCAACCGCAACCCATTCCTTCCGGAGTTCGTAGCGGGTGTCGTTGACGACCCTGCCTACACCGCGCGCTGGTCTGCGGACGATGTTCCAGTACTCGGCGAACTCGCTGACCTTCCGGACCTGCTGCGCGACATGAACGTCGATCGCATCTACATCGCCATGCCCATGGAGCGTTTGCCCGACGTTGCTCAGCTCCAGAACGAGCTGCTCGAGCGCAATGTGGACATCATCTGGGCGCCTGACATCACCGGCATGAACCTCATCAATCCCTGTGTGCGCGAGCTTGCGGGTGTGCCGCTGATTTCTCTTTCAGAAAGCCCTCTCAGCTCTGGCGGCCGTGCCTTCATGAAGGCCCTGATGGATGTTTTCCTGGCGTCCGCTGCCCTCGTTGCGCTGGCGCCCGTGATGCTGGTGATCGCGGCCAGCATCAAGGCAACTTCAAAGGGGCCTGTGTTGTTTCGCCAGCAGCGCCACGGTTGGGACGGCATGCTGTTTGAAGTCTGGAAATTTCGCAGCATGATCCTGCACGACGCCGACCAGCATACTGTCGTGCAGGCAACCAACGGCGACCCCAGGGTCACTCGCGTCGGCAGATTCATTCGTCGAACCAGTCTCGATGAGCTGCCCCAGCTCTTCAACGTGCTCAACGGAACCATGTCCTTGGTGGGTCCGAGGCCGCACGCCGTACCCCACAACGTCATGTACTCGCGCCTGATCATGGCCTACATGGCGCGTCATCGCGTCAAGCCTGGAATCACCGGGCTGGCGCAGGTGCGAGGCCATCGAGGCGAGACCGCCAGCGTCGAAAAGATGCGGCAGCGTGTGCAACTGGACCTGGAGTACATCAACAACTGGTCGCTGCGGCTGGATCTCATGATTCTGCTGCGCACGCCTTTAGCCCTTGTTGCTCACCCTGCCTACTAGGAATTGCCTGCATGGTCATCTCATCGACCTGTCCAACCCGAATCCCGCGGCGAACCTCGGTGTTGCGGCGCGCTTCTATCCTGGCGCTCGCGATGCTGCTGCCCCCGGCGATCGCTGCGATGACGATTGCGGATGGAATGAACGGCGCTGCCTACAGGATGACTCCTGCGGTGGCTCCGGGAATCGAGGCCAAGGCGACCGCCGCACCCCTGGTGTCGCCGCAGACGCTCACCAAGAGCACGCCCTGGAGCGGATCCAGCGACATGCCGTTGAACGGTGCTGACGTTGGCGTCGATCTGCTGAGTGTCTCCCAGCCGTCTTCGGCTTCCCGCACAGCGCCCCTGATGCTGGTGTCCGCAAGCGAGTTTCCGATGCACGCCGCCACGGTGATCACCGGAATTCCGCCCGGTATCCCGGCCGACCCGGTCGGGCCGCGGATGCTGCTCAGCGGGCTCGGAATTGCGCTTCTTTTCGGTCTGACCGTGCTGGCCGGCATCAACAGCCGCAAGCGCTGGCCCAACATGCTGGCTGTCAGCACGCCCTGAGATTGATTGGCCGATTGCAGTACGCAACCGGTGTACGGAGTCATTCGCCACCTGATGTCGGTCGCAGCCGGACACGGGAGGCGTTGACAGCGCGTAAAGCGTGACCGCTTGACCCATGGTGTGGTCCCGGCGTGGCGGTAGCTTGGTTTTGGGCAGGTCTCGAGCAACGCCCCCGGAAAAAGTTTGAGGTCGACTGCCTCCATACAGGCCCCACCGGAAGGTCGACTGTCCTCCATGCGCAATCCCAAGAGGGCATCATGAAGTTACTCGTCACGGGCGGAGCCGGATTCATTGGCTCGGCCCTGATCCGACACTGGATCGGGCAGACCGGAAATCAGGTGGTCTGCGTCGACAAGCTCACCTACGCGGGCAACCTCGATTCCCTCGAATCCGTGGCCGGATCTTCGCGCTATGTCTTCGAGCGGGCGGACGTCGCTGACGCCGCAGTCATGAGTCGAATCATGGTGCGGCATGCGCCAGATGTGGTCGTTCACCTGGCCGCCGAGAGCCATGTGGACCGCTCCATCGAGGGTCCCGGGGTCTTCATCCAGACCAACGTGGTGGGCACGGCTGCGCTGCTCGAGGCGGCAAGGTCCTACTGGGAGGCGCTGCCGACGCAGCGACGCAAGCGTTTTCGTTTCCTGCATGTATCCACGGATGAAGTCTACGGCGATCTCGGGCCGTCGGAGCCGCCGTTCACGGAACTGCGTGCCTATCAGCCGAGCTCGCCCTATTCGGCATCCAAGGCCGCATCGGATCACCTGGTTCGTGCCTGGCATCGAACCTACGGACTCCCGGTGTTGGTCAGCAACTGCTCGAACAACTATGGCCCGTTTCAGTTTCCGGAGAAGCTGATCCCGCTGATGATCCTCAATGCCCTGCAGGGAAGGCCGCTGCCCATGTATGGCGATGGCCGCCAGAGCAGGGATTGGCTGTTCGTCGACGATCACGCCCGGGCGCTCATCGCCATCGTTTCCGGGGGAATCCCGGGCGCGACCTACAACGTGGGCGGGCGCAGCGAGCGCAGCAATCGGTCGGTGATCGCGCAGGTCTGTGACCTGCTCGAGGAACTTGCGCCCGCCAAGCCCAGGGGCGTTCAGCGCTACGAGGATCTGCTGCAGACGGTTGCGGATCGTCCCGGCCATGATCGCCGTTACGCCATGGACAGCGGCAAGCTCGAGCGTGACCTCGGATGGTTCCCGAAGGAATCGTTCGAATCCGGTTTGCGGACGACGGTGGCCTGGTACGTAGCCAATCGCCGCTGGTGGCAGCGGGTCGTTGACGGCAGCTATCGGGCCCCCGAACTCGCCAGGGTGGCCTCGTGAACCGCAAGGGCATCCTTCTGGCCGGCGGCTCCGGAACGCGGTTGCACCCCATGACCCTCGGGGTCAGCAAGCAACTGCTGCCGGTTTACGACAAGCCGATGATTTATTACCCCCTGACGACGCTGATGCAAGCCGGCATCCGGGAGATTCTGCTGATCTCCACGCCCCATGATCTCGACCGGTTTCGCAGCGTGCTCGGCGACGGATCCCAATGGGGCATCAGCATCGAGTACGCAGCACAGGAACGGCCGGAAGGTATCGCCCAGGCCTTTCTGATTGGCGCTGACTTTCTGGCCGGTGGTCCCTCCTGTCTCATTCTCGGGGACAACCTGTTCTTCGGCGAAGGCCTTGATCGACTGCTGCAGGCGGCTGACGCCAAACGGTCCGGGGCAAGCGTCTTTGCCTATCCGGTGAGTGATCCTGGAAGTTTCGGTGTGGTGGCATTCGACAAGTCCGGTTGCGCCACGTCCATCGAAGAGAAACCGGCCCAACCGCGCAGCCGATATGCGGTGACAGGGCTGTATTTCTACGATCATCAGGTGGTGGACATCGCCCGGAAGATCCGCCCCTCCGCCCGTGGTGAACTGGAAATCACCGACATCAACAACTGCTATCTGGCCAGGGGCGAGCTCGACGTGGCGCGCATGGGGCGCGGCGTGGCCTGGCTCGATACCGGGACCTGCGATGCCCTGCTCGAAGCCGCCCACTTCATTCAGACGCTGGAGCGCAGGCAGGGCCTGAAAGTGGCCTGCCCCGAAGAAGTGGCCTGGTCTTCGGGCTGGATATCGGACCGGCAGCTCGTGTGTCTCGCCCAACCCCTTCGCAAGAGCGGCTACGGCGCCTATCTGATCAACCTCATCGAGGAGAACGGTCTGTGAGAGCAACGACGACCACGCTTCCCGGTGTCATGCTGATCGAGCCCAGCGTGCACGAGGACGCCAGGGGATTCTTTCTAGAGACCTATCAGAAGCGGCGTTACGAAGCTGAACTCGGCTGTGTTCTGGACTTCACCCAGGACAATCATTCCCGTTCGACCCGGGGTGTCCTCCGGGGCTTGCATCTGCAGCGCTCGCGCCCCCAGGCCAAGCTGATGCGTGTGGTACGCGGAGCGGTGTTTGACGTCGCTGTCGATGTGGACCCGGATTCATCGACCTTCGGGCGCTGGGTGAGTGCCATCCTGTCTGAGGACAACAAGCATCAGCTCTTTGTGCCTGCGGGTTACGCCCACGGTTTTCAAGTGCTCTCCGCGTTGGCGGATCTCGAATACAAGTGCATCGGAGACTATGTTCCGGAGGATGAGACCGGTGTCATCTGGAGTGATCCGGATCTCGCCATCGCCTGGCCCATTGCGGAGCCGGTGCTGTCGGAGAAGGACGCCTGCCTGCCACCGCTCTCCGGCCAGAGACTGTCGGGAGCGCGGGCATGAGTGTTGTCGTTCTGGGCCGCAATGGCCAGGTGGCGCGATCCCTTCGGGAACGGCTGCCTGATGCGCTTTTCCTCGGGCGCGAGCAGCTCGATCTCGAAGACCTGGAGGGCATTGAAGATCGTATCGTTGCCGAACGGCCGTCCTTCATCATCAATGCCGCCGCCTACACGGCCGTGGACAAGGCCGAAGAGGACGTTGAGCGGGCCTGGCGTGTGAATGCACACGCCGTGAAAGCGGTGGCCGCCGCCGCCCGCTCGCTGGCGGTGCCGCTGCTGCATCTGTCCACTGACTACGTCTTCTCCGGAAAAGGTTTCGCTCCCTATGGTGAAGCCGACCCACCGGAACCCCTGAGCCAGTATGGCGGCAGCAAGCTTGCCGGTGAGCGCGAAGTTCTCGCAGGCTCGGGTGCCTGCCACTACGTCTTGCGCACCAGCTGGGTGTTCAGCGAGTTCGGCAGCAACTTCGTCCGGACCATGCTCGAACTGGGGGCCACACGGGACAGTCTGCGCATCGTCGCGGATCAGTACGGACGGCCCACCTACGCCGGTGACGTTGCCGACGTCGTTGCGGCCATGCTTGCCCGTTGGCAGGCAGGCCATCCGCTCGAGTCCGGTTGTTATCACTTTGCATCAGAGGGCGTGACGAGCTGGTACCAGTTTGCGCTGGCGATCTTCGAGGATGCCGGAAACCTGGGTCTCATCGAGCGCCTGCCGCTGGTCGAACCCATAGCGACAGCGGACTACCCCACGCCCGCGCCGCGCCCCCTGCGTAGCGTCCTCGATACCCGAAGACTGGAGTCCGCGTTGAGCTGGCAGCCCCGACCCTGGCGCGAGGGCCTTGGGACAGCGCTTAACGCTCTGGTCGCGACCCCGCGCAGTCCCGGCCACTCCGACGAGGCGCCCGGGGCGACGCGGTCAGCATCTCCACCTCCGGCTGCTCTGCCGATGAAGCGCTCCACGTCGGCTACGGCACAGGCGGAGGAAAGGTTTCTGGTGTTCGGAGCACCCCAGATCGAGGAAGAGGACATCGCTGAGGTGGTGGCCTGTCTGCGCAGCGGCTGGCTGGGCACCGGACCCCGTGTGGCGCAGTTCGAGGCAGCATTTCGCGCCTACCGGGGCGCACAGCATGCGGTGGCCGTCAATTCCTGTTCCGCTGCATTGCACGTCAGCCTGCTGGCGTCCGGCCTCGAGCCGGGAGACGAGGTCATCACCTCCGCCATGACGTTCTGCGCCACCGTCAACGCCATCGTTCATGCCGGGCTCGTGCCGGTACTGGCAGACATCGACCCTGTCACCATGAATCTGGATCCGGCTGACGTCAGAAAGAAACTGACAGCGCGCACCCGTGCCCTGTTGCCCGTTCACTTCGCCGGCCGACCTTGTGACATGCGCGCACTCTGCGTCATTGCCGACCAGCATGAACTGAAGGTCATCGAGGATTGCGCACATGCCATCGAGGCCACATTCGATGGTCAGGCGGTTGGCACCTTTGGTGAAGCCGGCTGTTTCAGTTTCTACGTGACCAAGAACATCACCACCGGCGAGGGTGGCATGGTGCTGCTGAAGGACGCCGCCGCCCAGGCAAGAATCAAGACTCTGGCCCTCAATGGCTTGAGCAAGGATGCCTGGAATCGATTTGGGGCCGACGGCTATGCGCACTATGACGTCATGGAAAGTGGCTTCAAGTACAACATGACCGACATGGCGGCGGCGCTCGGGCTCAGGCAGCTCGGTCGCATCGAAGCCAGCTGGCAGCGGCGGCAGGCCATCTGGGAACAGTATCAGCAGGCCTTTGCAGACCTTCCGGTCACGAGACCGGCCGAGCCGGATGCCAACATGCGTCACGCCTATCATCTGTTCCCGATCCTGGTGGAGGAGGCTCACTGTGGCTTGAGCCGGGATCGCTTCATCGCCCTGATGACCGCTCGGGGTGTCGGAGTGGGGGTCCACTACCGGAGCCTGCCGGAGCATCCGTATTTCAGGCGGCGGTTCGGCTGGCAGCCGGAGAACTATCCACATGCCTCCCACATCGGGCGCAGCACCGTCAGCCTTCCCCTGTCGGCGGGCATGAGTGGGGAAGACGTCGCCCGTGTCATTGCAGCGGTCGTCGAGATTGTTTCCCCTGCCGCCGCAGTCCGGTCGAGCATGTAGATGGCAGCCCTGCCGAACCCTGATGGGCATGTTCGGGATGCTTCCCCGCGCTTTGATCTGCGCTCCAGCGCGTCCGTCCGACTGCCGGTCATTGTCAACTATCAGACCTGGTTGCCGCTCACCGAGAACTGGCTGCACACGCAACTGGCCGGGCTGCCGTCCTTCGTGGATCCGCTGGTGGTGTGCGGACGAACGCGATCGTTGGATGCTCTGGAGACCAAGGATTTTCGCTACCGGCGTGCCAGCTCGGCCACCGGTAGGGTCAACGAGAATATCGTCGCCTACGACGATCTCGGTTGGCGCGAACGCTGTCGTCTGCTGGCCTCCATGCTCTCGGGGCGTCGTCGGGGCGCCACGCGCAAAGGGGCGCTGCTGCACGCGGTTGCGGGAGATTTTGCCGCTCGCGTGGTGCATTCCCACTTCGGCTACACCGGCTATCGGGCTGCGTCCGCCATCAGGCGTCTGGGTCTCGGGCATGTCGTCAGCTTCTACGGTGTGGACATGAGCGCACTGCCGGCACAGATGCCGGTTTGGCGCGATCGCTATCTCACGCTTTTCGAGGATGTAGATAAAGTGTTGATTGAAGGACCGCACATGGCCGCCAGGTTGGCCGACTTAGGTTGTCCGGAAGGCAAGCTGCACATTCATCATTTGGGTGTGGACCTCTCGCAGTTGCCGTTCCGCCCCTATCCCTGGTACGCGGATCAGCCTCTGAAGGTGCTGATTGCATCGTCCTTTCGGGAAAAGAAAGGCATACCGCTTGCCTTGGATGCACTGGCGCGCCTCGGCGCCCATGTGCCGCTCATGGTGACCATCGTCGGTGACGCGGGTCGGGATGCCAAGGCGCAGAAGGAGCGCAGCCGTATCGAGGCTGCCCACAGGCGATCCGGACTCGGCGCCCAGGTCACGTTCACCGGCTATGTCCCCCACAGGCGTCTGATCGACCTGGCCTATCGGCATCACATCTACCTGGCCCCGAGCTGCACGGCTGAGGACGGCGACAGTGAGGGTGGCGCCCCGGTCACCCTCATGGAGATGGCAGCGGCCGGCCTGCTGGTGGTGAGCTCCCGCCATGCTGACATCCCGGAAGTGATTCCGGACGGCGTCTGCGGTCTGCTGGCCGATGAAGGCGATGTGGAAGGGCTGCTCGGAAAACTGCTGTGGCTGGCTGAGCATCGCGAGTCCTGGTTCAGATTGCGCTGGGCTGCTCGCCAGCGCATCGAGACCGAGTTCGAAAGCCGTGGTCGCGGCCGGGAGCTGGCCAGGATTTACCAGCACGTTGCGGGCAGCCATGCCGCAGCCGGCTGAATCGGGCGCTGCGGCCCCGGCGAGCCCGGCCGCAAGCGGCATGAATGCCCAAGCGAACACTGATGTGCTCATGATCACCTACAACCGCCCGCACTACACCCGATTGGCGCTGCAGGCCCTGATGGAGCGCAGCGACGCCGCCATGCGGATCTGGCTCTGGCACAACGGCGACGATGCCGAGACCCTCGAAGTCCTGAACGGATACCGGGACGACCTGCATGCCTTTCATCACTCCCGGGAGAATGTGGGCTTGCGGGAACCCACCAACTGGCTGTTTGCCAACGCTACAGGAAACTACTTGGGCAAGGTGGATGATGACTGCATAGTGCCGGTCGACTGGGGCCGCAAGCTGCGCGCAGCCCATGAGTCCGAGCCCCGCTTCGGCGTCCTCGGCTGCTGGCGTTTCCAGCCTGAAGACTTCGTCCCTGAGTTGGCACAGCGCAAGATCCAGACCTTCGGGCGTGGTCAGCAGCTGCTCGTCAACCTCTGGGTGGAAGGGTCGGGTTATCTCATGAAGCGTGCCTGTGTGGACCGGCTAGGCGCGCTCAGACGAGGCGTCAGCTTCACCAATTACTGCATTCAGATCGGACGATTGGGGTGGATCAACGGCTGGGTCTATCCCTTCATCCATCAGGAGCACATGGATGATCCGCGCTCTCCCAACAGTGCCCTGCATACCGACGCCGACCTCAATCAGTTCCTGCCCCTGTCGGCGCGGCGGACCGGCGTCACCCGCCTGGATCAATGGCTCGAGCAGCTTCGGGCCTCCGCCCTCGCGGCCCAGACGGCTCCCATTGACCCTGGCTACTGGTCGCCCCTTCGCCGGCGCATGCGCAGAGTCCTCGCCCGAGGCCGCGCCTCCCTGGCGAGATGAGCGCTAAGACCGCTTTCTGAAAAGCAATCCGAACCGAACCGAACCCTACCCCAACCCTATCGAGGCAGATCGTCAAACGACCATGAGAATTCTGGTAGCCATAGCGAACCACGGCAGCAAGAACCGGCACTTTCTCGAGCAGCTCCTGGCGAGCTATCGGGCCATGGATCATGAGGTGGATATCGTCGTTCTTTCCGACCTTCCGAAACACGACCTCGGCGCAGACATCGAGGTGCAGGTCGGCGCTCCGACGTCGAATCCCTGGTCACTGCCGTTTGCCCATCGAGCCATCTTTGCGGCCCGGGCCGAACAGTACGACCTCTTCATCTACTCCGAAGACGATACCCTGATCGAGCAACGTCACGTCGATGCCTTCATGGAGGTGAGTGGAGTTCTACCGGAGGACCAGATCGCAGGCTTCATGCGTTTTGAACGCCATCCGTCCGGCGCTCGCTCCATCTGTTCCATGCATTCCCACTATCGCTGGGATCCCGAGTCGGTTGCCGTGGTGGGAGGAGAGGTATTCGCCAGTTTCCTCAATGAGCACTCGGCCTGCTACATGCTGACAGCATCCCAACTCGCCAGGGCACTGGCGTCCGGCGGCTTCATGGTGCCCGCCCACGAGGGCAGGTACGACATGCTCGTATCCGCGGCCACCGATCCCTACACCAGCTGTGGTCTGCTGCGCCGAATCTGCGTGTCCCGGATCGAAGACTTCATGATCAGCCATCTGCCCAATGTCTATCTGAACAAGCTGGGGGTGACTGAAGCCGAGTTCGATCTTCAGATCGATGCGCTGAAAGCCATTGCCCAGGGCCGGCTCGCCGCTGATGTCCTGGTGGATCCCTGCAGCAAGCTCAGTACCGGGAACTGGGATCTCCCATGCTATCCCAAGCCGACCGCCAGGATGCTGGAGATGGTGGCGTCCATGCCAGGTCGGGTGCTGTCGGTCGGCTGTACCGCCGGGGACCTCGAGCGGGGGCTCTTCGGGCCTGATCGCGAAGTGGTCGCTGTGCCCTTGGACAACGTCATTGGCGCCGTGGCGCGATCCCGGGGAATCAGCACCACCTCGCCGAACCTCCAAACCGCCATTGCAGAACTCGATGATAGACGCTTCGAGATCATTCTGATTCATCAGGCCCTGCAGCACTTCGCAGATCCGGTAGCGGTCCTGAGGAAACTGAAGACCCTGCTGGCATCCGGCGGCAGGATGATCATCGTGGTTCCCAATCAACCCCATTACCGACTGCGGCAACGGGTTGGGCGGTCGAGGCCTCCGCTACCGACCAATCATGCGCGGGACGGTGTCCACGATACGAGCGCTGCTGTCGTTGGCGGGTGGCTGCTCGAAGCTGGATTGCGAACGGACAGGACCCGTCACGAAATCATGCCCCGTTTCAATCGTTTCAGTGGTCTCCTTCCATCCGCACTCGGGTCATGGCTGGCGCCGACGCTGATCGTCCGCGCCATGCTTCAGCAGCCTGTTGCTGAGGCTGGGTGAATGCCGGCTGATTCAGCAATCACGAACACCGAGGGCGGCTCGCGGTCGCCGAGAGGCTTGCCGGAACTCAAGCCTGAGACCGCCATGCGGATCGTCCATCTGCCATTCGACTATCGCAACCCCTACCAGAAGCTGTTGGCCAGGCATCTCGAGCATCAGGGTGTCGAAGTGGTTCCGCGTCGACATCCGACCTGGCGCGTCATCGATCGGATGTTCCGGGAGTGGCGTGCTGACGGACTGCACTTCCATTGGCTCGATCGCTTCGTTTCCGAACCTCGATCCTGGCTGCGGGCGGTACTCGAGATCGTCGTCATGGCATTGCAGCTCGGAACCATGAGGTTGCTGGGTAAGCGTATGGCGTGGACTGTTCACAACCTGGAAGGGCACGAGGGCAAAAGCCCATGGCGCGAACGCGCGCTGGCGCTTCTGGTGGGGCGCGCCTGCCATGTGGTCTTCGTCCACAGCCACTATGGACGCGAACAGGTCATGGCCCGCTTTCGTGTCAGCGAAGCGAAGATTGTGGTGATCGCGCATGGGCACTATCTGGATTGGTATCCCAACACCGTGGAGCCGGAAGCTGCCAGGGCTGCCCTGGGCCTCGACTGCGATCAGATTGTGTTCCTGTTCCTTGGCAACATCCGCCCCTACAAGGGCGTCACCGAACTGCTGGCGGCCTATGCAACCGTGGCGACGCCGGAAACGATGCTGCTCATCGCAGGGCGGCCCCTCGATGAGACCACGCAGGCACTCATCATTGACGCGGCTGTGGATCGTGACGATGTGCAACTTCACCTGGAGTTCGTACCGGACGCTGAGGTTCAGACATTCATGAAGGCAGCCGACGTCGTGGTCTTCCCCTACCGCAATACCCTCTCGTCTGGAGCCCTGGTGTTGGCGATGGGTTTCGGAAAGGCCTGTATCGCGCCCAATCTGGGAGGCATTCCCGAACTGCTCGACGCAGGTGGTGGTGCAGTGTTCGACGCTGATGATGAGAACGGACTGACCATGGCGCTGCAAAAGATGCTGGAATCCAGGAAGCATCTGGCCGCCATGGGGCGTCGCAACCGCGAGCGCGCAGAATCCTGGTCCTGGGACGATGTTGCGAGGGCCACTTGCCTGGGCTATCTCGGCCAGACATCGGCTGCAAACCGGGAAGGTGGTGGGGTCGCGCCGGACAGCAGTCGTTCCTTTGCCGAGACAGCGAGGCGCATGGAGTGAAAATATCCGTCGTCATTCCCTGCCACAACGGAGCCCAGTGGATCACTGAGGCCCTGGCCAGCGTGCGGGCCCAGACCCTTCCGGTACACGAAGTCATCGTCGTCAACGACTCCTCCACGGATGCGTCGGAGGAGGTCATTGCCGCCAGTGGCCTGGCGGACACGGTGATCAGGGCGGCATTTCGTAACGCCGCGACGTCACGCAATGCCGGTGTTGCCGCCGCCACAGGCGATTGGATTGCCTTCCTCGATGCTGATGACCTGTGGTATCCAACCCATCTCGAGAATGCGAGAGATCTTCTCGCGGGCACCAGCGATGTGGCCTGTCTTGCCCACAATGATCAGCTTCTCTTCGCGGCCGACGGCAGTTCACGGATCGTCGATCGCGACACCGGGCCACCGGTCCGAGTTGCCAGCAGCGGCCTCGGCCATGGCGTCTACTTTGACTGGTTCGAACGTTCCGCCTGGTTCTTTCCGGGCAGCCTGGTGGTGGATCGAGCCCGATTCATAGCAGCTGGCGGCTTCGATCCGAGTCAGGTGAGACGTCACGACTTCGAGATGTTCTTTCGCTTGATTCACGGTCAATCCTGGTCCTATCACCCGGAAGCCGGAGCAATCTACCGCTTCATGATCAACCCCGAGAGCATCTCCTCCAACACGCTTGAAACCAGCTATTACACCTTGAGAGCCCTGATCAAGAACGAGTTTCTCTACCCAGGGCCGACCATGGATCGCGCGACGGCACACTGGGCCGGCAAGGCCCTTCGCAACAGCATCGGCTCTCGCGACGCGCGATTCCTGGGTCACGTCTGGCGCCTGGCCTCCACCCGGGTCTCCTTCCCGCGATGGTGCCTGTATTGGCCTTTGCTGCGTTTCCCGGTGATTGGTCGCGGCGTCCGCAACTTCGTGCTCCATCTGCGCAGCTTCGGGCGACCCCTTCCCGAGGCCTGAGCCGCCCGTCTGCAGCATGCGCTTTTGAAGTCTCCGCCCTCCTTGGGGCGGGATGATCTCCTTTCTCCGTTTCCGAACAAGGTTGAATTTCGTGTCTGAGTTATCGGTCCTGATGGTCAGCTTCAACACCAAAGTGCTGACCCTGGAGGCCATTCGTAGCCTCTATGCGGAGACGACGACCCCTTTGGAGGTGATCGTGGTCGACAACGCCTCGGCGGACGGGTCCGCAGATGCCGTCGCCGAGGCGTTTCCCGAAGTGATCCTTATTCGGTCGGAGCAGAACCTCGGTTTCGGCGTGGCCAGCAATCTCGCCGCCGAGAACGCGCGCAGCAGCCATCTTCTGCTGCTGAACCCAGACACCCGCGTGCTGCCGGCGGCAGTGGACCGGCTGCTGCACTTTGCCCGGGAACATCCCCGGGCAGGTATCTGGGGGGGACGGACGCTCAACGAGGACGGGTCTCTGAATCCGGCGTCCTGTTGGCGTCGCGCTTCCATCTGGAGCCTCGCCTGTTCCGCCCTCGGCGTAGCCGCGCTGTTTCCAGGCAGTGCCCGCCTCAACTCTGAGGCCTACGGGGGCTGGCGCCGGGACAGTGTAGAAAACGTGGACATCGTCTCGGGCTGCTTTCTCATGATCGAGCACGACCTCTGGCGCAGGCTGGGCGGTTTTGATCCCGCTTTCTTCATGTACGGCGAAGACGCCGATCTCTGTCTTCGTGCCATGGGTCTGGGCGCCCAGCCGATGATTACGCCTGATGCGGAAATCGTCCACCACTCCGGTGCCTCTGAAACCGTTCTGGCGGACAAGCTGGTCAGGCTGTATCGGGCCAAAGTCCAGCTCATGGCAGGCCACTGGTCGACCGGGGCGTGTGGCCTGGGGCGACTGCTGATGCAGTGCAACCTCCTGCGTCGACGTGCCGCGTTCCGGATTCGCCATGGGGTGTCGAAGTCCGGCAAAAGTATCGAGAACCCGTTTGCGATCGTCTGGGGACGGAGACAGGAGTGGTTGGCATGAATTCCCAGCAGCAAGTCCGGAGCCGATCAGCCCATGATGGCAGTCCATCGATGATCTTCGTTTGTGGGCCTTCCCGTTCCGGAACGGCCATGCTCAGGTCGTCCCTCAATGCTCATCCCAAGGTGCATCTTGCCGGCGAGACCCATTACTTCGACGATCTCAGGGTTCGTCTGGCGCACAAACTCGAGCATCGACTCGAAGGCGCTGATCTCGACCTGGCCTTGCGCTACTTCCGGAGTCTGGGCCATCGACCCTATGGGCATGGCGGCGATCCGGAGCAGGGCCGCTTCTCGTCGGACGAACTGCTGGCCGCGGCGCAGGTCGGCGGCGGCAGCAGCGATGCGATGTTCGCCGGATTCTGCAGGCTGGAGGCGGAGTCCGCTGGCAAAAGCATCGCCGGCGAGAAGACGCCGCGCCACGTCTTTCGGATCGACGAGATGCTGGCGGCATTTCCTGAAGCCCGCGTGATCTGCATGACCAGGGATCCGCGTGCCATCGTGGCTTCCTATCGTGACTGGCGCAATCAGGGCGGTTTCGACTTCGAGCAGGATCCAGGCCATCTGCTCGAACTGGCCAAAGATCAGCAGCGTGCTCATGAGTCCTATCACCCGGCAACCATCGCTTTTCTGTGGCGGGCTCAGATGAACGCGGCGGCAGCGGCGCGACGCCGCTACGGCGATGGTCGGGTGTGGGTCCAGCGCTATGAGGATCTGGTGGCCCAGCCCGAGGTCGAGATCGCCGCAATCTGCACCTGGCTGGGTCTGGAGTTCACACCCTTGATGATGCGGGTACCCGTGCACAACAGTTCCTACGCCAGTTTCGATCGCGACGCCGGAATCCGCACAGAGGCGGTGAGTCGCTGGACGGAAAAACTGGACAGTGGCGAGATCCGGCTGGTGGAACGCGTCTGTGCCGGGCTCATGACAGAAATGGGCTATGCAACGGAACGATTCAGCGGCGGCTACGGTGCCGAGATCCGGATGTGGCTGAGCTGGCCGCAAGCGGTCCTCAGCGCCATCAGAGCGAACCGGTCCCGTAGCGGGAGCATCGGTCCCTATGTCTTGCGCCGCCTGCGCCTGGCGATGGGCCGATAGGACCATGGCAGCGATGAGCCAGATGTGGGGGCGCAGTGATCCGTGAGACCTGCGTCACGATTCCATCGAGGATCGGGCCTATGCTTGTTGGTGTACACCGGGCCCTCAAGGATCGGCCGATCAGGGCTCGGCACACCATCTTCCCAAGCGTGGTCGGCGCTTTGTGCTCACTGCTTGGAGATGATTGATGTCCTACGCATTCAGGGCCGCCCTGCTTGCAGGTCTTCTGTTCCTGGCGCAGTCCGCTCTCGCTCAGTCCGGCTGTGGCTGTGGCAGCAAGGATCCGAAGAACAGCTGCGAAGGCAACGAAGTCAGATATACGCGCGATGACCTCACCATAGGATTCGAGTTCAGCTGCGACGGCGGAGCCTGCGCCTGCGGGCGTTTCGCCAACGATTGGGATTACTGGGTCGCCCCCACCCGTCCGGGGGGAACGGTACTGATCACTCGCATGACACCGGATGCCATCCATCCGGGAACGGCTTCGCTTCGCCACGGCGCCCAAAGAGATCCTGAAGTTCGAGTCGGCCAGGGATTCACGTCTCTCGGACCCGATGGCGTCAACCGCATGGAGGGTCTCGATCTTTCCCAATCCGTGAACCCACCGCTGGCCATCAATACCCAGGAACTCGGCCGGCCGACCACGATCCTGAAGGCCATTGACCTCGAGTCACGATGCACCAATTCCGGCCGTCAGTGTCTGGCCTATGTGGAAACGCTGACCGTCGTTCTCGCGCCTCCAGGTGACGTCTTCCGACCTCCCTATTTCGGCACGGAAAAGCCGATGTATCCGGCTGCGGACCTTGATTATTCCGTGCTTACCGACCTCGATCCGCTGGCTACGACGATGTCATGGGATGCGGCACTGAATGCCGTTCGCTCGGTGCACCTGGTTCACAGCCGCCGCAGTTTTCAGCAGGGCATGACGGCGGCTGTCAATCAACAGGTCACGCGTGGCTACGATCAGATTCCGAACATGGTTCTGAACAAGGCGATGCTCAAGCTGGTGGAGGCTCCCGGATCGTCACTGGCCAAGAAGGAAACGCTGGCACGCTACTTCGTGCAGCAGGGAATCGACCGCTTCCACATCCACAACAAACCCCTCAACGCCGGTATCTGTGGGGCATGGGAGGGTTCGGGCGGGTTCAATGGCGGCAACCTGATGCCGATCATCGTTGCGGCGGTTCTTCTTGGCCGTGACGACTGGCTCAGCACCATCAATGCCAACTTGTCGACCCACGATGGTCAGCAATGCTTTGCCGAGACTGGATACATACAGCGCAATCCGGAGCGGAGAGGGAAGGGGATACCGACCTTTGGGCACCTCAAGACGTCGATCTACGGCAACATTGGCGACTGCAACGGCCATAACCGGAACTGCGCCAGCGTCGGTGGCGCAAGCGATGGAAGCTACGCGCTCTACGACGGTCTGGCCGACGGCGACCCCCTGGGCGCCAGTGGCTCACCGACGGCCTACCAGCGCTGCTGCACCCATGGTGCCTGGCTCGGAGCTGCACTGACGGCGTGGTTGATGCCTGCTGTACGTGATGCCTTTCCAGAGAATGCCCTTCATTTCCTGAGCTACATGGAGCGGCGCAAGCGGCTTGGGGATGCCATCGGACATCACTTCGGCTCCTACAGCAGTCCGACGAGCTATGCGGTCACCGGTTTCGATGTCAGCGTCTACAACGATGATCATTTTCTGGCCATGTGGAGCGCTTACGAAGGCTGCTTTACTGACGAAAGCTGCAAGGGCATGAACCTGCCCAGGCCCCGGCCGCCGCTGCTGACCTCGTGGCCATGAATCCTTCGCGCTAGCCATCGCGGACCGTTCCCCGGGAGGACTCTCCAGCTTCCGGCCGAATGGGGTTGATCGGGTGAGTCACAAGCGGATCAGGGTATTTCTGCCATGGACTTCCCCTCCAGCGCACGCTGGAGCGGGAGTGTCTGCTGCCCACCGAGTGCCAACGCGCGCTCGACAAGGTCAGGATTGAGGATCGAACATGTTCGAGAATCTGCGTGAGGACTTTCGCGTCAACCGCGAAGGGCTGACCCGCGTGGTCATTCTGGTTTTTCGATTCGGAGCATGGAGTCTGCGAATGCCAGTCCTGCTCTCGATTCCGTTTCTCGTCATGTATCGAGTGCTGAATCTGCTACTGCTGCGGCTTGCAGTGGGCATTGATATGCCAGCCCGACTGATCGTCGGGCCCGGTCTTCGGCTTCATCATGCAGGTCGCGGCATCAGCATCCACTCCGCTGCGACCATCGGGTCGAACGTGACGATCTTTCAGGATGTGGCCATCGGCACAAGAACAGGAATCGGCGCTCCCAGCATCGGCGATCGCGTCAGGATTGCCGCTGGAGCGAAGGTGCTGGGGCCGATCAGCATCGGGCAGTCCGCCCAGATTGGCGCCAATGCCGTGGTGGTTCACGATGTGCCTGCCAACTGGATCGCGCTGGCGCCGGTCGCTGAAATTCGAGCTCGATCGAAGGTGATCGACTAGTTCGGGACCGACATCGCCTCTTGTCCTGAATCCCGAGCCGGCCCCTGGACCTTCCGCCTCTCGTTCCTCCCGGCCGCAGTCCATGTCAGATCCAGTCGTCGCTGAGCTGTGAGGGCAGGCGTCACCGGATTCTTGCCTGCCTGTGTATCGCCAGGACCATCCCCTGGTCCGCCCGCTTGATCCCGGTCTCAGAGATTTCCCTTTGGCCCGGATCCAACTCGTAAATAGCGCGCGCGTCGCCGCTGCCGCCTGCTGAATCAGAGCCTTGGCCCCGCGCGTGTCGCCGTCACTTCATCCCTGGAGGACCCATGATGTTGGTTCAACGTCCCATTCGCGTGCTTGCTCTCGCATCGTCTGGTGGCCACTGGATACAGCTTCGGCGGTTGCGCCCGGCTTGGCTGGGTTGCGATGTCGCCTACGCCACCTCCAATGCGGGTTACCGCTCCGAAATCGAAGAAGAAGAGGTGGCCCCGGGTCTGCCGGCGCCCCGCTTCTACAGTTTTCCCGACGCATCTCGATGGCAGAAAGCGCGACTCATTCTGCAGTTGCTGAGCGTGATCAGGATCCTGCTGCTGGAGCGCCCGGACGTGGTCATCACCACCGGAGCTTCCGCTGGCTACTTCGCGCTCCGCATCGCCAAGCTCTTCGGTCGCCGCACCGTCTGGCTGGATAGCATCGCCAACTCGGCTGAGTTGTCGCTATCCGGCCAGCGCGTGGCGCGCTATGCCGATCTCTGGCTCACCCAATGGGACCATCTCGTGGCGCCACTGGGCAAAGCGGGCCCCGCCCCCAGCTTCAGGGGGCAGGTGTTGTGATCTTTCTCACTGTAGGTACTCAGCTCCCGTTCGACCGCCTCGCGCGTGCCGTAGACAATTGGTGTGCCGAAAGGCCGGATCATGAGGTGATCGGGCAGATCGGCGAACCGGGCAGAAATGGCTACCGGCCGACCCACTTCGAGTGGTGGCCCTTTGTCGAACCCAGCGAGTTCGTGCGTCGACTGGATCAGTCCTCGGTGATCGTGGCCCATGCTGGAATGGGCTCGATCATCTCGGCCATGCTGCACGCCAAGCCCATCGTCATTATGCCCCGCCGCGACGAGTTCGGTGAGCACCGCAACAATCACCAGTACGCCACGGCAAAGTCCTTTTCGGAGCGGCCGCTGGTACATGTGGCCATGACGGAGACAGACCTCCCTTCGCGCATCGAGGCTGCTCTGAGGTCGCCCGCGGCGTCGGCGGGAGATGACTTCAGTCGCTTCGCCGAGACTTCGCTCATCGACGCGATCCGCACCACCATCGTCTCCGCAGGCCGGCAGGGCGGCTCTCGGAGTGCCAGACAATGAGAGTTATGGATGTTGGAGGCTGCCTGTCGTGCCCCGTGGTGCGGAGCGAAACGGCATGAACCAGCCCCAACTCCCCCTGACCTGTGACCCGTCCTGCGGTTTTGCCGAAACAGCCGCGCCGGCAGTCTCAATCGTGATCCCCCATCTGAACCAGCCTGAACACCTTGCCCGGTGCCTCGCGGCGCTGGCTGCACAGCGCGAAGCACCTGACTTGGAGGTGATCGTGGTGGACAACGGCTCCCGCGTCCTGCCGCAGGGGCTCTGTGACGCTTACGGCGCAACCCTTCTGCTGGAGCCGCAACCGGGCCCGGGTCCCGCCCGCAACCGCGGTGCGGCTGCATCCAGTGGGAGCCTGCTGGCCTTCATCGATGCCGATTGCATTGCGGCTCCGGATTGGCTGTCGGCCATCGTCCGTCGGTTCGATGACCCGGCTGTGGAAATCATCGGCGGCGACGTACGTATCTGGCGCGAGCAGCCGTCGCTGCCGACGGCGCTGGAGTGCTATGAGAGTGTCTATGCCTATCAGATGCGCGACTACATACGACACAAGGGCTTCACGGGCACCGGCAATCTCGCGGTCCGGCGCGAGGTGCTGAACCGGGTCGGACCGTTCGGAGACCTGCACATCGCCGAGGACAAGGACTGGGGGCAGCGCGCGACGCGGATGGGTTTGCGGATCACCTACGCTCCGGATGTGGTGGCCTTCCACCCGGCACGCCGCAGCAGCGAAGAGCTGTTTGTGAAGTGGGATCGCCAGACCGCGCACCTGCATGCCGAGGCGCGGGTAAAGCGGGCGGGCCGTCTGCGCTGGCTGGTCTACACGGCTGCGCTGGCGGTCTCGCCTGCAGTCGAAGTATTGCGTATCGCCCGGTCGGATCGGGTGCGAGGGTTGCGGGAACGCTGGCTGGCCTTTCGGGTCATGGCTTTGGTGCGCGCTCATCGGGTGCGCGTCATGCTGCGGCTGGCTGCTGGCGGCAGCGCTGAGGCATTGAGCGGTTCCTGGAATCGGCAATGAGGCGTGTCGGGGCCTGCCGTAGCCCGGTTTCACGGGCTACGGGAAGTTTCATCCACGGTCGCAGCCGTGAATCCGTGAGATCTGTGAGCTACTTCGACATTCAACTCGTCCCGGTGTACGTGATACCCGGTTGACGTCTGTTCGCCTGGCGGACATCAGGTTTTCACCGGGCGCTGCGGTGAGGTGGTATGGAGAATTGAAGTCAACGTTTCCAAGAGGTCCAACTCATCCGGCTCCATATCGCTTCTTCAGAAGATCCAGCAAGGGTTGCTGCTCGCCGCGAATCAGGTGGCTCGAGTCAGGGCGGGAGGAGTGGCTGAATCGATCGTGAGCGATATTGCTGAGTATGATCAGCTTTGCCTTAGCCATATGGGGCGCCCTATTCGAGATCTGAAAGTGTTCGAGATAGGGTACGGCGCGCGACCCTATCGATTGATTGCAATGATCAATCTTGGCATCGATTCGTTTGGCGTTGATCTGGATGCCCCGCTTCTCAGTTTCAGAATTGGGGATTTCCTGCAGATCTACAGGAAGAATGGGGGCGAGCGGCTCCTGAAGTCCCTGCTTCGATTTCTGATTGGGGATATCGCAGAAACGCGTCAGATTCGAAGAATGATCGAGGGCTCAGGCGGTCAGTTTCACATCCCCCGGGAGCGCTTTCTGGTCGGTGACGCGGCAGAAGTTCTGGCCCATGTCGATGGGGTGGACGTGTTTCTCTCCGAGGATGTCTTCGAGCACATACCCAGGAAGTTCCTGGGCTTGGTCGTGGCGCGGATGGCGACGATTCTGCCTCCGCATGGCATTGCCATCATCCGTCCCAATGTCATCACCGGTATAAGCGGTGGGCATCGAGTCGAGTGGTTTCAAGCCAACATCGGAAAGCGATGGTGTGCGGGATGGAGCGAACCCTGGGGCCATTTGCGAGCCCCGTGCTTAACGGGTGACACCTATCTCAACAAGCTTACGCGGGCAGATTATCGGAGTCTTTTTGAGGAACATTTCACCATTCTGCACGAGCAGGAGAAACTCCCAGGCCTCGGTTCTTCCTATCTCACCGACGCCATTGCGCATGAGTTGGCTCGGTTCTCGCGTGATGAATTGTTCAGCAATCAGGTTCTCTTTGTCTTGGGAAGGAAGCGGCCACTGACTGCGTCGGAGGTCTTCTGAAGCGGATTATGCCGGCTTGGAGCCAGCGATTCCGGGTACGGAGTCGAGGCTGGAGTGCATTGACCGGAGGTTTGCGCATGCATATTGCTGCCACGGTCCGAACGCTGTGGGCTCGGTTGCTGAAACGTATCGTGAGACGCAGTGTGTCGCGGGCAGGAAGGCGGGCCCGGTCGGTCGAAGTGCCCTTGATCGATGACCCCATTCAATGCCTTTACCGCATTCAAGGCGGGGCAAAGGGTGCTTTCAGGCTTCCTGTCGAGTCCTGTACCCATCAGAGTGGGCTGAATCACTATGGAAGTGGCTGGAATCCTTTTGTGGCGACGGCACGGGACGTCCTCTTTGGCCGGCAGAGCCAATTTCGGGGCTCCGTCCTCGACGACTACTACCAGCGGTTTCAGCCCCGGAGTGCCGAGGATGCGCTGATGGGCTTCAGCATGGCGCCAAGCGCCTTGGCGGAGTTGCCGCCGTCATGCCTGTTCATGTCGCCCTGGACAGCATGGTCCCCTGCCGAGGTTATCGCCTTGGCCCGACTCTGGAGCCGCATGGATCACGCGGAGCACGGTGCGTCGATTCTCGGGGCCGCGACCCTGGCGCTCAAATTCTTTGGTCCTGTACCGGAGGCCGTGGGCACCTTCGAGTTCACCAGGATTGGCCGTGTCCTGCTGTCGTTCCAGGCGAAAGGCTTTGATCGCTCCCTCGGTGATGTTCACGTCAAGCTGCTCAAGCGCGGCTCGGAGCTTCGCTATCTCACGGATGGCGGCGGTTTCCATCGAGTGATCGCGGCCAGTGCGCTCGGGTTGCAGGAATTGCCCGCCACGTTTACGCAGGCCTATGCCATCGATGTGGATGCAGCGGCGAATTGGCCTCATGTCCGATCGGGTCTTTGGAGCGAGGCCGAGGCAAGGGCCTATGTCGATCACCTGTTCGATTTCGATATGCGCTCCTGGGCTGCGAAACGCAGCTTCATCTGATCGGATGGCCCCGGAGGCGCCAAGGCGGATCCACTTCTGCTCGGCCCGACGCTCGCAGCCGCCGCACCTGCTTGCGGACCTGGACGAGACCATCCTCATGCAAATCGAACGGGTCAGTGCAGCACCCGACAAGGGCAACTTGGGCGTTTCTGGGTGTCGCCATGCCTTTGTCGACACCACTTACGATCCTGGAACAGGGGCAATGCTGACGCCGGAGCATCGCTCGCGATGAGCATGGTGTACAGCGAGCTTCGCCAGCGAATGCTGCGGACACCGACCCATGCGTTGAGCCTGGTGACGCGGATCAAGCCGTCGCTGGGGATCCTGGGCCGCTTGCGGCGACCATGGCGGTTCCGAGTTGAGCGCTATCGACCCGAGGGAACCGATGGCAGTGTCGACATCGCAGTCAAATACGCTTTGGGATCACATAAGCGAATCGAGAACGAAAAACGAGCCATCACACAGCTGAAGAGGTGTGGGGCCGAGAGCTTTTCCGGGCTGATGTTCCCCGAAACCGTGACCGTGGAGGGTCTTTGGGCTCAAGGCATAGGGTTGGTGACGCCCTGGAAGGATGGAGGGACGCTTTCAGACCGGATAAGTGCAGGCTCAGCAGAGCCGGCTCATCTGGCCCGGCTGTTCGAGCAGTGCAGCCGCGCTCTTCGATCCCTTCACGATGTTCCCATCGGGGATGCCGAAGTGAACGAGCCAGCCGAGAAACCGTTGATGGGGCCGGGTGGCGCCGCCTTGGTGGGGGATCCGTTGATGGCGGCCCTGGTCGAACCCGTTCTGCGCACCATTTCTTTCGAAAGCCTGGAGTCTAATCTCGAACCGTCGGCGTGCTGGGCGCACGGAGATTGCTTCGGGTATCAATTCTTCCTGGACCAGTGCGGCGGGGGGATGCCTTGGCTTTGCGATTGGGAGACGGCGCGTGTCCGGCGAACAGGCTTGGGTGATCTGGCGCAGCTCTGGGCGAGCATTGAGCTTGCTCTGGCCATGGATCCGTCGCTGTCGCCACACCTGCCTTTGCTGTGGGAGGCGTTCCAGGAGGGCTACGACCGTGACCTGGAGGGGAACTTGTGTTTTCGGGTCCTCGAGCTCAAGGCGCTGGTCCGCTTCTCGCCTCGCACGTGGAAGTTTGCCGTGGTCGTTCCGACGAACATGCTGACAAAGCGGGGTGCGAAGTCTGCCGACGCCCAGGCTCGGAAGAGACTCATTCTCACCAAGTATGAGCAACTGCTGGGGCGCCGCACTGAAGGGCTGGAAGCGCTTGTTCGCTGCGTCAGCTCCTTTCGCTCGCCAAGTCTGGCTCGTCGACGCCTGGAGTGACTGAGGCCGACCTACGTAGACACGGGTGTTCTCCATTCTGTTCGAGTGCGCGATCGGCGCGCTGCTCATTCTTTCCCCTTGGGCTTGTGGCGGCTCGCCCGCCGCAGGCCCCCTACGCTTGACGAGATGATACTGATGCGAATCGGACTTTTCGGTGCAGCACCCGACACAGGCAACATGGGTGTGTCTGCGCTCTGCCATGCCTTTCTCGATGCCATGACCGCGCGCCTGCCGGATTGCGAGTTCGTGATCTTCGACAATGGTCGGGGCCGGCGCAACTCAAGCTATACGGTCGGGGATGTTTCGGTGCCGATCGTCTACAGCGGTGTTCGCGGCGGCAAACGCCTCTATCGTTCCGAGAACCTGAACACCATGGCCGCCATGGCTCGCTGGCCCATGGCGGGCCGCATTCAGTCGGGGCTGGCTCTGGTGGACTCCTGCGACGTGGTCATGGATGTCTCGGGTGGCGACAGCTTCAGCGACATCTACGGTGAGACCCGTTTCCATCGCATGCTGCTTCCCAAGCGCATTGCCCTGCGGCGTGGTGTGCCGCTGCTGTTGCTGCCTCAAACCTACGGCCCGTACACGTCAGAGGGCAGTATCGAGCAGGTTCGTCTGGTACTCCTCAAAGCCGGACAGGCCTGGGCCCGTGATGCTCGCAGCCATGAAGTGATGCAGTCGCTGCTCGGTGCTGACTTTGATCCGGCGATCCATCGCTCCGGTGTGGATATGGCCTTTGGGCTCGAAGCCCGCTGCCCGGGAGACGGTTCTCACGTCATTCCGGTTGGGTGGCAGCGAGGCGCGGCGACCCTGATCGGTCTCAACGTCAGCGGACTGATTTGGCATGCGCAACGGCTGAAGGGAGACGGCTTCGGATTCAAGGCCGACTACAAGGACGTGATCATGCGCCTGCTGGTTTGGCTGATGGAGGAGACCTACGCCAAGGTGCTCCTGATTCCCCATGTGCAGGTGGCCTCCGGTCAGGATGAGTCGGATGACGATGCCTGCGCAGAAGTTCTCGCCAAATTGGGGGATAGGTTGGATTGGAAGTCCCGTTGTGCCGTGGTCCCGCCTGGATGCGACTCCTATGAGTTGAAGTGGATCATCAGCCAGTGCGACTGGTTCTGCGGTACACGCATGCACGCCACCATTGCCGGCCTGTCCAGTGGGGTGCCCACGGCCAGCATCGTCTACAGCGACAAGGCCCAGGGCGTGTTCGACACCTGCGGTCAGGGCGATGGCGCGGTCGACCCCAGAATTGAAAGTACCGCCGGTGTGCTCACGCAGCTGCAGGCGCATTTCCTGAGGCGTCAATGTGTGCGGGCTGCCTTGGACAAAAACCTGCCTGCCATTCGCGGCCGCCTCTCGGACCAGATGGATACCATCGCGGAATTCGCGCGCCAACAGGTTCGGATCGCCCAGGAACAGGCATGAGACGCAGCCTGTCCAGTATTGAGGGCATCAGGGAGGCCCAGTTGTGTTCGGGTTGTGGCACCTGCAGTTACCTGGCGCCGCAGCAGTTCCGAATGGTGGATGATCCGGAGTTCGGACGGCGCCCGGAGTCGCTGATTGCCAGCAGTCATGGCGACGACGCCAAGCCGAGATCCGAAGCCCTGGCAGCCTGTCCAGGCGCGGCGCTGGCCCACGATTTCGACGGCGGTGACCCGCAGCTGCACGCCGATCTTCTGGAGGGTTTCGGGCCGGTACGCCAGCTTTGGGAGGGACACGCGGCCGACGGGGCACTGCGCTTCGCAGGCTCGAGTGGTGGCGCGTCTTCGGCCCTTGCACTGTTCGCCCTCGAGCATATGGGCTACGCAGGCGTGCTGCACACCGCCGCGCGCCCCGATGCGCCCTATCTCAATGAGACGGTGGTCAGTCGCACCCGTTCCGAACTGCTCGCCCGTACCGGGTCGCGCTATGCGCCGGCCAGCCCCTGCGAGGGCCTCCACCACATCGAGGCAGCAGACAGGCCCTTCGTTTTCATTGGCAAACCCTGTGATGTGGCGGGCGCTGGCATGGCCTCACGATTGCGCCCGAAGTTGGCTGCCAATCTCGGTCTCACCATTGCGTTCTTCTGCGCCGGGACACCGTCCACCGCCGGCACCCTGGCCATGCTCGCGGCCATGGGCGTGGACGATCCTGCCCAGGTGCGCGACCTTCGCTATCGCGGCAACGGCTGGCCGGGACAGGCTACCGTGGCCTTCGACGATGCAGCAGGGCAGGCCCAAACGCGGTCGATGACCTATCAGGCCACCTGGGGAGGCATTCTCAGTCCCCGGGTTCAGTGGCGCTGCCGTCTCTGCGTCGATCACACCGGTGAGTTCGCAGATGTGGCGGTGGGGGACCCCTGGTATCGCGACATTGAAGAGGGCGAGTCAGGTTCCTCGCTTGTGCTGGCACGCACGGCTCGGGGGCGAGCCTTCGTCCTCGCCGCCATCGAGGCCGGCTATCTGGTGGCCACGGACGTTCCTGATGCGCTGCTGGTCGCTTCGCAGCCCAATCTGCTTCGGACCCGAGGCGCAGTCTGGGGGCGGTTGCTCGGCTCGCGACTGGTGGGTTCTCGCGTTCCTCGCTACAGCAGGCTGCCCACCTTCCGGTTCTGGCTCAGCGAACTTTCTCTTGGGCAGAAGTTCACATCGGTCCTCGGGACCGCACGCCGCTGCCTGCAGCGTGGACTGGCGGCGTTCTCCGCGCCCTGAATCCGTCACAAGACTTCTCGAGACCGCGCTTGCGGTCGGGTTACCTCCACTCGAACGGTGAATCACATGGACGGCTTTGCGAGCTATTACGGGCTTACCAATCTGCATCCGCTGGCTTTGGCCTTCGTCATCCTGCTGGGTTTGGCCGTCTTGGCCGTGCCCCGGCGCTACGCCTTGTTGCCCCTGTTTGTGGCCGCGACCACGGCGCCGATGGCGCAGCGATTTGTCGTAGCCGGAGCCGATTTCACGCTGCTCAGAATGCTTCTGCTTGCCTATCTGCTGCGCCTGATTATGCGCGGTGGCAGCGAGGGTTTCGTCTGGAACCGGCTCGATACGGCAGTCGTGCTCTGGGCGCTGGTGGGGACCACGATCTTCGTCATCCACCATGGCACGGGTGCGGCGCTGATCAATCGCGCCGGATGGTCCTATGACATTCTGCTCACCTACTTTGCCGCCCGATTGCTGATCCGGGATTTCGGCGACGTTCTCGCGTTGGCCCGAGGTGTGGCGGTGGTCAGCATTCCGGTGGCGGCCCTCTTCCTGGTCGAACGGAGCACCGCCTACAACCTGTTCTCCGTCTTCGGGGGGGTGCCATCCACTACGTCCATCCGTGAAGGCCTGCTGCGTTGTCAGGGACCCTTCGCTCACCCGATTCTCGCCGGGACGTTCTGGGCCTCCACGCTGCCCCTGATCTGGATTCTGTGGCGGGAGGGAGGCTTCGACCGCACGCTGACTCTGCTCGGTTCCGCTGGCGCGCTGATCATCGTCTTCGCCTGTGCTTCGAGCACACCGATCCTGACCGTGGGCGTGGCTTTCGTAGGCATGGGACTGTTCGCCTTCAGGGATCAGCGGCGACTGATCTGGCTGGGCGTGTTCGCCACGTTGTTCATCCTCCACTTTTTCCTCATGAACAAACCGGTCTGGCATCTGATGGCCAGGGTCGACCTCATCGGCGGATCCACGGGATGGCATCGCTACTGGATCTTCGAGACCTTCATCCGGAATTTCTCCGAGTGGCGCCTGACTGGGCATGCCAATCCCATGGAGTGGGGCGTGTGGCAGATGCGCGACATTACCAATCAGTACGTGCTGGAGGGCTTGCGCGGCGGGATCTGGACGCTTTCGCTGCTGCTGCTGGTCCTGACGCTTGCCTTTGCCAACGTCGGCAGGGCCCTGGGGCCCGCGCAGCCGGCCACGGCGGGTACGAACTACCTTCGACGCCAGTGGAAACTCTGGCTCATCGGTGTCGCGATCCTGGCCCATGTCGTGAGTTTCTTTGGGGTGTCCTATTTCGGGCAGATGATCACGATCTTCTATCTGCAGCTCGCCATTGCCGGTTGCGTCTACGCGCTGGCCGATGCGCAGACGGAAACCGAAGCCGGAGAACGCCCGGTCGAGTCCGGCAGTCGAGCCAGCCTTGTCGGGCCCGGCAGGGGGGCGCCGTCCGGAACCGCCGGCGTCCTGGGCCGTGATCTCGTCCGCAAAGGGTTCGGCGCTGCGGCCCGAACCTGAATCCGGCCTCGTGTCGAATTGTGTTCGATATCGAACAGATGGCGCCTGGACGTCGGCGCATCCTCCGACATGAGAACGAGGTTGCGGTCTGCACCCGGAAGACATCGTTACTGACCTGAACTCCTCTGCTTCCTGTGACGGGAAGCTTCCAGTTCACCGCAGCCGCTCGCGTATCCGGGGACACGTGATGCTGGTCGCCATTTCCGTCCTGCCGTCCTGGATGGACCGAACGACCGGAATTCCTCGCGAAAACGTCCAGGGAATCGCCCATTCGAATGATTGCAACGTACCGCATGATTTTCCAATTGCTCGATCGGCGGGAGCGCTCTCGGTTTCTCATGCTGATGGCCATGATTCTCGCCATGAGCCTGCTCGATGTTGCCGGAGTCGCCTCGGTACTGCCCTTTCTGGCTGTGCTGGCCGATCCGCAGGTGATCCATGGCAGTGCCCCCCTTTCGGCCGTCTACTCAGGACTGGGCTTCAGCAGCGAGCGCAGTTTTCTGTTGCTGCTCGGGGCAGCTGTGTTCTTCATCGTCGTGACCGGTCTGGCCTTCAAGACCATGACGCTGTACGCCCTGACGCGTTTCAGCACCATGCGCAACTACTCCATCTCCAGCCGCCTGCTCCATGGCTACATGAGCCAGCCCTACGTCTGGTTTCTCAGCCGCCACAGCGCGGATCTCGGCAAGACCGTCCTCTCCGAGGTCGATCAGGTCATCAGCGGCTGTGTGATCCCCGCCATGACGCTGCTGGCCCACAGCACGGTGCTCATCGCGCTGATTGCGCTGCTGATGTTCGTCGATGCGAAAACGACGCTTATCGCGTCGACGCTGCTCCTTGGCAGCTACGTGCTGATCTTTGTTCTGGTCAGGCGGCTGCTTTCACGCCTTGGCAAGAAAAGGGTCGATGCGAACCTGCACCGCTACAAGGTTGCCTCGGAAGCTCTTGGTGGCATCAAGGACGTGAAGTTGCTCGGTCTTGAGCGTGCCTTTCTGAGACGGTTCCGCCCGCCTGCGGAGGTTTTCGCGCGCACCCAGGCGGCTGGCCGCATCATCAGCCAGGTACCGCGGTTTGCCCTCGAAGCGGTGGCCTTCGGCGGCATGCTCACCTTCATTCTTGCCCTGCTTGCCCAGGGTGATCGCAGGCTGGAGGAGATCGTACCCATCCTGGGTCTGTTCGCGTTCGCCAGCGTGCGCATGTTTCCGGCAACCCAGCAGGTGTATCAGGCGCTGACGGCCATGCGCTTCGGGCGTTATGCCCTGGCCGCGCTGCACCGGGACTTCTTCGAGACCGGGGACGCGGACTTTCCCGATCTGGACATCAAGCCCTTGAGTCTGCAGCGCGAGATCGAGCTGCGGGATGTGACCTACCGCTATCCTCAGTCCAAGCTCAACGCCCTCGACGGCATGAATCTGGTCATCAAGGCGCAGTCGACGGTCGGGCTCGTCGGCGGAACCGGTGCCGGCAAGACCACGGCCGTGGATGTGGTGCTCGGCCTGCTCCGGCCCACCGAGGGTGCGCTGCGAGTGGACGGCACGGAGATCACTGCGGCCAATCTGTCTTCCTGGCAGCGGTCAGTGGGCTATGTCCCGCAGCAGATCTATCTGACCGATGACACGGTGACGGCCAACATCGCCTTCGGAATCCCTCCTGGCGAAGTGGACCATGGGGAAGTGGAGCGGGCGGCGACCGTTGCCGGACTGCATCACTTCGTCATCACGGAACTGCCCTTGGGCTACGCCACCATGGTGGGCGAGCGTGGTGTCCGGCTCTCCGGGGGGCAGCGCCAGCGCATTGGCATTGCCCGCGCGCTCTACCACGACCCGGACGTGCTGGTGCTCGATGAAGCGACCAGCGCCCTGGACAATCTCACCGAGCGGGCGGTGATGGATGCGGTCCGCAATCTGGCCGGATTCAAGACCATCATCCTGGTCGCCCACCGCCTGACGACGGTGGAGAACTGCGACCGGATCTTCCTCATCGACCGCGGTGCCGTGCTGGCGGAGGGCCACTATCGGGAGCTGCTCGAGACCAGTACGCGCTTCCGGCAGATGGTCGAGGCGGCGGCATGACTTCTCACGGCGAATCATGGCGCCTGCCCTCCGGCGCGCGGTCGTCGCAAGCGGACAGCTATGCTCCCAAGGTCGCGGCTCCGCGGCGCACCCTGGCCATTCGCTGGGCCAGTGGCTTCATGGACACGCTGCAGGGTGCCGGCCGGCTGTGGCCGTTCTGGCTGATGCTCGGGGTTTCGCTGGCGGTGGCCACGCTCGGTCTGGCCACCGGCTTCGAACGCCTGGGCGAGCGCTGGGCATTTGCCTACAAGCATGGCTACCTGCTGCTCGGCATGAGCGGATGGCTGCTGCTGCGGGCACTTCCCGATGTGGCCATCTCCCGTCTGGCCCCTTCGCTGACTGGGCTGTTCGTGCTGCTGGCAGGAACCCTGGTTTACGGTCTGGCGGAGCTGCTGGACTTCACCCTCGGCATGCAAGCCATGCTGCCGATCCTGCTGTTCGCGCTGATCGTGGCCCTTGGCGGGCGGCAGCTCATTCCGCTGATCCTGTTGCCCATTGCGCTGCTCTACTTCGCCATTCCGGTCTGGGATCTGCTGGTGGCACCGCTGCAGGCCATCAGCACCGGGGTGGTCACGGGCGTGCTGGGAATGGGCGGGTTCCCCGTCTATGTGGAAGGGAACCTGGTGTACGTGGCGGGCGGCGCATTCGAGATTGCCGAAGGGTGTTCAGGTGATCGCTATTTCATTGTCGCCCTGGCCCTGGCGGCGTTCTACGGCTTCGACAATCTGTGGAAATCGTCCAACCGATGGCTGCTGCTGGCGGCAGCGGGCGTCGCGGCGGCGGTCTCCAACTGGATCCGGATCTACATCCTGATCCGCATCGGTGAAGCCACGGCCATGCAGCACCCCCTCATTGCCGACCACGATGCGTTTGGCTGGGTGGTCTTCGGCATCATGATGGCTCCGGTGCTCCTGATCGCTCGCTGGCTGCAGACCCGAGAGGGGCCATGGCCCGCTGCGGTGGCGCGGGTTCCCGGATCGATTCAGCGGGCTTCGGCCATGGCCTTCCTGCTGACGGGTGCGGCTGCTGCGCTCATCCTGCTGGGCCCGGCGGCACTGCGCTCCGATGTCTCACCACCCGAGGTTCCCGCGCGCATCGGGTTGGGAGCTGCCGCCCCGGCCGGCTGGTCTGAGCTGGATACCGCCGGCGGATGGCGCCCGCAGTTCCTGCGTCCCCATGTGGAGACCCAGGCCAGCTTCGCCCGCAGCGCCGCAGCGGAGGTGGATGTCTATCTGGTGCGCTACCAGGGTGCCGGGGGCGATTCGAAGCTGATCTCCCGCCGCAACAGTCTGAGCTCTGATTGGAACGTCGCGGCAACCCGCGGCGTGACGGCGGAAATGGGCGGCAGCACCGTCAGGCTCCACGAGATGGAACTCACCGCCGGTGGCGAGCGGCGGGTGGTGTGGTCCTGGTACATCATTGGCGGTGTCGCCACCCACGATCAGATTCGAGCGAAGCTGCTGGAGGTTCCCGCGGCACTGCGTGGCCGTCGGGAAGGAGCGCAGCTGGCCGTCTCCTCCACCTGCGACCTCGGCTGCGAAGGCGCGCGCGAGCTGCTCAGACAGTACCTTGCGGGTGCTGGTGAAAGCCTGGACGCTCTCGCTAGAGCGCCGATGCCTGCCGGGGCAGGGCGATGAACTTCGGGGGCCGCAGTCAGGCTTCAACCTGCCTTGTGCTGGTGGGCTACACGCCTGCGCAGACCCTGGCCGCGCTGGATTTCTGCAACCGGCTGTTTTTCTGGGTGCCGCGCCGGCAGCGCATCATGACGGCCAACTGCCCGGATCTGCTCCGCTGCAACGGGATTGTGCGGCGCCTGCGGGGATGGCGGCTCACCCTCGGCAGCAACCTTCAGCACGAGTTTTCCGGTTGGCAGGAAGGGCTCGACGTGCTGCGCCCTGAGATGGGCGATGGCTTCGGCGCCATCCTCCTCAACGACACCGTCAACAGCCACCGCAACTTCTCGCTGCCCCGCCGTGCAGCCTTTCTGGCCTCCACCCTGCAAAGCCCGGCCAGCGGTCTCGTTGGGTTCACCAACCGGTTGGCAGGAGGTGCGCCTTTCACGATCGATGGCGAAATCTCCCGCGGCTGGATCAGCACCTACCTGCTGTACCTCGGAGCGGAGGCGCTGTCACGGGTGGGCCACCGGGTCTGGTACCCGGAACTGAACGAAATCTGCGTGCCGGGCGGTGCGGATCCCGGAACGTTCTTCTCGGAAGCCGTCTCGGAAAATCTTCGCAGCCATCTCTGCCGCTGGCTGTTCGAGCGCGGCTGGTACGGAAGTGAGTCCTTGCGTGACTCCAATGCTGCCGCGTTCACGATCAAGGCCCGGAGCATCGTCAATGAAATCCTGCTGTCCATTCGCGCCCGCCATCCGGTTTGCGGTTTGACCGACCCTTTCGAGCAGTATCCGAGGCTCGGGCAGTGGGATAGCAGACTCAAGCGCTGGCGGATGACGCTGGCTGACTTCGGCTCCGGTCGAAGCGGTCGGGAAGCGGCCAGCGCAAGCGGCACAGAATGGCGGCTGCGATGACACGGTGGCGGCCCGTTGCAACACGGCAGGAAGCAGCTTTGCCTCCCCCTGCCGAACGATCCTGGAGGATCGATCATGCTCGATAAGTACTTTGATTTCCTGAGGCAGGCCAGACAGGCATGGCGACATCGTCAGGCGGGTATCGCCGTGACTCTGGTGATCGCGATTGCGGGTTGGGTTCTGGTGGCACAGATGAGCGACGTCTATCGGGCCGATACCCGGCTCTACGTCGATACGGCCAGCATGCTCAACCGGCTCCTCGACGGCGTGGCTCTCGATAGCACGGCGGTGGACCAGGAGTTCCTTCGCGTCGCCCGCAGCTCACTCCTCAGCCGACCTAATCTGGAGCGGATTGCCCGTGAAGCGGACCTCGACCTTGGCATCGTGACGCCGGAAGCCAGGGAGCGACTGTTCGCTCATCTTGCATCCGGGATCATCGTGCGAGCCAACTCCACTCAGCAGCGCGGCCAGGAGAACCTCTTCGAGCTGGCCTACGAGCACCGCGATCCCGAGCGGGCGCTGACGGTCGTCCGCACAGTCCACGACGTGTTCATCGAATCCGTGCTCGGCCTGTCGCAGCGCGGCACGGAGAGAATGGACAGTTTCCTCACGGTTCAGATTGCCAAGTACGAAGAGCGGCTCGTGGAAGCCGAGGATCGCCTCAAGCAGTTCCGTCAAGTCAATGCGTCGTTGCTTCCCGGTACCGGACCGAACTACTTCACGACCCTGTATGCAGCTCGCGAGGCCTTGCGTGCCGCAGAACTCGAGCTGACTCGGGCGGAGCGCGTTCGCGCCAATCTGCGCGAGCAGCTCGGCCCGATGCTGAGCGACGCGGCCGCTTCGCCCTCGGCGATCGTCGGTGGCGTCATGGCGCCGGCGGCCAGCGCCGAGCAGGCGAGGATCCTCGAGCTTCAGTTGAGCCAGCTCGAGAGCCGCTATACGGATCAGCATCCTGATGTGGTCGCAGCGCGTCGGGAACTGCAGAGGATTCGCAGCAGGCTGGGCGCAGATGGCCCGGTGCTGCAGCCCGACGGCCGACCGGATCGATTCAGAATCCAGGATCTGCAGCTGGAGCTGGCCCGGGCCGAGGCTTCCGTAGCCTCTGAACGGGTGACCGTAGATGAGTTTCGTCGCCGCATGGTGGAGCTCTCCAACTCGGTCCACACCATTCCCGAGGTGGAGGCCGAACTGACCCGTCTGGACCGGGACTACGACGTCGTCCGCCGGCAGTACGAGCAACTGGTCAGCCGACGCGAGGCGGCAAACATGGCCCGCGAGGCGGACCTGACCGTCAGCGAAGGCATCTTTCAGGTCATTGACCCGCCCCACGTGACCACGCGCCCCATTGCGCCCGCACGGATGCGACTTTCGACGATGGTGCTTGGCGGGGCACTGGCCATGGGCGGTGCTACGGCGCTGTTGCTGGCTCTGGTGACACCCACCTATGGCGATGTCGGGCAGCTTCGGGACCGCACGGGACTCAATGTGCTTGGGCGTGTGGGAAGTGTGATGTCACGCAAGCGCAAGCTGGAGCAGATGAGAAGTCGTGTGTTCTACGGTTTGCTGCTTACCGCATTGCTCGTCGCCTACCTGTTCATTCTGTGGCTCTACGCCTGAGGATTCGAAGTGATGGAATCCAGTCTGAGCGACCCTTCCGGAGAAATGTCATGGGATTGCTAGATCGTGCAGTGGACCGGCTCAAGGCTGAAGAAGCTGAATCGAAATCGGAGCCGCGTCGTGTGGCCCCCGACCGCGCCACGCCTAAGCCGAGCACCCGCAGCGAAGTGGTTTTCGAGCCCTCGGCAGACCGGGCGCTGCGTCAGGCAGCTGCGGCGCAGCCGAATCCGCGCGATGCCATGGACGAGTGGGTGGAGCCCCCCCTCGAGGACCACATCGATGATGAGGAGGCGGATCAACGGCAGGTCCATGTTGCCCGTGATGGTCGGGTGGCGGTGGACCTGCCTGGGCTTGCCAGGCTCGGTTATGCGGTGCCTGGCTTCCCCAGGGAGAATGCCCTGCTGGACGAGCACCGCAGGATCAAGCGGGCGCTTCTTTTCAATGCGGCCATCGAGCAGGCGGAGGACGAACCCCGCCTGGCAAGCAACCTCATTCTCATCACCAGCGCTCTGGCTGGCGAAGGCAAGACCTTCGTGGCCACCAATCTGGCGCTCATTCTCAGCCTCGAGAGGGATCGGCAGGCCATGCTGATGGACGCTGACGTGATTCGCCGCGGCGCGTCGCACTTACTTGGCCTCGAGGGCCTCCCGGGGCTGCTCGACTACCTGGCCGGTGACTATGACGACATCGCCGAAGTCCTGGTTCGGCCGGAAGGTATCGACAATCTTCAGTTTCTGCCGGCAGGAACACCCCAGGAGAACGTCAATGAGCTGCTTTCCAGTGAGCGCATGAAGGACCTCATGGAGGAACTCTCCCTCGCGGACCGGGATCGGCTGGTGGTGATCGACTCACCGCCGCTGCTGATGACCAGTGAAACCGGCCTGCTGACCCACTATGCCGGCCAGATCGCCATGGTGGTGCGGGCCGATACCACACCGAGATACACCGTCGATCTGGCGCTGGCGTCCATCCCGCCGGAGCGGTTCTCGGGCCTCATTCTCAACGATGCGGTGCGCGGGGCCGCGGTAGATGGCTACTCGGAGTACTACGAAGAGTGAGTGCTGAGGCTTCGAATTCCGCAGCACTCCCTACCCGAATCAAACGGAGGTTCACCATGTTTCCCAGAGAACACGCTTTCCGGACGACGCGCGCAGCGTTGTCTTACTGGCTGCTTCCGGTGCTTCTGGTACCGGCGCTCCTGAGCGGTTGTGCTTCGTCCCCATCGGGTGCGCCGCCACCTGAAACCGACCTGGGGCCGGCCTTTACCGAGCGCTACCAGTTGGGGGCGGGCGATACCATCTCCATCAGTGTCTGGCGCAACCCCGAGTTGTCTGTTTCGGTGCCGGTGCGTCCGGACGGATTCGTGTCCGCACCGTTGATCGGCGATGTCGAGGTGGGCGGCAAGACGCCGGAAGCGGTGGCCGAGATCATGCGCGAGCGGCTGACGGCCTTTGTCCAGGATCCCCAGGTCAGCGTCATCGTCACCGGTTTGGCCAGCGCCGAGTATCTGACTCGGGTCCGGGTCACCGGTGCGGTGCAGCAGCCGCGGTCGATCCCGTACCGACCGGGCATGACCGTCATGGACCTGGTGCTGGAAGCGGGAGGCCCCACGGAGTTTGCGGCACCTTCCCGTACCCGACTCTATCGCCAGGGTCACGATGCCAGGGACGTGGATCTCGATGCCGTGCTGCGGCGAGGTGACCTCAACACCAATTTCCAGCTCCGCCCTGGCGACGTCATAACGGTTGCAGAGCGGACTTTCTGAATGGGCATGGCTTTCACATGGCCGCGACAGGCGTTGGCGCTGCTGCTTCTTGCCAGTGGGGCCGCTGCTCCGGCCCAGCCCCGGGTCATTGCCGAGCTGGGCTACGAGGCCGAAGCGACTGATAACATCCGGCGTGCATCCAGCAATACGCGGGAAGATCTCATTCATCGACCCTTCCTTGCAGTGGGATACTCGCAGCAGTTCTCGCGCGTGGACTTGAGCGCAGACTATCGGGCTGAGGCACGGCGTTATCAACGTGGCAGTTACAGTGGTGATGAAGTGTTTTTCGGCGCCAGTGCCGTGAATGTCTCCCTGCTTCCCGGTCGACTGACATGGCTGACAGACCACGTGCGCTCCGAGACGCTGCTCGATCGCCGGGATGCTGACCGGCCCGACAATCGCAGGGAAAGCGACACACTCGGAACCGGGCTCACCTACCTGCTCGGCGCAGCTTCCGCGAATCAGCTCACCACGTCCGTACGGGCTGAACTCTTCAACAGCAATCGCGGATTCGACGACAGTACGCGTTACTCGGGAACGCTGGATTACCGTCGACGGGTGTCCGCCGTCCAGGGCGTGGGGCTGCGCGGTTCTGTGCTGGCGGTGGACTACGACCTCGACCGGGTGCCCGACTACGATCGCTGGTCCCTGCTGGCCACCTTTGATCGGGAGCTGCGCAACGCTGGCGTCGACTTCGGAGTCGGCTACAACGAGGTAGCGCGATCCGGCATGCCGAGCAGGGGCGGACTGGCGCTCACTGCCAACGGATATCTTGAGCCCACGGCGGGTCACCGATTCTCCGTGTCTGCCCAACGGGAGTTCACGGATCGATCCCTGGAAGGCGGTCGGGGTATTCCTGAGTTTGGAGACGAGCTGGATGAGGTTGGCGCCGAGGGCAATGTCTTCGAACTCACCCGCATCGGTCTGGGTTACAGCTACAGCAGGGAGCGTTGGACGTTCGGGGCCGATCTGTCGGCGGTCGAGGAGGACTATGATCTGGTGCTGAGGGATTCCCGGCGCCTGGTCGGCCAACTTCGGGCAGGCTATCGGATCACCCCGGGTGTCACCATGGACGCCAGTCTCAGGGTCCAGCGCCGCAAGTTCACGGATGAGAATCGTCAGGACGATCTCTATGCCCTGAACGTCCGCTGGCTCTGGCAGGTGGTGGAAAGAACCTCGCTGAGCCTCGCGGTCGGCTACGAGGAGCGTGACAGCGATGCTGGAGGGCGGAGCTACGATGAGCGAAGGGTTGTGCTCACCGTCCGTCACCGCCTGTGGTGATCTCCGTACGGCCGGCGCCTGCCCGGCTGCATTGAGCTCGCCGCGGCGGACGCAGGATCCCGACGCTGGGCGTCGGGATCCAGCCGGCTTCAGGAGCTGGCCATCACGTTCAGGCTCGAAATGTCGACGCCGCGCACGCCGTCGACGCCCTCGACAATGGTTCTGACGTGGTCGATAGCTGCGCGATCGACAAGGGTTCCCGTCAGGGTAACCCAGCCATCGACGGTTTCGACCTCCACATCGAATCCTGAGCTGAGATCGTCGCTCAGAAGTTCCGCCTTGACCTGGGTGGTGATCCAGCTGTCTGACATGGCGTCGCCCAGCTCGTTCGGTCCGTAGCTGTCGGAAGACGAAGTGGTCCGCCTCGATGACAGGGTCAGGTCATTGCGCACGCTCCGGACACCGTCTACAGCGCGTGCAGCACGCTCTGCGGCTGTCTTGGCGGCGGCGTCTGCCACCTCACCCGTGAGCGTGACCACGCCGTTGGCGATGCTGACATCAACGTCGGAAGATGAATTGGACAGGGCGCCCTCGCCGGCGAGATTCGCTTCGACGCGGGAGAGGATGCTTGCGTCCGAAGCGGCAGAGTCCATGGTCCCGCTGGCGGTCGAGCCGGTGGCCGAAGCGCCCGTGGCGTCCTCCGACGGGCTGCAGCCGGAAGAAGCCATGGCGATGGCGCCGGCGAGACTGCCGATGACAATGGCATTACGAAGTTTGAAGTGATTCATGGTGGATTCTCTCCATGGAGCTTGAATGGTGACGCTCGCGTCGAGTTGCGACCGGTTTGGAACGGGACGTTCCTGATCTCTGTTTTCGCGCAGCTGGCCCTTGGAACATCGGGCCTGTCTCGCTGGCGGCGCGAAGCCGCCGAAGCCCTGCTTGCAACAGTCTTGTTTCGCCAGCGTTCAAGCATCTACGTGCAGCCCGAGATCGTCCGTACGTCATCGAACAGATATGCCCTTGAATCCGCCCTAGTGTCGGAACCTCGATCCATGACGCCATCACGGATGTGGTCCCATGCCCTTGTCTACGGTACTTCTCGTCGTTTTCGTTCTCCTGCTCATCGGCGTCATCCCTGCCTGGCCTCACAGCCGGTCCTGGGGATACGGCCCGAGCGGCGTCGTCGGGGTCCTCGTCATCGTTCTCGTGATCCTCTTCCTCACGGGTGGGATCTGATTCCGCGGCGAGCCGAATCCACTATGTTCGAAACCGAACAGAGCTCAATGGGAGGGGGAGGCATGCTGGTCAGTTCTTTCCACTGAGTCGTCAGGACATCGAGGAGGGATCGCCATGCGGGCTCGACTTCGCGATTCGCGGCACGAAGCGTGCGCAGGCGCAGGTGCCGGCGATCAGCTGATGGACAGCATCCTTGGCCCCAGTCGCGTTGCACTGGATCCGATCGAGCAGTGGGAGAACGAAGGCGGACAGGTGTCTGCCAGTCAGGTCAGCCGCTGGCGGGACTGGTGTCGTGAGAGGCCAGGCCTGGCGGTGAACAGGGCGTCGTCGCAAGGGCCGTTTCCCGCCAGAACCGCCGTAGCCGGCGCGCAGTCGTTCATCCTGGGAGATCTGCATGCCTGTGGTCGCTGTCATGGACCCATCGGCCCTGGAGGCTCGACTCTGCTTGGAAAGCTGTTGAGCTACTGCATTCCGATCGAGCAGTATCGCTGCATGGATGCTGGTTGCGGCTGGCGCGGATTACGGATGAGCTCAGGGTTGCCCGGCCGAATCCTGCTGGGCCGGTCCCTGCTGGATCGAAGGATTCGTTAGCGGGTCGGTGGATCGATCCCCGATGGGTCGTGGCCTCATGGAACTGGCTGGGGCAGGAGCCAGGCGGAGAGACGTGCCTTGGCCAGTGATCGAGCATCACGGCCTTCGAACCCCTCTCACCCCCATCTTCCGTTACGACTGGTCATCGATCTGGTCGAATCATGCCACTTTTTTGGCCGCAAATAGGGTGCCCGCACTCGTTTGGGGGAACGAGTGCGGGCGCCACGAGCCTCGATCGATGCGAGTGGGGGACTCGGTCCCGACGCGATTCAACCGACTGTGCGGCTGAGTGCCCGTGGTTCTGGATGCTCCTCTGAGCACCCGATGTAATAGTCCACTGCAAATGGTTCCGCCGTCCGTTCGGTAGCGAACAGAACGAAAAAGGCTAATCGCGAGGCCCAGAGTGGCTTGCCCCCCTTTGGCTCCGCCCCTTCGTAGATGTGTTCCTTACCGCACATAAGTTTCTCTGCTCCGTCGCTACACTTGGCTATTGGCTGCTGTTGCGAATGACGTCATGGATTACAAGCCGAGCCCACACGACAATCTGCTGCTGCGGGCGCTCCCCGAGGCTGTTCGGGCGCGCATTGATCCGCATCTGGTGCTTCAGGAAATCGATCTGGGCGCGGTCATCTATGAATCCGGCGACGTGATGAGTGACGTCTATTTCCCGACCAATTCCATCATTTCCCTGCTTTACGTGATGATGGATGGCCGTTCCGCTGAGATCTCGGTGGTGGGCAACGAAGGTCTCGTCGGGATGGCGCTGTTCATGGGGGGTGGCAGCACGCCCAGCCGCGGTGTCGTCCAGAGTGCCGGCCATGCCTATCGGCTGAAGACCAGGCACCTGAAGGGTGAATGGGAGCAGTACGGTGAATTTCACCATCGCCTGCTGCGCTACACCCAGTCCCTGATCACCCAGATGGCCCAGACCGCAGCCTGCAATCGCCATCACACCATCGACCAGCAGCTCTGCCGCTGGCTGCTGCTGTCCATGGATCGCCTGCGTGGCGATACCCTGAACATGACCCAGGAGCTGATCGCCAACATGCTTGGGGTGCGCCGGGAAGGCGTCACCGAAGCCGCTTCCAAGCTGCAGCGAGCGGGCATCATCAGCTACCGCCGTGGAGAGATCCGCATCCTCGATCGACCTGAACTCGAACGTCGAGGCTGCGAATGTTACGCCGTCGTCAAGGCGGAGACTGATCGCTTACTGTCGGAGTTCACAGTACCTGCACACGCCAATCCCCGCCGGCACTGATGGCAGTACGCCGGACACGCTTCTCTGTGTCCCAGCGAACCGAGATCGACCCTGTCTTACCTGACACTGCTGATCTGACTGACGGCTTTCTGCCGCGTCTGTCCAGGTCGAGTTAATGCCATGTGTGGGTGCAGGAAGTGAATGACCTGGCGCGACCTCTGCGGGCAAACCAGCTGATTGCAGGACTGCCTCGCAAAGATCAGGACGTCCTCCTGGCGCGTGGCTCGATGGTGGACCTCGCGTTTGGCCAAGTGCTCTGCAAAAGGCATGAGCGCTATGCCCACACGTACTTTCCGCTCACAGGGTTCATCTCGCTGACGGCGGCAGTAAGGGGGCATGCGCCCATGGAGGTGGGCATGATCGGCAATGAAGGCATGCTTGGAGCATCGATGGTGCTTGGGGGCAGTGAAGTGCCCCAGGATGCCCTGGTGCAGGGCGATGGAGTCGCACTTGTCCTGACGGCGGCGGATACGCGGGCCATGATTGGAACGGCTCCGGCTTTCGTGCGCGCGCTGAACCGCTATCTCTTCGTTCTGACGCTGCAGTTGGCGCAGTCCGTGGCCTGCACCCGCTTTCACATGGTGGAAGCACGGCTGGCGCGCTGGCTGCTGATGACCCATGACCGCATGCAGAAAGATCAGTTCCATCTGACGCATCAGTTTCTGGCAGACATGCTCGGCGTGCAGCGCAGTGCGGTGACCATTGCGTCAGGCGTACTCAAGGATGCGGGGGTCATCGGCTACTCGCGCGGCGAGATACGTATCCTCAACCGCAAGCAGCTCGAGCATGTGGCTTGTGAGTGCTACACGGGCGCGCCGGGGCTGACCTGAGGATCCGGCTGTCGGATCACGATGGCGGCCAGCAGCAGCGCGCCGACCAGGACGGCGCAGACACCGTAGGCGGATTGGTAGGCGCCGAAGAGATCCAGTCCCAGACTGAACAGCAGTGGCCCCACTGCGCTGGCAAACACCGTGATCGAGGTGTTCAGGCCCGTGATCTCGCCCAAGTGCCGTCGGCCGAAGTAACGCACGAAAGCCAGATTCGACAGCATGCCCCACAGGCCCCCGCCGCTGCCGAGCCCCACCACCATCAGCCAGAACCCCCACCAGGTCTCCAGGCGGTAGAGCCCGAAGGTGCCGATGAGGAAGGCGGTGAGCATCAGGATCAGGAAGGGCTTCAGCCGGTAGTGATCGGCCAGCCAGCTGGCCAGCAGGTTGACACCAGTGGAGACCATGGCGGCGGGGAAGAAGTAGCCCAGGGCCTCGTCGCGTCCCCGTCCCGCCTCGTCGAAGATCGACACGATGTGAAAGGTGACGGCGGTAATGAACAGGGCATGGATGGACAGGGCCAGGGCGTAGATCCAGAACACGGGATCGGCGGCGGCCTGATGCAGGGTGCGGTCGACGACGGCAGGTGGCGGCTCCGGGCTGCCATCGCCCTCCACCCGACCGTCGGGCAGCAGGCCGCAGGATTCCGGCGTATCGCGAATGAGCAAGAGGGCGGCGGCAGCAAAGCCGACGCCCACCACGCCCGCCAGCACCCACAGCGCCCCGCGCCAGCCGAAACCGTCGATCATGAAGGCCAGCAGCAGCGGTGCCAGGGAGAACCCCAACGAGACAAAGATGCCGCGCAGCCCGGACACCATGCCGCGTCGGCGTTCGAACCACAGCAGCAGCACGTTGCGCGAGGCGCTGGTGAGAATGCCCTGACCGGTGAAGCGCACCCCGAAGTAACCCAGCATGATCAGGGGAAAGCTGAACCAGCCCATGGCCAGCCCGGAAGCGGCGGCCAGCGGAGCCGCGGCGAAATCGATCAGGCTGATGAAGAGCACGGCAGCGCCAAGGGCGATGCTGGCGCCGACGATCACCGCCCGGGCGCCGAAGCGATCGAACCAGCGACCGCCGCGGGTGAGGAAGAAGGCGCTGGCGACGGTGCCGAAGAAGTAGGCGGTGGAGAGTTCGGTGCGCGACAGACTCAGGGCGCCGATCAGGGGGTCCGTGAACACGGCCATGCCCATGGTCTGGCCGGGCACGCTCATCAGGAAGCCCACCGTGGACAGCAGCCAGATCGTCCAGCCGTAGTAGAACGGACTGCGGCGAACGTCGAAGGGCCAGCGCGCGTCGAGGGTCAGCAGGGGTCGGCGGGACTCGGGTAGCACGTACGGGTCTCATGCGGCGGGCATGGGGCGGCGCATGCTACCGGCATCGTGTCCCGGAGGACAGGCGGTAGGCGGTAGCAGCCTTCAGTGGTCGTCGCAGGTGGGTTGGATCAGACCGCGCTGGCAGGCGATGGCCACCGCCTGCGTCCGGTTGCGCGCCCCAAGTTTGCTGATGGCGTTCTCCACGTGGAAGCGCGCGGTGGTGGTGGAGCGATGGATGAGTCCGGCCACTTCCGCATCCGTGCGACCGAGGGCGACCCAGGTCAGGCACTCGATCTCCCGCTGGCTGAGGACCGTCGGCAGCGATTCGCTGCCTTCGTCCTCGCGACCGGCGTAGACGATGTCCATCATCCGCATTGCAGCAAGGCGCAGCAGGTTGCCGTGCTCAGAGAGGATGGCGTCCAGATCCAGGTCCGGATCGCGGCTGATCCAGCCCACGGTGCCGACGCCGCAGCGTGGCAGGTGGATCGGGACACTGATGCCGCCGACGATGCCGCGCTCGGGGGTCAGGTTCCAGCGCTGGCCGGAGCGACCGGCGATTTCCCGCGCCAGCTCGGCCATGGTGGCGGCGTCCCAGGTGAAGGGCCGGGTCGTGACCCGGCAGACCGCGCCTACCGGACAGATGCGCGTGAGGCTGTAGTCCTCCCATTCCGCCTGAATCTCCGCTTCCCAGCCGAAAAGCTCGGCCAGGGCGCAGCCGTTCTCGGCGGTGAGCAGACGGCGCCGGGAGTAGTCATCGACGACGGCCGGGTGGGTCAGGCCCAGATCCATGCCGATGGCTTTCACCTGGGCGGCGGCCGAGAGCAGATCCTTTGCCGCCTCGAGTCCCTCGAGGGCTCGCTGCAGTCGCCTGTGGGCGCTGGCATTCATGATGGCAGTCTCGTGTACTCTCCTGCCTGCCAATCTCCCCGAGCACGGGGTAACGGTCAAGCTGTATCCAGGTGGCTGTAGAGCTGCTCGGTGAGTTCCCGCAGCTGCAGACCTTGTTCGAGGCTGAGCCCACTGGCGCAGGCGATCTGCTCCGGGATGGTCAGGGCGCGCGCCTTGAGTTCGAGCCCGGCCCGGGTCAGGGCGATCACCCGTTTCCGTTCGTCCTCCTTCGCCCTGGCCCTGAGCAGCAGGCCTTTGCTGGCCATGCGTTTGAGCAGGGGCGTCAGCGAGCCCGGGTCGAGTCGGGTGCGGGTGCAGAGATCACCCACGGTGACCTGATCCCGCTCCCACAGCGCCAGCATCACCAGGTACTGGGGATAGGTCAGACCCAGTGGCGCCAGCAGCGGCCGGTAGGCCCGGGTGAGGGCGCTGCTGGCCGAGTACAGCGAGCGGCAGATCTGATGGTCGAGCAGCAGCGGATCGAATAATGCAGACACGGAAGTCCTCCACGGGACCGACCCCACATGACCAGCATCCTACCAAAATAACGCCAACAAATATATTGCACACAAATTAAAATAAGCGTTCAATCCCCAATTGTGGACATCCACGAAAGTTTCTGGATGTCCAATATTGGCTGCTTGGAGACGTTGGATGCTAACCTCGAGGGTACTGGGCTGGATTGGGATGGGCGTATTCGGGGCGTGTCTGGCCGCGCCGGTGCTGGCTGAGCGTGAGATCGGCGCCGAGGACTTCGGCTGTCTGCTGGAGATGACGCCGGTGCGCGGCTTCTATGTGAGCAATCTGCACGGGGACCTTGCCGCGACCCTGGCCGTGGCCGAGGCCGAAACCGGAGTCTGGCCGCCTGGTTCACTGGTGCAGCTGGTGCCCGGCGAGGCCATGGTGAAGCGCAGCGACGGCTACAATCCGGCGACGCGGGACTGGGAGTTCTTCGAACTCGACACCACCTCCGGCGGGACCAGCATCCGTGCCCGCGGCTTTGCGGACGTCAACAACCGCTTCGGAGGCAACTGCTTCGCCTGCCACGTCAAGGCCAACCCGGACCGCGATCTGATCTGCGAGCAGGGCCACGGCTGCGACCCGATCCCGCTCACCGAAGCGGTGACCCGGGCCCTGCAGAAGACTGATCCCCGCTGCAGCGACGCCCCCGCACTGACGCCCGAAGAGGCCGCCGCCCTCAGCGCCCTGCAAGCCACCCTCGGCGCACCCTGACCCCACCCCAAATTCTGGACATCCACAAACTTTCTTGGATGTCCCCTAAGTTTCTGGATGTCCAATACATTTGTGGATGTCCAATACTTATGTGGATGTCCAATACTTCTCAGGGGGTGCGGAGGTGGGTGAGGAGGGCTTCTGCTTGGGCCGGGTCGTAGGGTTGCGGCGTACCTTTGCCCCAGACCGGGTCGGGCCAGGCGGCATCGGTGCTGCGGCGGGCAACGACGTGGACGTGGAGTTGCGCTACGCGGTTGCCGAGGGCGGCGACGTTGAGCTTGTCCACGTCGCCGAGGGCCAGCAGCCTCTGGGAGAGCTGGCGGATCTCGGCGAAGAGTGCCGTGCTGTCGGCCTCGTCGAGTTCATGCAGTTCGCGCAATCCTGGGTGCCGGGGCACCAGGATGCACCAGGGAAAGCGCGCGTCGTTCATGAGCAGCAGCCGCGACAGCGGCAGGTCGCCGACGAGCAGAGTGTCGGCGGCCAGTTGCGGATGCAGTTCGAACGCTGAAGGGCTCATGGGGCTGCGATCAGTCCTCCATGATCCCTGCCATGCGCTCGGCGGCGGCCGCGAAATCTTCCATGAAGTCCTGCACCACCGCGCGCACTGACTGCGGCGAGTTCATCAGCCCCACACCCTGACCCACCCAGTAGGTGGCCAGCTGCTTCGCCCCCGGGTCGCCGGACTCCGCCAGTTTGTTGATGCGGGAGAGGGCCGGCTCGGAAACGAGGCTCTGCAGCGGCATGGGCAACGGCACCGGTGCGTCCTCGGCCTGCCAGGCGTCGGTCCAGGCGGAGCGCAGCTGGCGGGTATACTTGCCGGTGCGGCTGCGCGAACGCACGGTCTGCCGTGAGTTGGCCGCGAGCATCTTCTCTTTCACGGCGGGATTGGTCTCTGCTTCGGCCGTGGTCAGCCACACCGACCCGGTCCAGGCTCCGGCTGCGCCCATGGCCATGCAGGCCGCCATCTGCCGGCCGGTGACGATGCCGCCGGCGGCCAGCACCGGGATATCGCCGTAGGGCTTCAGGGCCTCGATCACTTCAGGAACCAGCACCAGGGTGGAGATCTCGCCGCAATGGCCGCCGGCTTCCGTGCCGGAGACGATGAGGATGTCCACGCCGGCCTCCGCGTGCTTGATGGCGTGCTCAGGCGCGCCCGTGAGCGCGCCGACAGCCACACCTTCGGCGCGGGCGCGATCCATCATGATCTTGGGCGGTACGCCCAGGGCGTTGACGATCAGCTTGATGGGATGGGAGAAGGCCACGTCGAGAATGGCGGCGGCGCCGGTTTCACGCATGCCGGCCGCGAAGTTGGAATCGAGTTTGCGGTCCCACAGCCCTTTGGTGTCGACCCCATGCTGGGCAAGGATGCCTTCCACGTAGGCCTTGTGCTCTGGAGGAATGGCCGCCTCGATCTGCTCGGCGCTGAAGTTGCCGTCCTTGTTCGCCATGCTGGTCGGGACGATCAGGTCGACCCCATAAGGCTTGCCGTCCACGTGCTCGTCGATCCACTTCAGCTCCACCTCCAGGCTCTCCGGCCGATGGCCGGCCGCGCCGAGCACGCCAAAGCCGCCGGCCTTGCTGACAGCTGCCACCACGTCGCGGCAGTGGCTGAAGGCAAACAGGGGGAACTCGATCCCGAGCATGTCGCAGACTTTCGACTTCATCGTTCACCTCTTGGGCTGATTCGATAGCTAGGGGAGGGATTGTAGGCTGCCACGAGGCTGCGCTCACGTTTTCATTGCAACAAGGCGCCCTCATCGGGCCAAGATCGCTCATTGCGGGCGCGCAACTGGCTACACTGCAGTGTGATCCACTCCGATAAGGCTCCGCATGAAGCCAGCATTGATCATCGTGCTCGTCCTGCTGCTGTGTCTGGCGGCCGTTGCTGCATGGCTTTGGACGCCGGACAAGCCCCGAGAGCAACTCGAGTCCCGCTATGCGGCAGCGCCAGATGACTTTCTGGAGGTGGACGGAACCCGTCTGCACATCCGTGACCGCGGTCCACGCCACGGGCCAGCCGTGCTGTTGCTGCATGGCTTCGGCGCGAGCCTGCATACCTGGGAGCCCTGGGCCGATGCGCTGGCGTCTGAGCTGCGCGTCATCAGTCTGGATCTGCCCGGCGCGGGTCTGTCCGCCGCGGACCCGGCTGCCGACTACTCTGACGAACGGAGCATTCAGATCCTCCTGGCGCTCCTCGACCAATTGCAGCTGGCACGGGCCAGTCTGGTAGGCAATTCCCTGGGAGGCCGAATCGCCTGGCGCTTTGCCGCAGCGCATCCCGAGCGGGTCGAACGCCTGGTGCTGATCTCCCCGGACGGCTTCGCCAGTCCAGGTTTCGAGTACGGCAAGGCTCCGGAGGTGCCTGCGGCGCTGGGCCTGCTGCGCTTTGCACTGCCGAAGTCGGTGCTGCGCATGAATCTCAAAGTGGCCTATGCGGACCCGAAGCAACTCCAGGATGCACAGGTTCGGCGCTACCACGATCTGCTGCTCGCCCCCGGCAACCGCGTTGCCATGCTCCAGCGCATGGCCCAGGTGGTGCTCGTTCAGCCCGAACCCCTGCTTGCTCGCATCGAGGCGCCCACCCTGCTGCTCTGGGGCGAGCGCGACGCCATGATTCCCTTCAGCAATGCCGCCGACTATCTTTCGGCTTTGCCGGATGCACGGCTGTTGTCGTTCGCCGACCTTGGGCATGTCCCCCATGAGGAGGCACCCGAGCGCACGCTGGAACCGGTACGATCATTTCTCATCGGCGATTGACTGTCGGCCATGCCTGGGAGGGGAGGTAAACCATGTCACTGCAGGTCATCGGCGCCGGCTTCGGCCGCACGGGCACCCTGTCGTTGAAGGTGGCGCTGGAGCAGCTCGGATTCAACAAGTGCTACCACATGACCGAGGTCTTCGAGCAGCCGGAGCACATTCCGATCTGGGCCGCGGCACATCGGGGCGAAGCCATCGACTGGAATGCCCTCTACCGGGGCTATCGCGCGGCGGTGGACTGGCCGGCCTGCAATCTCTGGCGGGAGCAGCTCGCCGCCTTCCCTGAGGCCAAGGTGATCCTGTCCACCCGCGACCCCGAGCGCTGGTATGAAAGTGTGATGAACACCATCTACCCTTCGAGCATGGCGGCGGCGCACAGCGATGAGCCGGGACTCCGGCACTTCGGTCAGTGGGCGGAAGAGATCATCTGGAAGCGGATCTTCGATGGCCGCATGGACGACCGCGACCATGTGCTGGCGGTCTACCGCAGGCACGTGGAGTCGGTCATCGCCGAGGCGCCGGCAGATCGGCTGCTGGTGTTCGAGGCGGCCGAAGGTTGGGGGCCACTGTGTGCATTTCTCGGCGTTCCCCAGCCGGAGGGCGACTACCCGCGGACGAACACCACCGAAGACTTCCTCGCCCAGCACGCGCCACCGCCGGAATCCGCAGACGCCTGAGCGCCGTCAGCTTCCGGTTCAGGCGAGAATGCTGTCGAGCAGGGGTATGTCGGCCGGTGCGATGGGAAGGTTCGCAAGCGCCCCCCGGGAGCACCACTGCACTGCATCGTGGACGCTGAGATGGCCGACCTCGCCGTCGAACTCGGTGGTCAGGGCGATGAGTTCGACGCTGCCCCGTTCGTAGTGGTAAATGCTGCGGGTGAGCTCTGCCCCCACCCGCGCCTTGACGCCGAGCTCTTCGAGCAACTCCCGCGATAGCGCCTGCGCCAAGGTCTCATCGGCTTCGACCTTGCCGCCGGGCAGTTCCCAGAAACCGGCGAGATGCTCGCCGGGCGCACGCCGGGCGAGCAGGATCTTTCCGTTCCTGAGGAAGGCTGCACAGACGACCTGTTTCATGCCTGCTCCATTCCCTTCGGCTCAGGCAAAGGGGTTCACCAGCCGGAGTTGACCCTCCACCAGAAGGCCATGCTGCATGTCTTCAGTGTAGAGAGTCGTGCAGCCAGCGATAAGCGCTGCCGCGACGATCATCGCGTCATAGACAGAGAAGCGGTAGCGTTCAGCTAGTGCGCGCCCCACCTCATGGGTTTGCAGCGTCAGGCTCTCCACTGGACAGAGGGCCTGAAGCCCGGACAGGAAAGTAGCCGTCTCCTGCCAGGTCAGCCCGGCCTTTCTGCGGCAGTTCACCAGGGCTTCATTCAGAACCTGCACGCTGATGCGTGGCGCCTGTGCCAGGATCGCTTCGGCATAGTCGGCCTTGGATCCGTCATCGAGCAGATAAAGCACGATGTTGGTATCGACAAAGTTACCGCTCATGCGCGGCGTCGCGGCTCAACCGCTCTGCGGCAGGTAACTTGCCACGCAAGCCTCGCAGTTGCTGGAGCACATCTTCGGCCCGAGGTTGCCGAATGACCCTAAAATGGCCAGCGTCGGCAACGAGCTCGATCTGATCGCCTTCCTTCAGACCGAGCTTACGCACCAGATCCGCGGGCAGGCGAACGGCAAGGGAGTTTCCCCATTTCGCGATTTGCATGTCGTTCTCCGGCGTCATGGATATACATTAGTTAAATGTATATCATCAATGGCGGCGGTGGCAAGCGTTGTGGCTCAGGTGTCAAAGTGATCCTGCCCGTCCACGGCTTTCTGTGCGACCCTTCGGGTGGGCGTTACTGGATGAGAAATCATGACGGAGACCGCGTTGTCCGCCACGGGCCGGACCGACACCCTCGCTCGGTTGGCTGCAGAGACCTTCGACGTCCTCATCATCGGTGGCGGTATCACCGGCGCCGGTATCGCCCGCGATGCGGCCCTGCGGGGCCTGTCGGTAGCGCTGATCGAGGCTGATGACTTCGCGGTCGGCACTTCGAGCCGGTCTTCCAAGCTGATCCATGGCGGCCTGCGCTATCTGGCCATGGGCGATGTGGCCCTGGTCCGGGAAACGGCACTGGAGCGCAAGGCCGTGCATCGGCTCGCTCCACACCTGGCGGAACCTTACTGGATGCTGGTTCCGGCGAAGTCCCGCATGAGCCTGCTGAAATTCCGCACCGGCATAACCGCCTACGAGAAGCTCGGCGCCGTGGCCGAGGCCGACCTGCATCGCAACTGGAGCGGTGAGGAGCTCGCCTACCACGAGCCCAAGCTCGATCAGCGTCGGCATCCCCACGCCTGCGCCTACCGGGAGTACCTCACTGACGACGCGCGGCTGGTGCTCGCCACCTTGCGAGCGGCGGCAGGTGCCGGCGCGGTCGTGGCCTCGCGCCTGGAAGCGGTGGCGCTGTTGAGAGAAGGCAGTCAGCAAGACAGCAAGGTGGTGGGCGTGCGCGCCCGCTGCGCACTGGAGGGCAGTGAACCGGAGATTCGCGCCCGGGTGGTGGTGAATGCCGCCGGACCCTGGGCTGATCGCGTGGCCGGGCTCGAAGCCGAGCGGGAAGGATCCCGGCTCCACCTCTCCAAGGGCGTGCACATCGTCCTGCCGGCTGACCGCCTGCCGGTGCGCAATCTGGTAGTCATGACGGCCGAGGACAAGCGTTCCATCTTCGCCATTCCCCGTGGGGATACGGTCTACCTCGGCACCACGGACACCACCTATCAGGGCGAGGACTGGCGCTGGCCCGAGATCGACGCGGAGGATGTGCGCTACCTGCTGGAGCCGGTGAATCGCTACTTTGATGTCCCCGACCTGACCGTGGATGACGTTACTGCCGCCTGGTCGGGCCTGCGCCCCCTCATTGCCGAGCCCGGCAAGCAGGCCAAGGAGATGTCCCGCAAGGACGAGATCTGGATCGGCGCCGGCGGCATGGTCACCATTGCCGGCGGCAAGCTCACCGGCTTTCGCAAGATGGCCGAGGACATCATGGTCAAGGTGGGCGAGCAGCTCGGTCGCTCACTGCCGCCGCCACCGGAACTGCAACCCCTGCCCGGCGGCGACTTCGCCGGCGACCTCGAACACCTCGCACGGTCGCTGCCCGGGATGGGCAATCTTGGGCGCGCCTGCGCGGACCGCTTGGTTCGCCTTTACGGTACCGAGGCCAGGGACGTTCTCGCCGCCGGGGCCGAGCCGCTGGTGAGGAAGGGGGAGGTCATCCTGGGTGAGGTGGACTGGGCCGTCAACGTGGAAGCGGCCTACAGCCTCGAGGATCTGATCTACCGGCGCACCCGGGCGGCCTGGTACAGCCCGGCGGAGCGGGAAGCGCTGCTGGCCCCTGCGGCTGCACGCATGGCGGAACTGCTGGGCTGGGATGCGGCCGAGCGAAGTCGTCAGATCGAGCAGGTTCGCCAGCGCTACCGGCAGGAGATGTCGTTTCAGCATTGACCATCGAAAAGGGGAGAGCACTTGAGCAAGGTACTGACCGCCCTCACCGCGGCGCTTGGGGATGCCGTGGCCACCGACGAAGCGACCCTCACGGCCCACGGCAGGGACTACTGGGCTCGTTCTGAATTGCTGGACTGGCTGGGTGAGCCCCATCCCCTGCCGCTGGCAGTGGTGACGCCGAAGAGCAGCGCCGAGGTGGCTGAGGCCGTGCGCATCTGTCGCGCCCACGACACGGCCGTGGTCACCCGCGGTGGGGGATCCGGCGTCTGCGGCGGGGTGCTGGCAGGACGCGATCAGGTGGTGCTGTCCACCCGTGGCCTGACGGGACTCGTGAAGCTCGACGAACACAACCTGCTGGCCACCTTTGGCGCCGGCACCATGGGCATCGATGCCGAGAACGCGGTGGCGGCTGAGGGTTTCACCATCGGCAACTGGCCTCAGTCCATCGCCCTGTCCACGGTGGGCGGCTGGGTGGCCACCCGGGCCTCCGGCCAGTACTCCACCGCCTACGGCAACACCGAGGATCTCCTCTACGATCTCGAGGCCGTGCTGCCCGATGGTTCCCTGTTCCGCTCCCGGGCCACGCCGCGGGCGGCTGCCGGCCCGGATCTGCGTCAGCTTCTGCTCGGCAGCGAGGGCACGCTCGGTGTCATCACCGAAGTCACGTTCTCGCTGCGCCTGAAAGCCGAAAACGCGGTCCGGCAGGCCTTTCACTTCGCTGACTTCGCCGCCGGCATCGAAGCCATGCGCGAAGTCCTGCGCCAGGGCTGGCGCCCGCCTGTGGTGCGTCTATACGACGCCCGCGAGAGCCGTCGCCATTTCCGCGAGACCTGCCCGGAAGGTCGAGCGATGCTGATCTTCCTGCACGAGGGACCCGGAGCCCAGGCTGAAGTGGAAGCGCAGGCCGTGGCCGAACTCTGCGCCGCCCGCGGTGGCGAAGCGGCGGACAAACAGACCGTGGATGACTGGTTTGCCCACCGCAACACGGTGCCGAGCTGGCGCGAACTGTTCGAGCAGGGACTGGTGGTGGACACCATCGAGGTAGCCACGGACTGGAAGCGCCTGAACAGCCTGTACGAGGCCACGCTGGCCCGCTTCGAGGCTGTGCCGGGCCTGGTGGCCGCATCGGCGCATTCCTCCCATGCCTACCGCTCCGGCGCCAATCTCTATTTCACCTTCGCCCTGGCGCCCGAGCGGGAGTCCATGGTCGCGGCCTATGACGCCTGTTGGCGAGGTGCCATGCAAGCGGCCGCGGAACTCGGCGCGGGCATCGCCCATCACCACGGCATCGGTCGGGTGCGCCGGGACTGGCTGGCCACGGAAATCGGCGACGCCGGAGTGGATCTGCTGCGCAGCGTGAAGCAGGCTCTGGATCCGAACGATCTGATGAATCCGGGTGTCCTGATCCCGCGCTGAGTTCAGGAGGCTGACGCCATGAGCGGACCCATTCTCAGTCTGGATCTGGGCACGACAGGGGTGCGAGCGGTGGTGTTCGACGCCGCCGGTAAAGTGATGGGCCAAGCCTATCAGCGCCTTGCAGTCACCTTTCCTGCCGCGGACCGCATCGAGCAGGACGCCAACGACTTCTGCGTTCGCAGTCTCGAGGTCATCAAGGCCGCCCTCGCCGAGGCAGGTTGTGGTGCCGCTGATCTGCGCGCTCTGGGTATCGTCAATCAGCGCAGCAGCGTGGTGGCTTGGGACTCTGCAACGGGTGCACCGCTGGCGCCGGTGATCGGCTGGCAGGACCGTCGCACGCTGATCCGCGTCCAGGAACTGCGTGCCATGGGCCTGCCGGTGAACACCCTGGCCAGCTGCACCAAGTTCGAATGGCTGACGGCCGAGCACACTGAGGTGCGAAGCGCTGCAGCCCGGGGCCAACTCAGGCTCGGCACGCCTGACGTGTGGCTGACCCATTGGCTGACGGTTGGAGAGGCCTTTGCCACCGATCCCTCCAATGCCGGCGCCACCGGCCTTTACGATGCAGCCTCTGGAGGCTGGTTGGACGCGGCCATGGCACTGTTCGGCCAGGAGCCTGCCTGGCATCCGCGACTGGTGGCCAGCAACGCCCTGGTCGGTGTCACCGATCGCAAACTCCTCGGTGCCGAAGTGCCGGTTGCGGCCCGGGCTGGCGATCAGCAGGCCGCCTGTTTCGCCCAGGGGGTAGTGAACATTGGCGACGCCAAACTCACCCTCGGCACGTCTGCCATGCTCGACCGCCACACCGGTGCGGTACCCACCGAAGCGCCGGCGGGAGCTTATGACCTGCCGCTGTGGCGTCTCGCCCATTCCGGCGGCCGCATGGAAGACACGTTCTGCCACGAGGGTACGGTGATCACCGCCGGGGCTGCGGTGGAATGGCTGCAGCGCATCGGCGTGCTCGAAGTGGTCTCAGAACTCGATGCCATGGCAGCGGCGGGTCGCTCCGGCGTGATCTTCGTCCCGGCGCTGGCGGGGTTGGGTACGCCCTACATGGCCGATCAGATCCGGGGCAGCTTCACCGGTCTTGGCCTCGAAACCGGCCGCAACGAACTCGTCCGCGCCGTGGTCGACGGCGTTGCCCAGCGCTGCGCGGATCTCGCCGCGACCCTGGATGTGCGCGGGCACCTGCACGTGGACGGTGGTCTCGCCCGCAGCTCATGGTTGCTGCAGCGTCTGGCAGATCTGACCGGTGCTGTGGTTCTGCCGGCCCGTGAGCTCGAATCCACGGCACGGGGGGGTGCCGCCCTGGCGGCAAGCTGCCCGGACGTCGACGGCGACGCCCTGCCGCCGCCGCAACCGGCTGCGCAGATCAGGCCTCAACTCAATGAAGAGGATCGCCGCGCGGCGCGGGAGGCATGGCGGACTCATCTCGAGCGCGGGCTCGAAACGTCATGAGTAACGTGGTTTGGCAGCCGGATCCGGCGCGGATCGCAGCCAGCAACATGCAGCGCCTGCTGCAGCAGGTCCAGGCCGATGGCCGGCCCGAGATCATCGACTATCCATCGCTCTGGCACTGGTCGGTCACTGAACCGGAATCATTCTGGCAGCGGGTGGCGGGCTTCTGCGGCGTCGAGTTTGCAACCCCGGCGGAGCGTGCGCTGGCCTCCGGCAGCGCCATGCCGGAGGCGCGCTGGTTTCACGGCGCGACCTTGAACTTCGCCGAGCATCTTCTGCGCTTCCGCGATGACCATCCGGCCCTCATCTTCCGCGATGAAACCGGCGCCCGCAGTCTGCTGACCTATGCAGAGCTGCACGATGAAGTGGCGCGGGTGGCCGCCGGGCTGCGGGAACTCGGCATCCAGCCGGGTGATCGCGTCGCCGCCTTCCTGCCCAATCGTCCCGAGACCGTGATCGCCATGCTGGCGGCGGCCAGCCTGGGCGCGATCTTCTCCTCCTGCTCACCGGATTTCGGCGCTCAGGGCGTGCTCGACCGCTTCGGCCAGATCGAGCCCAAGGTCCTGTTTGCGGCCACAGGCTATCGCTACAACGGCCGGCAGCTGTCCTGCATGGAACGCATTGGGAGCCTGCAGGGTGCGCTGCCGTCGCTGCAGCGAACCGTGCTCGTGGGTGATGCGGATGCGGCCGGTAGCCTGACGGCCACCGTCCCGTACTCCGACTTCGGTACGCCCTCTGAGCGGATCGACTTCGCCCATCTGCCCTTCGATCACCCGCTCTACATCCTGTTCTCCTCCGGCACCACCGGCGTACCGAAGTGCATCGTCCACGGCGCCGGCGGCACCCTGCTGCAGCACCTGAAGGAACTGGTTCTGCACACCGATCTGCGGCGCGAGGATCGCATCCTCTACGTCACCACCTGCGGCTGGATGATGTGGAACTGGCTGGTGTCGGGTCTCGCAGTCGGTGCCACGGTGGTGCTCTACGACGGCGCGCCCATGTATCCCCGTCGGGACGCCCTGTTCCGCGTGCTGGAGGAAGAAGCCGTCACGGTTTTCGGCACCAGCGCCCGCTATCTGGCGGCCGTGGAGAAGGCCGGCGTCGAGCCCGGTCGGGACTTCGATCTCGCTCAGCTTCGCACCCTGCTGTCCACCGGTTCGCCATTACTGCCGGAGCAGTTCGACTGGGTCTATGGCCATGTGAAGGCGGACCTGCAGCTGGCGTCCATCTCCGGCGGCACCGACATCGTCTCCTGCTTTGCCCTGGGCTCCCCGCTGCTGCCCGTCCGCCGCGGTGAACTGCAGTGCCGGGGACTCGGCATGGCGGTGGATGTCTTCGACGAGCAGGGGCAGCCCGTTCGGCAGACCAAGGGCGAACTGATCTGCACTCGGCCGTTTCCGTCCATGCCGGTGGGCTTCTGGAATGATCCCGACGGCAGCAAGTACCGCGCGGCCTACTTCGAGCGCTTTGCCGGCATCTGGTGCCATGGCGACTTCGCGGAACTCACGGAGCACGACGGCCTCATCATCCACGGCCGCTCCGATGCCACGCTCAACCCGGGCGGGGTGCGCATCGGCACGGCGGAGATCTATCGGCAGGTGGAGAAGGTGGACGAGGTGGTCGACTGCCTGGTCATCGGGCAGGACTTCAGGGGCGACGTGCGCGTGGTGCTCTTCGTTGTGTTGCGCCAAGGCAGCGAACTCGATGAAGAGGTCATCAGCCGTATTCGCGGGGTCATCCGCGCCAACGCCACCCCCCGCCACGTGCCGGCCAAGATCCTTGCCGTGACCGACCTGCCGCGCACGGTGAGCAACAAGATCTCCGAGATCGCCGTGCGGGACGTGGTGCATGGCAGGCCGGTGGCGAACACCGAGGCCCTGCTCAATCCCGAGGTGCTCGAACAGTTTCGGGATCGGCCGGAGCTTCGATCCTGATCAGCTGGAGCTTCGCTTCTCATCAATCGGAGCTTCGCTCTGGTCAGCAATCCTGCTCGCCGTGGTCGACCCGGATCAGTTCCTCAGTGGGAAAGTCCAGCGCCGCCGCCTGCTCGATGAGGCGCTCGACAATGTCGGCATCGAGCCTCGGTTCCCGCGCCAGGATCCACAGGTAGCCGCGGGTGGGGCCGGAGACCATCGAGTAGCCATAGTCCTCGTGATCCAGGGCGATGACGTGGTAGCCACCGCTGATGCCGAAGAAGAAGCTCACCGCCAGGCTGGCTGTGCCGGGATCTTCGAGGAAGCGGGCGGTGCCTTCGACGTCCCGCCATTCGCACTTGCGCGGATCGAAGCCCCGGTTGATCACTTCCACCCGGCCGTCATCCAGAATGCGGTAGTCGGCGGTGACGTTGGTGAGACCCCGCTCGAAGCGGTGATCGAGACGGAAGATCTCGTACCAGCGGCCCTGATAGCGCTCGGCATCGAAGCCGGTGACCGGTTCCACGCCGGAGGGTGTCCCGGTGCAGGCGGTGAGCAGGAGGGCGATGGCGCCGAGGGTCAGGGCGCTTCGGAACTTCATGTGCGTAATGACTTCAAGGGTCGTCCCCTGTTGGCAGCGATGGTGTCCGCATCCCACAGCGCCGCGAAGTGAAAGGCGCGCGGGCAATGCAGGTAAGCTTCGCCGTTGCTGCTGGCCATGACCAGAAACGGTGCGGCCTCGATGAAGCCGCGAACGATGGGTTCGAGATGATCCTTCACCTTGGTGGCTGCCACCGGATGGGCGCCCCCGAGTTCCTCGCGCAACTGATCGATGCGGCTCATGGCCGTCTTCCCTGCGAACGCCTCCAGACATGATCATAGGGCATCCCGAGCCGGCCTGCGCCTGATCAGAAAGTGCCGCCCGCTGGTATAGTCGAGTGATGGATACCGAAGCCGATCAGGACCGGGCGTACTTTGCACGCATCGCGCGCGCTGCCGCCGGTCTGCAATGGGACGCTCCGCCCAGCTCATTGGCGGAGATGTTCGAGCGCATGGAGCGCATACGCGAGCTGCACGGCGGGCTGGCCGAGGCCGGCGTGGACATGGACCCGGATGGGGATCTTGCTTCTCACCAGGCTTTCCTGGCCCGACTGCGA
>JAFIFJ010000112.1 GCA_020832085.1 Gammaproteobacteria bacterium | reverse complement strand
CAGGCATCAGTGGTGATGGTGATGGTGATGGTGATGGTGGCACAGGGGGCGTTCGGTAGTTGTCGGGGGGGAGGCGCGTCTTTGGGGGCGGTGTCCACGTACACTACTGCGAGACCGAAGCTTCTGTGGTGTTCAGCTGCTAGGAGAATCTCATGCACAGTTTTGACCTCGAGGGGAAAGTCGCCGTCGTCACTGGCGGCGGCCAGGGTATCGGGGAAGGCATTGCCAAGGCGTTTGCTTTGTCAGGAGCCGCAGTCGTGGTGGCGGCGCGCCATACCGATCGCATCACCCGTGTTGCCGACGAGATCACCGCCGCAGGCGGCAGGGCGCTGGCCGTGACCACCGACGTCACTGATCGCAGCGCGGTGACGGCACTGGCGGACGCGGCCGTGAAGGCTTTCGGCGGCTTGCACGTTTGGGTCAACAACGCCGGCGGTTCGGCCGTGCGCACACCGTTGCGCGAACTGGACGAGGCCGACTGGGAAGCCTGCCTGCGGGTCAATCTCACTGCCGTGTGGATGGCGTCGGTGATCGCGGCCGAACGCATGAGCGAGGGCGGCAGCATCATCAACGTGACTTCGCCGGCCGCCACGCGAGCGGTACCGGGCAGTGGCCACTACTCCGCCGCCAAGGCGGGCGTGAACGCGCTGACGCTCACCATGTCGGTGGAACTTGCCCCGGAGGTGCGGGTGAATGGCATCGCGCCCGGATTCGTCCCCACCGAAGTGATGATGACGGCCCTGCAGATGGATGAGCCGGCGCTGGAGAAGATGGCGGAGAAGCGCATTCCCCTGAAGCGGCTCGGCACACCGGACGACATGGCGGCCGCGGCGATCTATCTGGCCAGCGATGCCGGTGGCTGGGTGACCGGCCAGATACTCACGGTCTCGGGCGGGCTTTGATGGGCGGCCAGCAGGACGCCCGCCTCAATGCAGCTTGAGGCGTGGCCGAACCAATCGATTGAAGCGCCCGGCCACCAGCAGCAGCAGGGTGCGCGGCCAACCGTAAAGCGCCGCCTGATGCAGGCGATAAAGGCCGATGTACATGGTCCGCGCGAGCCAGCCCTGAATGAACCACTGCCCGCCGCCGAGATTTCCCATCAGGTTGCCGACGGAACTGAATGTGGACAGTGACACCAGGGAACCTCTGTCCCGGTAGCGGAAAGTACGCAACGGCTTGCCGGCCAGGAGGCGCGGAAAGTTGACGCCCAGCAGATGGGCCATCTGCTGGGCGGCCTGGGCACGGGGCGGTACCGGTCGTGCCCCCGGCTCCGGGATGAAGCTGGCGCAATCACCCATCGCCCATACCGCACCCTCGCCTTTGACCTGCAGCGTCGGTTCGACCACCAGCTGATTGAGCCGGTTGGTTTCAAGCCCGAGCGTCGCCAGCAACGCGGGCGCCTTGATCCCCGCTGCCCACACCAGCATGTCGGCGATGATCTCGCTGCCATCAACAGCCAGCAGGCGATCGAGGCGGGCTTCCGCGATTTGGGAGCTGGTATGGACCGTCACCCCCAGCGCTTCCAGGCGCTGGTGGGCAGCGCTGGACACCTGCTCGGGCAGAGGAGGCAGGATGCGGGGGCCGGCCTCGATGAGGTGCACATGCAGGCGCTTGCGATTCAGCTGACGATGGCCGTAGCGGTGCAGCACAGCCACGGCATGATGCAGTTCGGCCGCCAGTTCCACACCCGTGGCGCCAGCACCGACAATGGCAATACTGAGTGGCTTGTCAGCGTAGTTTGCAGCCAGGCAGAGATTCAAAAATCGCTCGTGGAAGCGATCGGCCTGTTCGCGGGTATCGATGAACATGCAATGCTCACGCACTCCGGGCGTATTGAAATCATTGCCTTGGCTGCCGATGGCCAGCACCAGCTGGTCGTAGCCCAGCCGGCGCTCAGGGAGGATCTCCCGGTTCTCCCTGTCGAGCAGCGGAGCGAGGATGATTTCACCTCTTTCGCGATCCACACCACTCAAGGTGCCGGGTTCGAAACCGTAGTGGTTGACTCGGGCATGACCGCGATAATCCAGCGCATCGAGATCGGAATCGATGGTGCCGGTCGCCACCTCGTGGAAGCGGGGTTTCCACACATGAACGGAATTGCTGTCCACAAGCGTGATGCGGGCGCGGCCACTGCTACCGAGCCTTTTGCCTAGCCGGGTGGCCAGTGGCAGGCCACCTGCACCCCCTCCGACGATCACAATGCGGGGCGGACAAGAGGTTGGGTTCATATCAGGCACCCGTTGGCGACGGAGGCGTGGGCGTCAGGCCGTCGGGGCGGGCATGACGCGTACCCATGTTCAATCCTGTCCTTTCCCGATCCAGCCTTTGCGGCGAAACCAGAGCACCAGTCCGGCAGCGATCAGCGCCATCAGCAGCAGGATTAGCGGATAGCCGTAGCGCCAGCTCAGTTCCGGCATCGACAGCGGCCCGGCCGCCGGATCGAAGTTCATGCCATAGACGCCGACAATGAAGGTCAAAGGAATGAAGATGGTGGCTATGATCGTCAGCACCTTCATCACTTCGTTCATCCGATTGCTGACGCTGGAGAGGTGGATGTCCACCAGCCCCGAGCAGATCTCCCGGTAGGTCTCGATCATGTCGATCAACTGAATCGCGTGATCGTGGCAGTCACGCAGGTAGACCCGTGTGTGTTCCTCGATGAAGGGCGAGTCCTCGCGCAGCAGGGCGTTGAGCATGTCGCGCATGGGCCACAGCGCGCGGCGCGCCGTCAACAGGTTGCGCTTCAAGTCGTGGATGCGGGCGATCTGCCGGTTCCCGGGATGCGCAACGACATCATCCTCGAGTTCCTCCACCCGTTCGCCGTAGGCTTCGAGTATCGGAAAGAAGGCGTCGATCGCGGCATCGATCAGGGCATAGGCCAGATAGTCCGCACCGCGCTGGCGGGTCTGGCCACCGGGGCTGCGCAGGCGGCGACGAACCGGCTCGAATTGGTCCCCTGGGCGCTCTTGAAACGTCACCACGAAATCGCGCCCGAGGGCCAGGGTGATCTGTTCCGTCTCCAGTCTATCGGGAAACGCGTGGCCTTCCGGCGGCAACAGCACCGGCGTGCGCAGCACGATGAACAGGTAGCCGTCGTAGGCCTCCACCTTGGGGCGCTGATGCAGATTCACGATGTCTTCGAGCGCCAGCGGATGAAGCCTGAACGCGGTCCCGACCCCTTGCAGCGTGGCGATGTCTCCAAGCCCGTCCACGTTGACCCAGCGGACGTCGGCCGCCGGGACGGAGAGCAGCTCACCGGGCGCCGCAAGCGGAGCTTCCGAGAAGTCATCCGGCCCGTAGGCCATGACCTGCAGCTGCGGGCGCACGGCGCCCGGCGCGACCGTCAACGTACCCGGGGAGGCACCTGGCGGGGTTCGACGCAGACGTTTGTGGCGATGCAGTGCCCGGTGGCTCATGAGGTTTCTCACTGCAGGGCAGGGTTCATGGCATCACCGCCACAGGACAATCCGGGGCCGGATCATGGCAATCGCCGCGAGAAGAGTTCGGCAACCAGCCCCTGATCGCTATCATCACCCCATCGGATACATGATGTCCTTCGAGACCGCATTGATGGCCGCCAGGGTGTCCCCATCGAGGGTGACGTCCGCCGCCGCCAGGATGGGGTCGAGCTGATCCACCGTGGTCACACCCACGATAGTGGAAGCGACGAAGTCGTGCTGCTTGCTCCAGGCCGTGGCCAGAGTCACCAGGGACATGCCGGCCTCGGCCGCGATGGCGGCGAAACGCTCCGTGGAGGCCAGCGACTTGGCGTTGACGAAGCGCTGGGCCATCACCTGCTGCCGCTTGCCGGCGGACAGGTAGTTGGTGAAGCGGGCACCCTCGGGGCGGGCGCCATCCTGGTACTTGCCGCTGAGCACGCCACCTGCCAAGGGCGAATAGGGAATGGAGCTGACCTGCTCCCGCCGGCAGACCTCGGCGAGATCGTCCTCGAAGCGGCGATTGTTCAAGCTATGGTTGTTCTGGATGGTGTCGAAGCGCGCCAGTCCTTCCCGCTCCGATGCCGCGAGGCTCTTCATCAGACCCCAGCTGGTTTCGTTGCTGCAGCCCAGGATCCGCACCTTGCCGGCGATCACCAGGTCGTCGAGAGCGCGCAGGGTCTCTTCCTTGGGATAGTCGGGATCCGGCCAGTGGGTCTGGTAAAGATCGATGTAGTCGGTCTGCAGGCGCTTCAGGCTTGCCTCCACCGCCGTCGTAATTTGATGCCGGTCGAGGCCGGTCTTGCCGGAACGCAGCGGCGGGCTGATCCAGCCGTGACTTGGTCCGGCCACCTTGGTGGCGAGGATGACCCCCTCCCGATTGCCCCGCGCCTTCATCCAGCGCCCGACGATCTCCTCTGTGGCGCCGATCCATTTGGCATCGGGTGGCACCGGGTACATCTCCGCAGTATCGAAGAAATCGATACCCGCCTCGAAGGCACGGTCCATGATGGCGAAGGCTTGTGCCTCGTCGGCCTGACTGCCGAAGGTCATGGTGCCCATGCAGATGTCGGAAACGACGATCCCGCTGCGACCGAGTCTGTTTCTGCGCATGCTTGCTCTGCTCCAACCGAAGAAATCCTGGGGAGCACCGGCAAGCAGTGTCTCCACGACGGCTTGGAGGATACGGAAGCGGACCCTGGCGCACCATGCCCAGACCGGCCGGGCGATGCTGGCCGCCGCCCCACCGCCCGGGATCGACCCGCGACGGATTCCGCATCTCTCCCCGGCAAGGTAGAGTCCGGCAAAAGGCCCGGGGAGGGGATCCACCATGGCCATGAACAAAAAGACGCTGTTCTGCTACAGCGTCACCGATCTGCCGGCGAGCATGGCCGTGTTCCCGATCATGGTCTTCGTGCCCAAGTTCTACACTGGGGAGATGGGCGTGAGTCTGGCCCTGGCCGCCAACATCATCCTCGTGGCGCGCATCTTCGACGTCATCACCGACCCCCTCGTGGGCTATCTGAGCGACCGCACCCACACCCGCTGGGGTCGACGGCGACCGTGGATCCTGGCTGCCGCGCCGGTACTCATGCTGGCCTTTTTCAACCTCTTCCTGCCCCCCGAAGGTGCCGGCGCGGCTCACCTGTTCACCTGGATGATGGTGCTGTCTGTGGGCACCACCATGCTCATGATCCCCTACTATTCCTGGGCCGCTGAGCTGTCGCCGGACTACAACGAGCGCTCACGGATCACCGGCTGGCGCTCCTTCATGGGGGTGGTGGGGACGCTCAGTGCCCAGCTCGTACCGGTGATCGCGCTGCTGGCCTTCGGCTATGGCGGCACCGGCGCCGTGCTCAGCGTCGTCGGCTGGTTGACCCTGTTCCTGCTGCCGCTGTGCATCGGCGTGACGGTGTGGAATGTTCCGGAGACCCGGGACTACGTCAGCTCCCGGGTGCCCCTGGGCGAGGGTTTCAAGCTCATGTGGCGCAACGGTCCGTTCAAGCGCCTGATCGCGGCCTTCACCATCGGCTCCATCGCCTTCGCCATCGCCACCCCGCTGTACATCTTCTACATCGCCTTCGTGCTCGGCGCCGAGGACATGGCGGTGATCATGCTCGCCTTCTTCTTCTCCGCGAACTTGGCGGGCATTTCGTTCTGGGTCTGGCTGTCTTCGAAGGTGGGCAAGCACCGGGCCTACGTGGGCTGCTTCACGCTGATCGCCCTGGCCAATCCGGCCTACCTGCTGCTGGGCCCGGGGGACTTCTGGTGGATGATGCCCATCACCCTGGTATCGGGCTTCGCGGCCGGTGGTTTTGCGGCCCTGCCCAACTCCATGAAGGCCGACGTGGTGGATCTCGATACCCTGAAGAGCGGCAACAACCGCACCGCGTCCTTCTTCGCCGCGTGGTCGTTCACCGCCAAGATGTCCGCCTCCCTGGGCAGCTGGATCGCGCTGTCGGTGCTGGCCTGGATCGGCTTCGATGCCAGCCCGGATGCCATCAATCCGCCGGCCCAGATCCTGGGCCTGAAGCTGCTCTTCGCGCTGCTGCCCTCCACGTTCTTCCTGCTCGCCGCCGCACTGGTGTGGAACTATCCCATCACCGAAGTCCGCCATCAGCGGCTGCGGTCAGCGCTCGAACGTCGTCGGGATCGCGCCATCGCCCGCAACGCGGGCCGGCAAGCCGATCTGGACAGTGCCCCGAATCCGGCCTGGTCGCCGGCACCGGGCCGGGTTTGAGCGCCGAAGCGCCTCCCACAACGAACACCGGGGCACGAGGCCCCGGTGTGGTCAGTCCTGGGTTACGCTGGAATCAGACGGGAACGAAGTACAGATTGTCGACGGCGTCTTCGTCAGCGGGGTGCCACAGGGGCCCACAGAGATCCGCATCGAACTCCTCGCTGTCGAATCCGGCCATCGCGCTGTACATCACATCAGCATTGAAACTGGCCGGCTCTGTGGCAACTGCATCACTGGTCACGTCGAACATGGCATGCCTCCTGAACACGGGCCGTGTTGGGTTTTTTGATGCCGCGGCGAGATCCGCTGCGGCTTCGCAATCAAGGTGTTGCAACCCGCGTGCCAGGGCCTTTTCAGGCGCTTGCAGGGCGATCTGATCAGCCCCAACGCCCAGCGATGATGCGGTGTATCGGCCGGCGCCCATCCGGACGCACGGTTTTAGTGCACCCAGGTCCGGCGGATCGTGGCCGTCCAATCGCGCATACTGCTCCGAGCACAAGGCTGATCGGAGCATCCCATGGCCCTACCCGGCATTCGCCCCTCCCTCTTCGCCATGGCCATGGCCATGACCTTGCCCAGCCATGGTGCCGCGGAAGCCACCGGCGCCATGCATCCCGCCGATGCCTTCATGGCTCGCCTGGCGCAGCACTGCGGCGAGGCTTTCGCCGGCCGCGTCCTGGTCAACGAACCGCCCGCGACCGAGGACGCCTTCGGTAATCGCGACCTCATCATGCACGTCCGGGAATGCAGCGAAGACGAGATCAAGGTGCCGTTCCACGTCGGCGACGATCACAGCCGAACCTGGGTGATCACCCGCAGTGACCAGGGTCTGCGTCTGAAACACGATCACCGCCATGAAGACGGCGGCGACCATACGGTCACCTGGTACGGCGGCGACACCGCCACAGCCGGGACCGCCACCCGCCAGGAATTCCCAGTGGATCAGGAGTCCATCGACCTGTTCGAGCGCGAGGGCCTCGACGCCTCGACGGTCAACGTCTGGGCCATCGAGATCGAACCGGGCAAGCGCTATCTCTACGAACTGGCCCGGCCCACCGGTCGCCTGTTCCAGGTCGAGTTCGACCTGACCACGCCCGTGGACACGCCACCGCCCCCTTGGGGCCATGCTGATCTCTAGCCCGCATATCTCACCGATTCACGGCTGCGGACGCGGATCTACCGGTAAATCCTGCCGGTCCGCCGGTGCGGTTGCGCTCAGCCCGGGTGCTCGACGTACTGTTGAGTACGCCTGCGCGCCCGGCCTTTCGCGCGCCTTGTCTTTCCCGGCATCTCCACGCCCTCGCTTCGCGCATCGGTGAGATATGCGGGCTAGGCGACCGGCGAACCGGAGCTGGCGGTGCCGGCGCGGTCAGAAGCCCACGCAGGATGGACATGCTACTATGTAGCTTCCTGTAAGCATGTGTAGAGCCCCATGGCCCTCAACATCCGCAACCCCGAGACAGAAGCGCTGGCGGCCGAGCTGGCGCGCCTGACCGGCGAAACGAAGACCCAGGCCGTGACGCTGGCGCTGCGGGATCGCCTCGCCCGGCTGCGCCGGGAGCGATCCGGGCGGCGACTTGCAGACGAACTAGACGCCATTGCATTGCACTGCGCCGGACTGCCGACCCTCGACATCCGCAGCGCGGACGACATCCTCGGCTACGACGATCAGGGGCTCCCCGGCTGATGGTCATCGACACCTCGGCGATCGTCGCCATTCTGCTCGACGAAACCGAACGGCGATCGTTCAATGAAATGATCGAGGCCGCCGAGCGCTGCCTGTTGTCCACCGCAAGCTTCGTGGAGCTGTCCATCGTCATGGAGGCCAGGGCCGGCCCCGAGGGACTGCGAGCCTTGGACTGGTTCCTGGACCGGGCCGGTATTCAGATCATCCCGCTGGACCTGGAGCAGGCCAACCTGGCCCGCCATGCCTATGGTCGCTTCGGCAAGGGAAGGCATACCGCTGCCCTGAACATGGGCGACTGCTTCAGCTATGCCCTCGCCATAGCCACTGGCGAGCCGCTTCTGTTCAAAGGCGATGACTTCCCGCATACCGACGTCCCAGTCGCCACCGGTGACACCGCCTCCTAGCGAAACGGCTTCAGACGACCTGCCCCGCCGCCTGCCCCGAAGCCCAGGCCCATTGGAAGTTGTGGCCACCGAGATGGCCGGTGACGTCCACCGCTTCGCCGATGAAGTAGAGGTCCGGGTGATCGCGGCAGGCCAGCGTCTTCGATGACAGCGCCGCCGTGGCGACCCCACCGAGGGTCACTTCCGCCGTCCGATAGCCCTCGGTATCCGCCGGCCATACCTGCCAGGGCTGGCAGCGAGCCACCACCTGATCGATGTCGGCATCGCTGAGCTGCTCCAGGGTCTGATCGATCAGCCACAGTTCGCACCAGCGCTGAGCCACCCGCCGGGTGAGGCGCTGGCCGAGCAGCGTCCGCAACTCCAGCTTCGGCCGCTCGCTGCGCGCCTCGCGGATGTACTCGCCGACATCCAGGTCGGGAAAGAGATCAATGGCCAGGTGTGCGCCCGGCTGCCAGTAGGAGGACGCCTGCAGCACGGCAGGACCGCTGAGTCCGCGATGAGTGAAGAGGATGTTCTCCCGGAACGATGCGCCCCCGGCGGTGACGTTCGTATCCAGGGACACGCCAGCGAGGTCGCCGAGCTTTTCGAGCAACTTTTTCTCCAGCGTGACCGGCACCAGGCCGGCCCGGGTGGGCTCCACCGCCAAGCCCAGCTCCCGGGCGAAATCGAAGGCGAAGCCGGTACTGCCCAGGGTCGGAATCGAGTAGCCACCGGTGGCCACCACCAGCGACTCGCAGGTCACCGGGCCCTCACGGCTGTCCAGGCGATGGGGCGGGCCGAGGGACTCGATACGGGCCGGAGAATGGGTGAGGATGCGCACGTTCACCGCCGCGCACTCGGCGAGCAGCATGGCGACGATGTCCTTGGATGAGCGATCGCAGAACAGCTGACCGAGCTTCTTCTCGTGATAGGGAATACCGTGCTTCTCTACCAGGGCAATGAAGTCCCAGGGGGTGTAGCGGCTCAGGGCCGACTTGACGAAATGGGGATTGGCGGAGAGGAAATTGGCCGCTTCGCAGTGCATGTTGGTGAAATTGCAGCGCCCACCGCCGGACATGAGGATCTTCTTGCCCACCTTGTTGGAGCCTTCGAGCAGCAGCACCCGACGGCCACGCTGCCCCGCGGCAATGGCGCACATGAGCCCGGCAGCACCAGCACCGAGAACCACCACGTCGAAGTGATGGGCGCGCCGGCTGGCTTCCTGATGATGGACCACGTGAAGCAATCCCCGGTCGACAAAGACATGCAGGCGCGCAGTCTACGTCAGCCGCGGCCTCGACCCTCATGCTGAAATGGCCGTTCGGAAGCGACAGTGCCGAACTGACGACCGGCGGCAAGACACAGGAAGGCTCATGACCACGATCACGTTTCGCTCCGGCACCCTCGACGACCTCGACGCCGTCAACGGCATCATTACCCGGGCCATCGGCACCTGGAAGGTGTCGGATCGGGTCAAGCGGCTGTCCCTGCCGCTCTACCACTATCAGCCCGAAGATCTCGATCATGTCGAACTCGTGCTGGCCCTGTTGGGTGATCGGCCCGTGGCGGTGGCTGCCTGGGAACCTGCCGAATCCAGGCACCTGCCTTACGGCCAGACGGGGCTGCTGCTGCACGGTCTCTATGTTGATCCGGACCTGGCACACGGCGGACTGGGCAGCACCCTCCTGAAGGCCTGTCGGGACGCCGCCTGCGAACGCGGCCTGGACGGCGTGCTGGTGAAAGCAACCCGGGATGCGGTGGGCTTCTTCGAAGGCCGCGGTCTCATTCGGCTGCCAGTCCTGAGCCAGGAGCGGGATTATGATCTGCGCTACTGGCTACCCGTCGCCTAAGCGCTCCAACCCACCGACGCGCAGTCAGACGCCCACGTAGGATGGGTTTCGAAGCCAAGCCGTGTCCCCTGCCGGCAGGCACCCGTCCCTCATCACCGCAACGTCTGCGTTGCCCCAACCATCCGGAGCCACCATGACCATCACCGAAACTGCACCCGCACGGCCCCAGGAGCACGACGGCAAACTTGCCCAGGGCGTGGACAGAGCCACGGCAGGCGCCCACGAGAAGATCGATCATGCCAAGGACGCAGCCCGGCCAACCGTGGACCATATCGTCAAGGGCGCTCACTCTGCCGTTGACGCCGTGGGCAACATGGCCGCGCACACCGCCGAGGCGCTCGACCTCAAGGGTGAACAGTTCAGCGAGACCAAGGCCGAGTTCATCAGTGCCACCCAGAAATACCTGCGGGAAAATCCCGTCGCTTCCATCGGTATCGCCGTCGCTGCCGGTTTCCTGCTCAGCCGCATCCTGAGCAGGTAAGCTTGGCATGACCCTGCAGCCGTCCAGCCAGCCGCCCCTCCGGGCCGAGCATTCGGTACCGGAGGGAGCATCGTCGAGCCTGCTCGGCGATGCGAGCACCCTGACGCGCGAACTGCGCGCCATGGTGCACGCTCAGCTCGAACTCGCCGAACTCGAGACGCGGCTGGCCGCACGGACGGTGATTCACATGCTCGCCCTTGCGGTGGGCATTGCCGTGCTGCTGGTGGGCGCCTGGCTGACCCTGGTCGGCGCCGCCGTTCTGGCGCTGATGAATCAGGGCGTCAGTCCGATGCTGGCCATGCTCGCGGCGACTGCTGTGAACCTCGTTGCGGCAGGATTCGTCTACATGAGTCTTCGGCGCCACGGCGAGAGCCTCGGCTGGCCCGTCACGTTGCGCATGCTCAAGCCCAAAGCGGCCGAACCCAAGGCGAGCAGCAAACCATGAGCGACACCGATCTGGAACCGGCCCGGGACCTCCGCTCGATACGCTTGCGGATTGTCGCCAAGGAGCAAGCGCTGCGGCTGCATCGCACTTTGGCCTCCGACAAGGCGAAAGCGATCCGGACCCGCATACGCGGGCGCATGACGTCGCCGGTAACCCTGATGGTGGCAGCGGGCATCGGCTTTACTCTTGGGAAGCGCGGTTCGAACCGGTCCCGAAAGCTGATCGCGCCCTTGAAAATCGCGACCCACGCCAGTCTCCTGCTGCGGGCGTTGATGCCCAAAGCCCCGGCGGTGACGGAACCCGTCGAACAGCCCTGAGATCGCTGCAACAAACCTGCTCTTGCCTTGCTGTCATGGCGCCCGACGTGACCGGAAACGGTCACAGCTGGTCGCAAGCCCCATGGTCAGGACGTCATCGTGCCCATGGGCGGCGGCCGGCTGCTTCCAGCGCTTTGATTCAGGCACCCTCTCCCAGCAATTGCGCCAGTTCTTCAGCACTGAAGCCGAGACCGCCGAAGACTTCACCGTTGTCGGCGCCGAGCTGGGGCGGATTGGAGCGGATACTCGCCGGACTCACCGACATGTGCACCGGCGGGCGCAGGGTGCGGAAGCGGCCGAGTTCGGGGTCCTCACGCTGCTGAAAAAATCCCACCGCATTGAGGTGCGGATCTTCCAGCGCCGCCTCGTTGGTGTTGAAGCGCATGCCGGGAATGTTCTCCGCCTCAAGCAGCGTCAGCCACTCGTCCGTGGTCCGGGTCAGGGCCACCTCTTCGATGATGGCGTAGAGCTCACCGATGTTGTCAGTCCGGGCGCGGTAGGTGGCGAAGCGGGGATCGTCGAACACCCCGGGGCGCTCACCAAGCTCGAAGAAGCGCTCCCACTGGGCATCGGAATAGGGAACGATGCAGATGAAGCCATCAGCAGTGCGGTAGGGCTTGCGGCGCGGATTCACCGAGCGCGTGTAGGCCATGCCGTAGCTGGCCGGCACGAACGTCTCGCCGTAGAGGTTCTCCACCATATGAAAGTGGGTGAAGGCCTCCAGCATCGGCACCTGCACGAACTGGCCAACACCCGTACGTTCGCGATGAAACAGGGCCGCCAGGGTGGCTCCGTAGGCGTAGAGCCCAGAGGTCTTGTCCGCGATCAGTGACGGCGCGTAGGCCGGCTCACCGCCGTCGCGCTTCGCCGACAGATCCGCGTAGCCCGATGCGCCCTGAATCAGATCGTCGAAGGCCTGCCGCTTGGCATAGGGTCCATCAGCGCCGAAGCCCGCGCAGTGCACGTAGACGATGTCCTTCCGGATGGCCTGGACCGCCTCGTAACCGAATCCGAGCCGCTCCATGCCGGCCATGCGTACGTTGTGGATGAACACGTCCGCGTCCCGCAGCAAGCGGGTCAACGCCTCCCGACCGAGTTCCGACCCCACGTCCAGCGTCACCGACTTCTTGTTGCGGTTCAGGGCCATGAAGATGGGCCCCATACCCGGGATCGGGCTGCGCCCGGCGTTGCGCATAACCTCCCCACCCCCGCCGGGATTCTCGACCTTGATGACCTCGGCACCGAGGTCCGCGAGCTGAACGGTGGCAAAGGGCCCGAACACCACCGAGGTCATGTCGATGATGCGGATGCCCGCGAGCGGCCCCGCGGGCGGCTTCGAGTCCGGGGCGGACGACGTCGTAGTCATGAATGGCTCCAGGCAGGGCAGGTTCGACACAGGCATCGGGCAGTCACCCGAAGGCCGCAGGGAGGATGCGGCAAAAACGCCGGGGCAGGAAGTACAGCGTCATGGACAAAGTCCCTGCCTGACGCGCTGGACCATGACCACCGTCAAGGGTGCGGGTACGCTATGCCGGCGGTTCGCTGCTGCGGCGGGCCGACGTCCACCCTTCTCATTGCCCTTGCCCGGAGTTCCTGGTCATGCAGATCCGAGTCTGCGTCTGGCTGGCTGGCGTGCTGCTGGCCGTGCTCGCTGCTGAGATTTCCGCCAGCGCTGAATGTGGGGGTGAAGCGGTCATTGACCGGCCCCGGATCGGCCTCGTGCTTGGCGGCGGCGGCGCCCGCGGCATGGCCCACATCGGCGTCATCGAGGAACTCGAGCGCCTCGGCATTCCAGTGGATTGCATTGCCGGAACCAGCATGGGTGCCCTGGTCGGCGGCCTTTATGCTACAGGCATGAGCGCGGCGGAGCTGCGCGCACTGGTGGAGGATCTCGACTGGGCCGACGCCTTCGACGACCAGGCGCCGCGCCGCACGCGCCCAGCCCAGCGCCGCCGCGACGACCTTCTGGTACTGCCGGCCAGCGTCGGTATACGCGACCGGGAGATCATCCTTCCGGAAGGCGCCTTCAGTGGTCAGAAGATCGAACTGCGGCTGGCCCGGGAGCTCAGCCTGCGTACCCGGGACGGGAGCTTTGCGAGTCTGCCCATCCCCTTTCGGGCCGTGGCCACGGACCTCGCCACCGGGGCCGCGGTCACGCTGAGCGAAGGCAGCGTGGCTCGTGCCATGCGGGCGAGCATGTCCATCCCTGCGGTGTTCACGCCAATCCGCGACGGCGAGCGTCTGCTGGTGGACGGCGCCCTGGCCAACAACCTGCCCATCGACGTCGTCCGCGCCATGGGCGCCGAGGTGATCATCGCCGTGGACGTCGCCACGCCACTGATGGACAGCACAGCCATGCGCTCCGCCTTCAACGTCATGCGCCAGCTCAGCCACCTCATGGTGCAGCAGAACACGCGCCCCCAGATTGCCTCCATGGGCCCCGACGACATTCTCATCGAGCCGGCAATCTCCCCGAATCTGGGCCCCATGGACTTCGACCGGGCGGTGGACGAAATCATTCCCTCCGGCCGCAGTGCCGCCCTCGCCCAGGCTGATCGCCTTCGCCTGCACGCCCGCCCGGGCGCGACGACCCGCCGGCCCGATCCGGTGACGACACCGGAGCTGGCCTACCTGGAGCTCGACAACCGCTCCGAGCTGTCCGATGCGCTGGTGCTCAATCGTCTCGGTGTCAGCACGCCCACACCCCTGGATATCGACGCGCTGGAAACGGGCGTCGCCCGGGTCCATGCGCTCGGGCGGCTCAAGCAGGTGCGCTGGGAGCTGGTCGAGAGGGAGGAAGCCACCGGCGTCCGGGTCACGGTGGAACCCGACATCCGCGCGCCTCGCTTCCTCCAATACGGGCTCAAGCTCAGCGCCAACAACACCCGCAATGCGCTCAACCTCAGGCTCGGCTGGCTGGAAACCGCCCGCGATGGTCTCGGTGCGGAATGGCGCGCCATCGCCCAGATCGGTGAGGAACCGGGGCTCGCCGCGGAGTACTTTCAGCCCCTGGATCTGGAAGGCCGATTCCACCTGCGGCCCAGTGCTTTCTGGGAGCGGCAGCGCATACCGCTGCCAGAGGGGACCCAGCGCATCAACGAAGCCGACATCATCCGCTACGGCGCGGACATGGAGTTCGGCTACGCATTCGGCAACGCGGCCGTCGCCAGCGTCGGGATCAGGCGCTACCGGACAGACGTCTCCAGCCTCAATGCGGAACCAACGCCCAGTGAAATCGACGGCGGTGAGTGGCGCCTGCAATTGCTGCGCGACAGTCTCGACGACGCTTTCTTCCCCTCCCGGGGACGCCGTTCGAGCGCCCTCTATCGGCGTTCGGTGTCAGCGCTGGGCGCGGATGCCGGCTTCGAGCAGATCGAAGTGTTCCACTTCGGAGCGCATACCCAGGATCGTCTCAGCCTGCAGTGGTCAGCCGTAGCCATGCTCACCCTGGGTGACGACGCGCCCCTGGCGAATCAGTTCCGGGCCGGTGGCTTCAGCCGCCTGTCCGGGTACCGCTCCCAGGAACTGGCCGGCCAGCACTTCATCATGGGTCTGCTGGGCGCACGCTGGCGCTTAAGCCCGTCCCAGCTCTCGCCCGCCGCCGTTGGCGTGACCCTGGAGTACGGCAACGTCTGGGAGGAGCGCTCGGACATCCGCCTCCGCGACGGGCTGGCCAATGCCAGCCTCTACTTCGGCTACCGATCGCCGCTCGGCCCCCTCTACATCGGCTACGGCTACGGCGAGGGCAGCCGCAGTGCCGTCTTCCTGTCGCTGGGAAGGCCCTTCTAGCCACAGCACGGTTGCTCGAAAGACCACTGCCCGCTGGGAGCCCAGATCATGCCGGCACGCCGCGGGGACGCTGACTCGACCGCTCGGCCGCAGGAGGCACGGTAGCCATGGGCCCCGGCTGACGGCAGAATGCTGGCGCATGGAAGCCATTTCCCTGCCCCCTGATCGCGCCACAACGCTGCAGCGCATCGATCATCTGCGCCGCGCGCGGCAGCTCGATGCGAACGAGCGCGCCCTGCTCACCTTCTGTTTCAGAGCCTCCGACCACGAGATCTACTATCGGGCCGCAGACTGTCTGGGCGTCTGGCTCACCCGCGACGCCGAACTCCACACCTGGTTCGAAGGCTACTGCAGCACTCGCGGGCTGGCCGTACACGGCCCGGTCGCTCTGGACGGCCAGCGCAGCCACCGTCGCGTGCTGCTGGCGCGCTGCGCCGCCGCCGCCACCGATCCGGAGCAGTGGCCGCCACCTGTCGACCTGACCGCAGCCCTGGAGATTCCGCGCCGGCCTGCAGACATGGCGGCACTGCTCGTGGGTCTGCTGCGCATCTACGGTCAGGATCGCTTCAAGCCCGAGTTGGCTTCAGGTCTCGATGGCATGCTCACCGTGCTGAAGGACGATCCGCGGGCCTCGATCCATCCGGGCACCCTGGCACGCTGGGCGCAGCTCTGGGTGCGCCGGGTGGAGGACGGCAGTCCGGTGCTCGAGCACGACACCCTCCTCAGCGTGCTGGTATCCACCGTTGCGGCCGCCGCCAGCGGCTCCGTCGGCGAGCGGGTGGCCCGATTCACGGCCGCCGACGCGCTGATCGGCGCCGTGAATACCCATGCCCGGGATCCGGCCCACTGGCTCGAGGGCGCCGGCCAGGGCGACGTGGCCCTGTGGATCCGCCAACGCTGGCTGCGGG
>JAFIFJ010000102.1 GCA_020832085.1 Gammaproteobacteria bacterium | reverse complement strand
GCCCTGATCGTCCTCCGTGGGCGTCCACAGGGCCATGAGCGCATCGCCGGCGAACTTCAGCACGTCGCCGCCGTGATCGGCGACGATGCGGGTGAGGCGTCCGAAGTAGTCGTTGAGGATGCGGGTCAGGGCCTCGGCGCCAGCCGGGCCCTGGGCCGCGAAGGCTTCGGTCAGAGGGGTGAAGCCGGAAATGTCCGCGAACAGGATCGCGCCGTCAAAGGTCTCCGAGGAGGGCGCGTCGACGGCCCGCGCCTCCCGTCGCAGTCGTTCCACGATGAGCCGCGGAACGTAGCGCGCATAGATATGCGACAGTCCCTGTTCACGCACGTTGACGCCCCTGCGTCCAGTCCCACCCCTGCTGAGTCTAGCTCGAAATCACCGCGGTTCGTCATTCGTTTTCGAGGACGCCTTTGGGTGCTTTCTGTTTCATGAAGCCGAACATGTAGCCGGCCACCCGCCGCATCTGGATTTCCTCCGCACCCTCGGTGATCCGGTAGCGGCGGTGATGGCGGTAGATGTGCTCGAAGGGCTTGTGCCGGGAATAGCCGAGGCCGCCGTGGACCTGCATGGCACGGTCGGCGGCTTCGCAGCACAGACGGTTCGACCAGTAGTTGCACATGGACACCTTGTCGGACACCGAGAAGGCGCCGTACTGATCCATCTGCCAGGCGGTCTTGTGGATCAGGGTGCGCATCATGTCGCACTGGGTCTGCAGTTCCACCAGCGGAAACTGGATGGCCTGATTGGTGGCCAGGGGCTTGCCGAAGGGCTTGCGCTCCATGGCGTACTTGACCGACTCGTTGATGCAGAACTGGGCGGCGCCGAGGCTCGAAGCCGCCTGGCGAATGCGGTTCTCGTTGAAGAAGTGCTGCACCACCTGCAGGCCCCGACCCTCGCCGCCGAAGATGGCGTCGTGGGGGACGCGGACGTTGGTGAAGGACACCCGGCCATGATCGGTGGGCATATTGAAGGTCCAGAGCATTTCCTCGATCTTCACGCCCGGGTCATTCATGGGTACCAGGAAGGCCGTGATGCCCAAACCATCGCCGGCCTTGCCGCTGGTGCGCGCCATCACCATGTCGTACTTGGCTTTGTGGATACCGGTGTTCCAGGTTTTCTCGCCGTTGATGACCCACTCGTCGCCGTCGCGGACCGCATGGGTTTCCATGTGGGTGGCATCGGAGCCGTGGTTCGGTTCGGTGATGCCGAAGGCGAAGCCCTTGGTGCCCTCGATGAGGCCGTCGATCCAATCCGCTTTCTGCTGCTCGGTGCCGTAGGTGCCCATCAGCAGCAGGCCGACGTTGTTGCCGACGATGGAATGTTCGTTCTGCAGGTCGTTGTGCAGACCGAGCCCCTTCACGGCGAGGTGCTCGCGGATGATGGCCATGGCCAGATTGCCGCAGGCGTTGCCGCCGTACTCCTTGGGCGCCGCATAGCGGTAGTGGCCCGCCTTGTCGGCCAGACGCTTGGCCTTGTGCAGCAGCTGTTCCCACTCCTCGTTCGGCAGGCCGCCGCGCTCCCAGTCGGTGCGCGCGTCCTCGCGGCGATGATCGAAGAAGCGGATGTTGTCGTTCTCGTTCTCCAGCGGCTTGATGACTTTCTCGATGAAGTCGTCGAGTTCGGCGAGATAGTCCTGCAGATACTTCGGAATTTCGAAGTCCATGGTGGTGCGTCCTCCTCGGATGGTGGCAGTCGTCAGGTCTGGATAATCTGCATGGATTAGAACATCCTCGAATCCGCTCTGGATAGTCCGCGGGAGGAAACACAGTCATGACTGCAGGCGAATTGCGCTACCAACAGCACGGTCACGTCGGGGTCATCACCCTGAACCGACCGGAGGCGATGAACTCGCTCACCTACACCCTGTACATGGCGTTGGAGGACGCGGTGCGCGAATCCGATGCACGGGTGCTGATCATCACCGGGGCAGGGGATCGCGCCTTCTGTGCCGGTGATGACGTCAAACAGATCTTAGGCGGCAAGGGTGGCCCGCCGCCTGAGGCGGTTGCGCGCAGCAAGCGCAGCGGCGGCCTGACGCCGGCGGCAGACGCCCTGCTGACCACCGACATTCCGGTGATCGCGGCGGTCAACGGTCACGCCCTGGGCTGGGGCATGGAGCTGGCGCTGATGGCGGACATCCGCATCGCCTCGGCGGAGAAGGCGCGCTTCGGGGAACTGTTCGTGATCCGCGGATTGTGCAGTGATGTGGCCGGACTCGGCCGGCTCGCGCAGCTGGTGGGGCGGGAGAAGGCCGCTGAGCTGCTGTTCACCGGCGAGGTCATCGATGCCGCCACCGCCCAGGACATCGGACTGGTGTCCCGGGTGGTGCCTCACGAAGAGCTGATGCCACAGGCCATGGCGCTGGCGGAACGCATCGCCGCCAATCCGCCGCTGGCGGTGCGGGCGCTGAAGGCCGGTCTGCGGCGGGCCCTGGATCCGGACTGGCGCGATCTGGGCGCCTGGACCATCGGTCAGATCCGCGCGCTGATGCAGACCGAGGATTCCAAAGAGAGCGTGGCCGCGTTCATTGAGAAGCGGCAACCGACTTTCGTGGGTCGCTGACCGACCACCTGTCGGTGAGGTTTTTCTGCAGCAGCTTGATCCGCGGTTTCAGGCGCCGGCTGCCGCTGCTGGTGGCGGCGCCATGGAGCAGCAGGGCAAAGGTGTAGTGGACGCGCTGTTCGAGTTCGGCGAGGCCGATCTCACCGTAGGCCCACTCCAGGATGCAGATGAAGAACTGCTGGCTCAGGGCCAGTGCCAGCGCGCTCGGGTCGACGTCGATTTCGAGGAAACCGGCGTTCCGGGCGCGTTCCACCAGAGCCTTCCAGAACAGGAAGCGCGGATCGCCGAAAACCGCCCGGTAGTCCCGTCCGCCGTCACCGTAGGCGGAGAACAGCACGGCCTGATGAAACTTGGGCGCCTCGGCGTAGAGTTCGGTGGCCAGGGACACGGCCTCGAAGAAGATCTCGAGTTCGTCCGCCTGCAGTTTGCCCAGGCGCTGCTCGTAGAGGGCCATGCCGGTGTCGAGCACCGCCAGCATGATGGCCTGCTTGGATCCGAACAGGTTGTAGGGCGTCGCTATGGAGACGCCGGCGGCGTCCGCCAGTGCACGCATGGAAAAGCCGCTGTCGCCGCGGGTATACATCAGCCGCATGGCTGCATTGACGATGTCCTCACGGCGCTGGGCCTTGGCTTCCTCGCGGGTCGGCATGGACCTCACCCTCCTTCGAAGTTCACTTCGGGACGTGACTCCCGCCTGGGTTTGCATTATAACATGTTATAAATTATTGATGAGGGAGCTCACCATGACCCTGGCCCGAAGCCGCAGTTTCACGACCGCCCGTCCTGGTGAAGACTGGCCGGACATCGCCCGCCGGGCGCTGCCCGACCTGGACACCGAGTCCGCGCTCGAAGGCCTGAAGAGCTGGAACCTGCATCTCTTCCTGCGCCAGCCCGGCGGAAGGATACTCGGCTCTGACGTGATCTTCACCGAGGCGCCGCTGGTCGACGCCTCCGTCCATGGCTGAAGCCACCATCGAGCGCGCCGTGGTGACCCCCGGTCACGACGGCAGCGCAGAGCTGCTGGTGACCCTCCGCTACGGCAACGGTGGCAGCGGCCACGTCAGCCTGGACGCCGATGGCGCCGCGCGCCTGTTCGATCTCTGTGGCGTCACGCGCCTCGAAGATCTGGCCGGCCAGTCCTGGCGGCACCTCATGCGTATTCTGGATCAACCTGGAGAATGAAGTGATGGATCTCATCATCCGCAATGGCCGTCTCGTGGACGGCACCGGCCTGCCGGCCTTCCTCGGCGATCTCGGCGTCCGCGATGGCCGCATCGTCCACGTTGGCGGCCGTATTCCTGGCCGCGCGACCCGGGAGATCGACGCCGCTGGCCGGGTGGTGGCCCCGGGCTTCATCGACCCCCATACCCACTTCGATGTGCAGCTGCTGTGGGATGGGCAGGCCCGGCCGGCGCTGGAGCATGGCGTCACCACCGTGGTGCCCGGCAACTGCTCCCTGTCCCTGGCGCCGCTGAAGGCCGAGCACCGGCCGCGGCTGGTGGGCATGTTCCAGCAGATCGAGGAGATGCCGGACGCCGCCTTCGACGGCGCTTTCGATTGGACCTGGGAGTCTTTCGACGGTTATCTGGATGCGCTCAAAGGCAAGCTTGGCGTGAACGTCGCCCCACTGGCCGGCCACAGCGTGATCCGGCTCTGGGTCATGGGTGATGCCGCCACCGAACGGGCGGCGAATGCCGAGGAACTCACCGCCATGCAGGATCTGCTGCGGCAGTGCCTGGAAGCCGGTGCCATCGGTCTTTCCACCAGCTTCGTCGACGTCGACGAGAAGCTGCAGCCGGTGCCCAGCCGTTATGCCCATTTCGAGGAGATCGACGCCCTGGCGTCGGTGCTCGGCGAATACGGACGCATGCTGCAGGTGGTCCCGGAGTTCTATGCCACCGACGTCACCCTGGCGCGGGTGGACCAACTCGCCGAGCTGTCCCTGAAGCACCAGATCCCCACCACCTTCTCGCCGCTGTTCGATTCCGCTGCCACGCCGGACAACGTGACTCGAGTGCTGGCCCGGGTCAGCGAGCAGATGGCCCGGGGGGCGCGGGTCTGGCCCCAAGTACAGACCCGCCCCATCGACATCAGCTTCACCTTCGAGGTGGCAAGCCTGTTGTTTGCCGGGACCCCGGGCTGGTACCGGACCATGCGTCTGCCGCGGGAAGAGAAGATCGCGGCCTTGAACAATGCCGAGTATCTCGACGGGCTGGTCAACGAGGCCGAACCTGGCGGCAACACCGCCCGCTATGCTGCGGTAAAGGTTCGCGCCGTGATCCGCCGCGAGGACGAGCCCCTGGTGGGGCGCAGCCTCGCGGAGATCGCCGCCGAGCGCGGCAGCACGCCGGCACGGGTCATGGTGGCGATCTCGCTGGCCAACGACCTGCAGGCCAGCTTCCTGGCGGCGAACCTCGGCCACAACGATCCGGCGCGCATCGGGCCGCTTTTGGCCCATCCCATGGTGCACATTGGCGCCAGTGATGGCGGAGCCCACATTCAGTCCTTCGCCACCTATGGCGATACCGGCTACCTTTTCAGGCACTTCGTCCGTGATCGGCAGGACTTCACGCTGGAAGGGGCCGTGAAGAAGATCACCGCCGACACGGCCCGGATCTGGGGCATCACCGACCGGGGTCTGCTGCAGGCCGGCATGGCCGCCGACATCACCATTTTCGATCCCGACGCCATCGATCGCGCCGAGGAAGAGGCCGCCTTCGATATGCCGGAGCAGGGCATGCGCTACGTGCGCCACGCCCGTGGCATCGAGGCAGTGATAGTCAACGGTGAACTGGCCTGGAGCTCAGGTGCGGGCTACAGGGATGCCCACAGTGGCCGGGTGGTGAACGCATGAGCGGTCCTGAACTTCACGAACCCAAGTTCCACTGCGTCGAAGCCAACGGCATCCGCATCCATGTCGCGGAGCAGGGCGAGGGGCCGCTGGTGCTCATGGTTCACGGCTTTCCCGAGTCCTGGTATTCCTGGCGCCATCAGCTGCCCGCACTGGCAGCTGCCGGCTACCGGGCGGTGGCCATGGACGTGCGCGGTTACGGGCGCTCGTCGAAGCCGACGGCGGTGGCGGATTACCGCATGGTGCTGAAAGTGGCCGACGTGGTGGGCGTCGTCGATGCCCTGGGCGGCGGCCCGGCCACCATCATCGGCCACGACTGGGGTGCACCCATTGCCTGGAATTCGGCGCTGCTGCGCCCGGACCTGTTCCGCGGCGTAGCGGGATTGTCGGTGCCCTATGCGCCGCCTCATGGTCCGACGCGGCCCACCACCGGCATGCGCGCCATGGCCGGCGACAACGAGTTCTACATCGAGTACTTCCAGCAGCCGGGCCGGGCCGAGGCAGAGATCGAGCAGGACGTCCGCGGCTGGCTGCTGGGGTTCTACTGGTGCGCCTCTGGCGACATCGACAACGGCCCCAACATCGCCATGGTGGATCGTGGTCGCAGCTTGCGGGAGAAGTTCGTCTATCCTGAGACCATGCCGTCATGGCTGACCGACGCCGATCTCGACGTCTACACCCGCGAGTTCGAATACTCCGGATTCTTCGGCCCGTTGAGCCGCTATCGCAACGTGGATCGGGATTGGGAGGATCTGGCCGCCTTCGCCGATCGGCCCATCACCATTCCCGCACTGTTCATTGGCGGCTCCAAGGACGGCCCGACGATCTGGGGTGGACCGGCCATCGCCCGCTTCGGGGAGACCTTGCCGAAGCTGCATCAGTCGGTGATCCTCGACGGCTGCGGACACTGGGTGCAGCAGGAGCGGGCGGAGGACACCAACGCCCTGCTGCTGGATTTTCTCGCCGCTATTCACTGAGGCATCATGCTCGAGGCGCTGCGCGAGAACGGCTTCTGTATCGTTCCGGACGTCCTCGAGCCTTCCCGGGTGGCCGAGGTCCGTGAGCGCCTGCTGGCGGCTGCCGAGGCCAGTGAGCGGCGCGGCGTCCCGACCCGCATGCCGGCGCTGGACCCCAATGCCCACAACATCCGGGTGTTCCATCTGCTGGAGCTCAACGCGATCTTCCGTGAGCTGATCCGCCATCCCCAGGCCCTGGCGCTGGTGCAGGGCCTGCTCGGCGATGACTTCCTGATTTCCAATTTCACCGCCAACATCGCGCTGCCGGGCAGTGGCTCCATGGCCCTGCATTCGGATCAGGCGCTGGTGGTTCCCGAGCCCTGGCTGGCACCCTGGTCCATGAACATCATCTGGTGTCTGGACGATCTCCACGAGGGCAACGGCGCCACCCGCTACCTGCCTGACAGCCATCGCATCACGAGTCTGGATGAGCTGCCGGCGGATGCCCGCAGCCGGCTGGCAGCGTTCACGGCCCCGGCGGGCAGCATCATTGCCATGGATGGAAGGGTCTGGCATACCTCCGGCGCGAACATCACCGCCCATGAGGAGCGGGCACTCCTGTTCGGCTACTACAGCGTCGACTTCCTGCGTCCGCAGGTGAACTGGAACGCAGTGCTGTCGCCAGAAGTGCAGGCTGAACTCGACGCCGACATGAGGCGCTGGCTGGGGCTGGAGGTGGCGGCCAATTTCCGCACCGGCGGCGCCCTGCTGGCCCGCAACCTCGGTCAGGGCCCCGGCTGAATCGGCGCCACGGGTTCCGGCTTGGTTTCCGTTTACCGGATCACTCATTCATCGACCGCAACGAGAGAGCAGACATGAGCTTCGATACCATTCTCACCGAGACCAGCGACGGTCTCCTCACCATCACCTTGAACCGGCCGGACCGGCTCAACGCCTGGACCTACAAAATGGGCGCGGAACTCGGCGAAGCCATCGCCGCCGCGAATGCCGATGACGGCATCGAGGCCATCGTGGTCACCGGCGCCGGACGCGGCTTCTGCGCCGGCGCGGACATCGCCGATGTCTTTCAAGCCCAACAGGAAGACCAACAGAAGAGCGATGGCGCGGCGAGCGAGCGGCCCATCATGCGCAACTGGGTGGAGCTGGTGCGTGAATCCAAGCCCCTGGTGGCGGCCATCAACGGCGCCTGCATCGGCGTCGGCCTGACCCAGGTCCTGCCCATGGATTACCTGATCGCCAGCCGCGACGCCAAGCTCAGCCTGCGCTTCATCAAGATGGGGCTGGTCCCGGAACTGGCCAGTTCCCAGTATGTGACCCTGCGCTGCGGTTTCGGCGTGGCCAACGAGCTGATGCTCACCGGCAAGACCGTCAGCGGTGAGGAAGCGGCGGCCATCCGGCTCGTGGATCGTGCAGTGGACGCCGATGACCTCATGCCCGCGGCCCGGGAGATGGCGAAGGCCATGGGCAGCAATCCCCAGTCCGCCCTGCGGGCGGTGAAGCAGCTCATCACGGTGAACGCCGCCGAGGCGGACGTCGCCGCGGTGCAGCGGCGTGAGCTCGAAGCTCTGCAGCGCTGCTACACCTCGCCGGAGCACAAGGAGGCCATTGCCGCCTTTCTGGCCAAACGTGAGCCGGACTTCAGAAAGGCCAGACAGTCCGGCTGAGCGCCGGCTGTCCTTGCAAGGCGGTGCCAATGGAGCGTCAATGGCAGCCTGGGAGATGGAGAGGAGGCTGCCGTGGTCCGTATCGGGGATCTCGAAGTTCGGCCATCACAGATGGCCGATCGATGCGCGGCACTGGACTGGGCGGCCACACCGCTTGGGCCGGTGGCTTCCTGGCCTGCAGAGCTGCGGGTCGCCGTGCAGATGTGTCTCGATGCGTCATTCCCGATGACGGTGGGCTGGGGTGAGGAACTGAGCCTCATCTACAACGATGGCTACATTCCGATCATGGGCGCGAAGCATCCCGCCGGTCTCGGTCGGCCGGCGCTGGAAGTCTATGGGGAACTGGCAGACTTCATCGAGCCGATCACCCGTGCGGCCATGGAGCGGGGCGAGGTCTACACCGGAACGGACATGGCCCTGCCCATGTACCGCCATGATCGCCTGGAGGAAGGTTACTTCGACGTCTGGTACGGGCCGATCCGTGACGCTGTGGGCGTCGTCCGCGGGGTCATGGCCAGCACCCGGGAGACCACGGCAACGGTGCTCTCAGAACGCCGGCAGCGCACGGTCTTCAGCCTCGCCGAGTGCTTCATCGAGACCACTGCCCAGGAGCCCCTGCTGCCGAAGGTGCTGGCGGTTCTGGCGGGCAATACCGACGATGTGGCCCGTCTGGCCCTGTTCGAGATCAGGGCAGGCAACACCCTGGAAGAAAGCGTTTCCTCACCACAGGATTACCTGCCGGGCCTGCTTGCAGAGGGGGTGCTGGATCGTGCCGCCGCGTGGCTGCAGCAGCGTCCTTCGCTGTCGTCGAAGGTGGAACGGCTCGACGCGCGCCGCTTCCTGGTCACGCTGGTGAATCCTGAACTGACGGGCGCCACGGGCCACCTGGCCATCGTCGAGCCCGGTCCCATGGTCACTGTGGATTCGGCCTACCAGCAGTTCCTGGACGTGTCCCGTGAGGTCATCGTCGGTGCCCTTTACCGGCTGCGCTCGGAGCGGCTGGCCATGGACGAGATGCGCCGTCAGCTCGACGATCGTGACCGACTCTACCGGATGTTGTTCGAGCACACCGCCGAGGGCGTGGCCATTGCCGATCCCGACGGCAGGATCTCGGCTGCCAATCCGGCGGCCTGCCGCCTGCTCGGCTACACCGAGGCGGAGGTCCTCGAATTGGGCTATGCGGGGACGGTGGCCAACGCCGATGGCAGCCTGACCCGGGCGCTGGAGGAGCTGGCAGGGAGCGGGCGTTTCGATGGTGAGCTGCGGCTGATCGCACGGGACGGCCGCGAAGTGCGCACCGACGTCTCTTCGGTGCGGATCCGGGACGATGCCAGCGGCAATGAGCGCATCATCACATTGCTGCGGGACGCGGCACCGCGTCTGGTGACCCAGGACCGCATCTCCACCACGGCCCGACTGGAAGCGCTCGGACAGCTCACCGGCGGCATCTCCCACGACTTCAACAATCTCCTCAACGTGATCATCAATGGAGCCGAGGAGCTCACCGAGTGCCTGCCGGAGCAGGATCCCGGCCGGGAATCCGCCGATCTGGTCCTGTCGGCCTCCCTGCGCGCGGCGGAGCTCACCCGTCAGCTGCTGGCTTTCAGTCAGCAGCGGCCCAGCCAGCCCCAGCGGCTGGCGACCACGGCGGCCCTGGATGAGTTGCGGCAGTTGCTGACGCGGGTGCTCGGCAGCAGCATTCGCGTCGAAGTGCTGCCGGGTGAGAACGCCGAGATCGAGGCCGATCCGGCCCTGCTGAGCAGCAGCCTGCTCAACCTCTGCATCAATGCCCGGGACGCCATGCCTGATGGCGGCACCATCGGCATCGTCTCGGGCCGCGAAGTGCTGACCGCCGAGCGGGCGGCGTCGCTGGATGTGAGGGCCGGGGACTATGCGTTCATGACCATCACGGATACCGGGACAGGGATCCCCAGGGAACTCCTCGAACGGGTCATCGAACCCTATTTCACGACCAAGCCGTCGGGGCAGGGCACCGGGCTCGGCCTGGCCATGGTCTACGGATTCGTGCGCCAGTGTGGCGGGGCGGTGGAAATCGAATCGGAGGTGGGCCGTGGAACGCGCATCACGCTGCGGTTTCCTGTTCTGGCCTCGTCCGAGCTGCCGGCGCTGGCCGCGACGCCGTCGAGTGCGCCCAATGCCAGCGGCAGCGGACAGCACATCCTGGTGGTGGAGGACAACGATCTCCTGGCGCGAATGCTCTGCAACATCCTGCGCAAGGCAGGCTATCGGGTGACGCACAGCGGCCACGCCGGGGAGGCCCTCGACCTGATGGCGAACGACGCCAGTGTCGATGTGGTCATCACCGACATTCTGCTCGGAGAGGGCCTCAATGGCTGGGACCTCTGTGATCGGCTGGCCCGGGAGTATCCGGGGCTGCCGGTGTTAACCATGTCCGGGTTTGCGCCCGATGCCGCGGGGAACTCGAGCCGCTGGCCGGATCTGGCCAAGCCCTTCCGCCCCAGCGTCGTTCTCGATCTGCTGGCGTCGACGCTCTCGGGGCAGAAGTCAGGCTGACGGCGGTCTACAGCGGCCAGACAATGGGCAGCAGCACGGCCGCCACGGCAAAGACGACGATCTGCAGCGGCAGTCCGAGCTTCAGGTAATCCACGAACTTGTAGCCCCCGGGTCCCATCACCAGGATGTTGGCCGGATGGGACACGGGGCTCGACAGGCTGGCGCAGACGGCAATGGCCACCGCCATCAGCGGCGCCGCAGGCGACACCCCGAGCTCCACGGCCAGGGACAGCGCCAGGGGTGCCATGATCAGTACCAGGGCTGCCGCAGGGATCATGAGCGTCCCCACGGTGGTGACCGCATACAGCCCGGCAATCACCGCCCAGGGGCCAAAGGGACCGAGCAGACCGGTGACGCCGCCGGCGAGGAAGGTGGCGGCGCCGGACTGCTGCATGGCGATGCCCAGCGGGATCATGCCGGCAATGACGAAGATGGTCCGCCATTCGATGGCGCCGTAGGCCTGATCCATGGTCAGGCAGCGGGTGAGCACCATGAGGGTCGCCGCTACCAGCGCCGCCACCGAGATGGGCAGCCAGCCGGCCATGGCGACCGCGACCATGGCCAGCATCAGGGCGCCGGCCAGGGGAGCCTTGCTCGAATCCACGGGCTTGGCATGGACCGGATTGAGAATGATCAGGTCCTCGTCGTCGTTGAGTTGGGCCAGGCGTCGCTTGGGGCCGACGATGAGCAGGGCGTCGCCGGCGGCCAGGGGCATGCTGCCGAGAGCTGAGCGGCGCGACTCGCCATCACGCCACAGCGCCGCCACCTCCACCTCGTAGCGCTCCCGCAGTTTCAGATCCGCCACCGTCCGCCCCTGCAGCCGCACCCGGGGATGCAGGGTGGCTTCCACCAGTTCCAGCTGGCCTAAGTTGAAGACATCCAGGTAGGGCGCGGCATCGTCGAGAATCTCCAGCTGCTGCAGGCCCCTGAGGACGTCCAGGTCCTCCTCGCGGCCCTGGATCAGCAGCAGGTCAGAGGCTTCCACCACCTCGTCGGAGCCCGGCCACTCCTTCAGGGCGCCTTCGTGAAAGATGCCGAGCAGGCGGAAATCGAAGGCGTCGCCGAGCCGGTTCTCCGCCAGCGTCGTCCCCGCCAGGGCCGAATCCTTGGGCACCCGCAGTACGAACAGGCGCTCGTCGAGTTGATAGGTCTCATCAAGATCGGTGGGCGTCAGTTTGGAGACGGCGCTGAATTCCTTGGAGGTGCCGAGCTGCTCCAGATTGTCCTCGGCGCACTGCAGCAGCAGCCGGTCACCGGCCGCCAGCGGCATGTTCGACAGCCGGGTCCTGCGCACCGTGCTGCCGCGACGGATGGCCAGCACGTTGGCTGCATGCTGTTCCCGGAACTGGCGATGGCGCAGGTTTTCGCCAATGAGCGTGGCGTCCTCGTCGATCACCACCTCCGCCATGGCGGACTTTTCCCACAGCTTGTCGAGCAGGATCGGCGCTTCACGCTCGATGGCCAGGGAGTTCCAGCGTCTGAGCATCTCGAAGCGGTCCAGCCGGCCCTGGGCCAGCAGCACATCGCCGGCCTGCAGAACCTTCTTGCGGTCGGGCAGGGCTTCGGTGTGGCCGTGGCGGGTGACGGCGATGATGACCAGATTGGCGGAAGTGGGCAGGGCCGTGTCCGCCAGGGTCTTGCCCACGAACACGGAATCGGGTGGCACCCGCAGCGCAAAGATCCGTTCCTGCAGGCTGTACTGCTGGCGCAGGTCGCGTTGACCGGCCTGGGTGGTGGTGGTGTCGGTTTCTGGCAACAGGTGGCGGCCGATCAGGGCCACGAAGGCGGTGCCCACGAGCAGCACCGGCAGACCGATCCAGGCGAAGTCGAAGAAGCCGAAACCCGCCATGCCGGCATCGACCATGGTCATGCTGACCAGCAGATTGGGGGGCGTGCCGATGAGGGTGGTCATGCCACCCAGCAGGGTGCCGTAGGCCAGGGGCATCAGCACCCGGGAGGGCGCTATGCCGGCCGCGCGGGCCACTTCTACCGCCACCGGCAGCATCAGGGTGGCCACGCCGATATTGTTCATGAAGGCGGACAGCACGCCGCTGACGAGCATGAACACGGCAATCATCCGGACTTCGCTGCGTCCGGCTACCCGCGCGACGTTGCGGCTGATGATGTCGGCGATGCCGGAGCGCGTCAGGCCCTCGCTCAAGATGAACATGGCCAGCACGGTGATCACGGCGGCGTTGCTGAACCCGCTGACGGCCTCGGCAGGTGAGATCAGGCCGAGCACGGCCAAGGACGACAGCACCATGAGGGCCGTCAGGTCCATGCGCACCCACTCGGTGACGAACAGCAGCAACGAGCCGCCGAGGATGCACAGCACGAGGGCGATCTCGACAGTCATGCTTCAAGCCTGCTCGGGTCCAGGGTTCGGGATCTGCATCCAACTGCAACGGGACATTCTGGCCTATTTCAATTCCCGGCACAGCCTTTGCGCCGAAGCAGGCATTCGTGAGATTTTCAGACTCCAAGCCCACCGTCAGGGCTGCAGGGCAGCGCCGGGGAGCGGACTTTGAGCAGTGATCGCAAGCCGGGGCGTGACCCCGAACGGATGGTGACTTCCCGCCTGCTGGCGCTGATTTTCCCCGCTGTGCCGCTGTCGGCCATGGGGCTGCCGCTGGCCATCTTCGTACCGCCCTTCTACGCCGCGCTGTTTCAGCAGAGCGGCATGGGCGCCGCCATGGCCATGTCCATGGTCGGTACGGTGTTCATGATCGTGCGCTTCTTCGATCTGTTCACCGATCCCCTCATGGGGGTGCTGGGTGATCGCTACCCGAGCCGCTGGGGGCGGCGGCGTCACTGGTGCGTCCTGGCCACGCCGGTGGTGATGCTGGGCGTGGTGGCGGTGTTCCTGGTGCCCTTTCCGGATCTGGTGTCGCCTGGCTACCTCATTGCCAGCATGGTGGTGTTCTACGTCGGCTCCACCATGTACACCATCACCCTGTTTGCCTGGGGTGCGGAGATGTCCCGGGACTACCATGAGCGGTCGCGGATCACCGGCGGCATCCAGCTTGCCCTCTTCGTCGGCAATCTGACGGTGCTGCTGCCGCCGGCCTACATCGAACTGGTGCTGGGGGAACCCCCCGGCGGTCGCGTGGCGCTGATCGCCTTCGGCTGTTACATCCTGGCCCTGCTGCCCATCGCCACCTTCCTGGCAGTGAAGTTCGTCCCGGAGCGGCCCACCGCACCGGCGCCGACGATCGGCTTCTGGCCGGGCACGATGCTGATCCTGAAGAATCGCTACATGCGTCGGCTGCTGATTGCGGATCTGCTGATCGGCATCCCGGCGCCGGTGATGACCAGCGTGTTCATCTTCTTCCTGCGCGATGTCATCGGCGCCGGCCTGTGGACCTCGGTGATCCTCATTGTGAACACCGCCGTGACCGTGATCAGCGTGCCGTTCTGGGTCTGGGTGTCGCGCCACCTGGGCAAGCACCGGACCTTCTGTCTGTCGGCCATTCTGGCCTGCCTCAACGTCGGGTTGTTCCTCACGCTCCAGCATGGCGAAGTGTTCAAGTTCGCCGTGGTGGTGACCGTGGCGGGGTTCATCTTCGGTGCCCACTCCATGCTCATCCGCTCCATGGCGGCGGACACCGTGGATGAGGACAACCTGGAGAGCGGGGGCCAGCGCACCGGTCTGTACTACTCGCTCATCACCATGACCCAGAAGATCGGCGGAGCGGTGGGCATCGGCGTCGCCTACCCGCTGCTGGGATTCTTCGGTTTCGATCCCACGGCCACCGTACAGACAGAACAGGCCATCAATGCCATTCGGTACACCTACACCTTCCTGCCGGCGCTCGCGCTCATTGCTGCGGCGGCCGTGATGTGGAACTTTCCGCTGGATATCATCCGGCAGCAGAAGCTCCGTGCCGAACTCGAAGCCCGGGACCGGGAGCGGGGCATTCTGGACTAATCAGGCCAATACAGGGACAGGAGTCTCGCCCGTGAGTGATCGTGATATGCAGTTCGAAAAAATGCGTGACGGCAAGGGATTCGTCGCTGCGCTGGACCAGAGCGGCGGCAGCACGCCCAAGGCCCTGCGCCTCTACGGTGTGGCTGAAGACAGCTTCAGCAGTGACGAGGAAATGATGGATCTGGTGCATGCCATGCGCACCCGCATCATCAGCAGCGAAGTGTTCAATGGTGAGCGCATTCTGGCGGCCATCCTGTTCGAGGACACCATGCGGCGGACCATCGAAGGTCAGCCAACGGCTGCGTATCTGTGGCAGGTGAAGAACGTGGTGCCCATCCTCAAGGTGGACAAGGGGCTGGATGCGGAAAAGAACGGTGCACAGCTGATGAAACCCATACCCGCGCTCGACGATCTGCTCGCCGATGCCAACGGCCACGGCATCTTCGGGACCAAGATGCGCTCGGTGATCAAACAGGCTGATCGCGGTGGCGTCGATGCCGTCGTGGCCCAGCAGTTCGAGGTCGCCCGACGCATCCTGGGTGCCGGTCTGGTGCCGATCATCGAGCCTGAAGTGGACATCCACTGTCCGGCCAAGGCCGAGGCGGAAGCGCTGTTGCTCGCGGCCCTCGAGCAGCATCTCGATACCCTGAATCCGGATCAGAGCGTGATGCTCAAGCTGACGCTGCCCGAGCAGGACGACCTCTACGCGCCCTGCTTGGCGCACCCGAGGGTACTGCGGGTGGTGGCCCTGTCCGGCGGCTACAGCCGGGATGAGGCCAATGCCCGCCTGGAGCGGCAGCATGGCGTGGTGGCGAGTTTCTCCCGGGCGCTGACCGAGGGGTTGTCGGTGCAGCAGAGCGATGCCGAGTTCAATGCCACCTTGAATGCCTCCATCGAGAGCATCTACCGGGCTTCGCTGACCTGAAGGCCGGCCGGCCCCCAAGCGGGGCATCGGCCGGCGCGATCCTCACAGCATCATGTTGAAACCGAGGAAGAGGACCCTGCCGCGTGGTGTCACCGGCCACGCCCGCTCGGTGGCGAAGGGCTTGCGATCGAGCACGTTGTTGACGCCGCCGTAGAGCTGCCAGCGGGGGAAGTCGTAGGACGCCGCCAGGTCATGGACGTGGGAACTGCCGCTCCTGGCCATGTCGCCATACAGTTCGCGGCCATTGCGGGCGCTGACGCCACGCAGAAACTGACTGGTCTGGTAGTGGGTCGTCCAGCGCAGGTTCATGGGTCCGCGGCGGTAGGCCAGGTTGCCGGTAGCGGCCCACTTCGGCCGCTGGATCGCACCGAGCTGAGGGTCCACGGCGCTGGCGTCGGTGGGATCGAAGAAGAAGTTCAGCTCCCTCACCCAGGTGCCGTTGAGGTTGGCGGTGAACTCGCCTCCCAGGCCGTTGAACAGGTAGCTGGCGCCGAAATCCACCCCGGATGATTCGACGGCGCCGAAGTTGATCGGCGACTGGCGGATGAAGGTCAGTCCCTGGAACTGCTGGGAGCTGGCATCCGGATTGCGCTCGATGAGCCCGCAGAAGGTGTTGTCGGGGAAATTCGGCGAGTCGTAGCAGTTCTTCAGGATGTCGGCACCGGAGATGGACTCGATGGCGTCGTCGATCTGCACGTTCCAGTAGTCGGCGTGCAGGGTCAGGCCGTCGAGGAAGCGGGGATGAAAGGCCACCCCGATGGTGTAGGTGTCGGCAGTCTCTTCCTGCAGAGCCGGGTTGCCCTCGATGGCACCACCGAAGGAGGCCGACAGAGGGTTGGTGAAATCGGCACCGAGCTCGGCAGCGCAGTTGGCTTGGCGGATCGGGCCGGAGGGATCGCCGGCGTCCAGCAGGGCGTTGATCTCCGCTGGTTCACAGGGTTCGATGCCGGGGCCGAAGGTGACGGCCTCAGCCGGAGAGAACAGCTCGGTGATGTTCGGTGCCCGAACGGCCCGCGACAGGCTGCCGCGCAGGCGCACATCGTCGATCGGCGCCCAGGCCAGCCCGAAGCCGTAGCTATGGGTGCTGCCCACCGTCGAGTAGTCCGAGAAACGGTAGGAGGCATCGAGGGTGAGCTCGCGGGCAAAGCGGGCATCACTGAGCAGGGGCAGCGAAAATTCGAAGAAGAGCTCGTAGACATCATAGCCGCTGCTGGAATCATTGAAGATGTTGCGCGGATTGTGCACCAGTGAGTTCTGGGCCAGGCCGAGATTCCGCACCAGCTGGCCGGCGGCGGCGTCGGGGGTGTCCACGGGTATCACGCCCCGGGCCAGGGGATCGAAGCGGCTGCGGCTGCTTTCGTCCCGATACTCGGCGCCGACGGCGAAGCCTACCGTGCCGCCGGGCAGACGCAGCTGCCGAATCTCACCTGCGAGAGTGGCCAGCAGCGAGAGTTGTTCGAGACGGAAGTCATCGACGGTGGTGGTGCTGACGAAATCAATGGCCTCGGGCGACGCTCCCTGGGGACCGAAGAGGTTGATCGGGCGGCATTGGCCGTCGCCGGGATTGAAGGTGAAGAAGCCGGGTGAGAATGGCGGAATGTTGAAGCGGGTGGTGAAGGGACGGCGGTCGGGATCGATGTCCGAGCGGCAGATCGGCTCGCCGGTGACCGGGTCGGGGACGGCGTCGATGGCGGCAAAGTAGCGATCGAAGATGGGCCGCTCCCGGTTCCTGAAGCTGCGATCGAAGCGACCGAAATTGGCGGAAGCCTCGTAGTACATGCCGTTGTCGAATTCGCCCTCGATCCCGGCCACGAAGCGCATGGTTTCCCGGGTGTTCTTGTTGATGTTGGGGCCGAGATCCAGCGGGTCGCGGGTGATGAAATAGCCGTCCAACTGCTCAGCGAAGGGCTGGAATTCCGGCGGAATGAAGGCGTTGTCCGGTTCGATGCGCAACAGATCGAAGAAGGCGTGGGTGCCGCCGCCGAACTCGGAATCGTGACGGACGTATTTGGCCTCGCCGAACAGGCGGGTCCGCTGCGTCAGATCGTAACGTCCGGTGACGTTCAGCACCCATTTCAACTCCTCCGGAGTCGAGTACTGCCGATCGCTGTTGATGACTCCGTCGCCGCCGAAGCCCCTGAGGTTGTCGGAGATCAGTCCTTCCTGGAAGGGCCGTGCACCATCGGCCTCCACGCTCCAGCAGCCGCCGAGGATGCCGCCCACACGGGAACCCTGGAAGGATTCGAGGCAGTCGGGGATGCCGTTGCCGTTGAGATCGATGGGGGTGTTGGGATCGAAGTTGCCGGGGGCGAGTACGCCGCGCTCGCTGGCAATGAAGGTGGCGGCCTGACTCATCAGGGCTCTGGGCGGCGCCGTGGCAGCACGTTCGATGAGCGCCAATTCCGCTGCCGTGAATTCAGGCGCCTCGCCAAAGGCCTGTTCGTACTGGGCAGCGAAATTGTCGACGTCGCCGTCGCTGCGGGGAATGGGAAAGCCATAGGGGAAGCGTCCCTCGTCGACACTGAAGAAGCGGCTGAAATGGGGCGTGTCGGCTGCGGACAGGTCACCATCCTGGAAGCGGCGGGCTGGATTGACGCGATCGGCCGCGACGTTGTTGTCGCGGGTGTGGCCCTTGTCGCCGAAAGTGATGTGCTTGCGCTGTAGCACGTCGAGTCCGACCGTGAAGTTGCCGCGACCGTCCTGGAAGTTCTGACCGAACAGCATGCTCAGGTTGCTGGTTCGTCCCTGACCGCTGTCATCCATGCTCACCCTGGCATCCACGTCGAGGCCCTCGAAGTCGCTCTTGAGGATGAAGTTGACGACTCCGGTCACGGCATCGGCGCCGTAGATGGACGACGCGCCACCGGTGAGCACTTCCACCCGCTCGATCAGCGCCGAGGGAATCGTGCCCACGTCCACGGCCTGGGATCCCTCGATGCCGGCGACGTGGCGGCGCCCGTCCACCAGGGTCAGGGTGCGGCTGGCGCCCATGCCGCGCAGGGCAAGTACGGCCTGGCCCACCCGGGTGGGATCGCCGCCCTGGCCACCGGCATCTGCGGAAGCTTCCGAGGACTGACTGGTGAGCAGGGCGGGCTGTACCCGCAGAACGTCGGCCGCTTCGGAGCTGCCTGAGAGCCGGATGTCGTCGCTGCCGACGGTCTGCACCGGGCTGGCGGAGGTCTGGTTCGGGTCGCGCGCGATGCGGCTGCCCGTCACCCGAACCTCTTCGATGACGCCCCCGGTCTGAGCGCTGACCGTCGCTGACAGTGGCAGCAGACCGATCGCAGCGATGGCAACAGCGCATTTCCTGAGCGTGAAAGTGGATCCCGTCGAACTCATTGTGATACCCCTGTGGCATTGAATGGCTTGGTTTCCGTGGCGTTCGCCTTGCAGGCATCGAGCCATTCCCCAAAAACACGGAGCGATGGTGGGGCAGCTTGCGAATCAAGCCCAAAGGGTTTTTATTCGCGCCCTGACTTGGTGCCAAATAATGACACGTGGGCATTAGTGGTGTGCTTTATCAGGGCTTTCATGATCTACAAGGCCACCTGTTGCGCCTTTTCGCTGTGATCGCGAGTTGGCCTGGATCATGCAAAGTTCCGGTTGGGAATCACTTCGTCCAATACAGCCTAAAGGAAAGGTCATGGGTGCAGGATCAGGACGCAGGGAACAGTTCGGGAAGCGGGTGCTGGTGGCCTCATTGCTGAAGCTCGGACTGACGTTGGGGGGCTGGGCGTATGCAGAGGATGTGGCAATCCCGTCATCGCTGAACGATCGTGTGGCTGGATTGACTGCCGAGCAGCGGGCCTTTCTGGTCAGTGACGGACCACTGCGCTTCGATGCCCGGCACGACCGTCTCTTCGCGCGCCTCGAGCGCATGGATGCGGCAGCGGTCGAGGCCTACGTCGCCGCCATGATGCGCACCATCGAAGAACTGAAATTCGATCCGGAGCGGGACATGGCGGCCATTCCGCTGAACACGGATACCCCGAATTTCAACTCCCACCGGGTGCGCCGTCCCCAGGAGTTCAACCCCCGGCGGGATCCTGGGCCCATCAATCTCAACCGTTATCTGTCGACGCGGCCCAGCGATGGTGTACTGACTTTCCTGCAGATGCCGGTGGCCATGACTCCAGAAGATCTCATTGCCGGTGGAGTGGACGTGGCCATTGTCGGCGCTCCGCTCGGTGGCCTCGGCACCCACGACGGACCGCGGGCCATGCGCATGGGTGCCATGACCAAAGGCACGCCCATGCGGGGCGGGGAGAGCGTGGCCACTGGCGTGTCGCTGTTCGATGAACTGGTGGTCGTGGATTACGGCGACATCGGCACGGATCGCCTGAGCGTCACCCGCAGCCTCGATCACATCCGGGAAGTGGTGCGGGAAATCGCCGAAACCGGCGCCATTCCCGTGATCATCGGTGGCGACCACACGTTGATGTATCCGAATGCGGCGGCCCTGACGGACGTCTATGGTGCCGGCAACGTAGCGGTGATCCATCTCGATGCCCACATGGACACGACGCCCACCGGCGTCCATGCCGTGACCGCCGGCACCATGATCTATCGGCTGGTGGAGGAGGATCTGGTGCCGGGCCGCAACTTCATTCAGGTGGGCGTGCGCGGTCACTACGATCAGCCCCGCTTCGACTGGCTGCGGGAGCAGGATCTGCGCTACTACACGATGAATGCGGTGGAAAAGCACGGTTGGCAGTACGTCATGGACCGGGCCCTGCAGGACGCCAGGGAAGGTGCGGAATATCTGTTCATTTCCCTGGATGTGGACGTCATCGATCCCACCTACTTTCCGGGGACGCGGGTGCCCGAACCAGGCGGCCTGACCTCGCGGGAAATTCTGCCGATGATGCGGCGGATCTGTGCCGAGAATAACGTCGTCGGCTTCGAGCTGGTGGAGCTCAGCCCGTCAGCGGATCCGGGTTACATTTCGGTGGAGCTCTCCGATCGCATCGTCAGGGAATGCCTCACTGGCATTGCCATGCGTAAGCGGGGTCTGACTGAGCCCGGCTATCTGGCGCCCGATCGGATTCAGCATGACATGTGAGGTGGGTCGTGCTGGCGAGGCTCAAGGCCTGGATTGCGGAACCGCTGGTTGTGTTCGCGCTGCTCGGAACCGGCGTGTTCCTGCTCTTCGACCGGCTGGCCGTGGACACGGAGACGGTCACCATTCCCGGGCCCACGGTGGTGGCCTTCGAGCAGGGCTTTCGCCTGCAGCGCGGTCGGGAACCGGAGGCTCATGAGCTCGATCGTGCCATGGCAGGTTTTCGGCGGGAGGAAGTCCTGTTCCGGGAGGCCTTGCGGCGCGGGCTGCACTGGCAGGACGGAGTGGTGCGCAACGTGCTGGTGGACCGCATGGGTTTCGTCCTCGCCGGCGTGCTGGAGCCGGCCGACGAGATCGACCTGGTCAATTTCTACGCTGACCACATCGATCGCTATCGGGGTGACCGGCGGGTCAGCTTCAGTCACCGCTTCTTTGCGACGGCGCCGCCACAGCCCTCCGCGGTGCTCGATTCCCTGCGCGCGGGGGAAGCGGTAGCCTCCGACGCTCACTTCTGGCTGGCAGAGTTGGTCCGTGATTATCCCCTGCAGATGCTGGGCAATACGCTGGGTGCCGACAACGCCCTGGCCCTGATCGAACTGGAACCTGGCAGCTGGGAGGGACCGTTCCGCTCGACCCTGGGTCACCACTACCTGAAGCTCGACGAGCTGCGGCCGCGCCGGCCCATGCCCTTTCACGAGGTGCGTGATCAGGTACAGCGGGACTGGGCCTGGGAGCAGCGCATGGCAGCCATCGACCAAGAGATCGCGACCCTGCCCACGCGTTACGTGTTTCGGGAGCCATGAGCATGGTGGGACGACGCTGGCTGATCGGCTGTCTGCTGGCAGCGCTGTGGCTGCCAGCCGCCGCTCACGAACTCAATCTGGCTCGCTTCGAACTGCGGCAAGGCGCAGAACCCGATGCGTATCAGCTTGTGGCCCTGATTCAGAATCCCCCGGCCCGGGCCTTCGAGGCCGAACTCGATTGGCCGCCTGCGTGCGTCGAACTCGATCGCCGTGAGTATGAGCATGGGGGCCGGCTGCGGGTGGACGTCGACTTCGGCTGCGAGGGCGGACTTGCCGGTGACATGTCGCTGCGGACGCCCTGGGGCGTGGACGGCGGCCTGTTCACCCACGCCGCCGGTCCAGGGCCGCCGGTGACCACCTTCCTGCCCGGACGCATGGATGGCATGCGCCTGCCCATTGGTCAGGCCGAGTCTGTGCAGCGCCCGCTGGCCGAGGTGGGTCGTGGCTACACCGCCATGGGCGTCTTCCACATCCTCGAAGGCTGGGACCATCTGGCGTTCGTGCTCTGCCTGTGCATGCTGGCGGGCGGGCGGGCGCTGCTGTGGCTGGTGACGGCCTTCACCCTGGGCCACTCGGTGTCCCTGGCCCTGGCCTATCTCGGCCATCTGGATTTGCCCATGCCGCCGGTGGAGGCGGTGATTGCCCTCTCCGTGGCCTTCATGGCCCGGGAGGCCATAAAGACCCGCCGTTCCGTCGGACAGGCAGCCAGCGGACAGCAGCTGCTGCTGGTGACGGGCTTCGGCCTCCTGCACGGCCTCGGTTTCGCCAGTGAACTCGCAGGCCTCGGCGTCGGTGGTGGTGAGCGCATCACGGGTCTGTTCGCCTTCAACCTCGGCGTCGAGATCGGTCAGTTGCTGTTCGTGGCGCTCATGCTGCTGCTGCTGGCTGCAGCCGACCTGCTGCGCTGGCGCGCCGGCGCCGAGCGCTTGGCGCTGATTGGCGCCGGCATTCTCGGCATGTACTGGTTCGCAGAGCGGATCGCAGGGCTGTTCGTTCAGTGGCAGCTGCATCAGGCTGGAGGTTTGCCCTTCTGACGCGGCTGCGCCGGCGCAGACATCCATGCCACACTTGTGGCAATCATGAGGTCTGCGCAGGTGCTGTGACGTGAGTGCCGCTACCGATACGCTGCCGCGGCTGGCCGCCGGAGCCGTCCTGGCCATCGCCATCGGCTACATCCTGCATATCGGCCGTCCCATCCTGGTGCCGCTGGTGCTGGGTGTGTTCGTGGCCTACATCTTCATGACCATAACCGACTGGCTGCGCAACGCACCCGTGCTGGGTCGTTTCCTGCCGGGCTGGCTGGCCCACGTGGGCGCCATTGTGCTGATCGCTGCCGTGATCTGGGGGCTGGTGCTCATGGTCACTGGCAACATTGCCCAGGTGGAGCGGCAGATGCCGGTCTACCGGGAGAATCTTCAGGCCCTCATCGACCGCTTTTCCGGCCTGCTCGCCCTTGAGGAGGTGCCGACGCTGCCGGAGGTGTTCCAGCGTGCTGTGGCTGCGATCGATCTCGGCAAGGTCGTCGGCAGCACCGTCGGCGTGGTGGCGGCCATGCTGGGCAATATCCTGGTGATCTTCATCTACACCGCCTTCGTGCTCATGGAGCGACGGGCGCTGATGGACAAGCTCGAGCGGCTGGCTGACACGCCGGCGGGGGCGCAGCGCATTGCGGCGGCCTTGGGCGAGATCAGCGAACGCATCGGCCGCTACCTGACCCTTAAAGCCTTCGTGTCGGCGGTGGTGGGTCTTGCGAGCTGGGCCATCATGCGCCTGGTGGGCATCGACTACGCCGAGTTCTGGGCGGTGCTGATCTTCATCCTCAACTTCATTCCCTATGTGGGCAGCTTCATCGCCGTACTGTTGCCGGTGGCCCTGAGTCTGGTGCAGTTCGGCACCCTCGGACCCTTCCTGGTGGCGCTGTTCGGTCTGATGGCCGTGCAGGTGGCAGTGGGCAATTTCCTGGAACCCAAGCTCATGGGGCGCTCGCTGAACCTCAGTCCCGTGGTGATCCTGCTGTCGCTGGCGGCCTGGAGCGCGCTCTGGGGCGTGGTGGGCGCCTTCCTGTGCGTGCCGATCACGGTGATCATGATGATCATCTTCGCTGAGTTCGAAGTGACCCGGCCCCTGGCCATTCTGCTGAGCCAGGACGGCCGCATCGATCCCGGAGAGGAGGCGAAGTCCCCGAGCCGTTCCGGCTGAGCCCCGGCACGCTGCTCCCTCCGTTCGCGCCATGAGAACTTGCAGGCCGGCCGCTTTTCCAGCACGGTTGCTGGTGGTTGTTTGATGCTACCGTTGGGTTACCATCGTCTGGGAGAGACGGTCCGGCGAGGAGGGGTGGCAGGTTGCGGCAGATTCGTGCACATCAGCCCCGGCTGCATAGGCGTGGCGCTATCGGAGTGACGATCCTGGTCATCGTGCTGGCCTTGGCGGCGGCAGCGTTTCTGACCTGGTTTTTCGCCTGTCCCTGTGAACGAACCCCTGGCAGCTATCTGCGTGGCGAAGTGGTGCAGGAACCGGTGACGGACTGGGGCTTCGCCAACGATGTGCAGCTCTGCCAGATTCAGGTCAACACCCGCCCTCTGGCCCATGCCATCAACCTCAACTGCATGGCCACGGACGAGGGCAATCTCTATCTGAGCTGCGCGAGCTGTGAAGGCAAGCGCTGGTCCACGGCCGCATTGAATGATCCCCGTGCCCGTCTGCGTCTCGATGATCAGGTTTTTCCGGTGCGGCTGGCCCGGGTGACGGACCCGGCGGAACTGGATCTCGCGTGGCGCACCCGGGCCGCCAAGCTGCATCGGCTGCGGGGAAGTGAAGGCGCAGCCACGGACAACCCGCGGCCGGAGGATGGTGCCTGGTGGTCGTTCCGGGTGGTCTCGGCAGCGCAGGACAACGCTTGATGCAAGTCATGGTGACGCTTGCGATGGCATCGCAACGTTGCCGATCCTTTCCACACTCACGACATTAGGAAGGCGGGCCATGAGCACCCAGACCAAGACCGCAGAGCAGGCGGCACAGATTCCCAGCAAGGAGGAGATGATCGCTCGCGCCGAAGCCCTGCTTCCGGCCCTGCGAGAACGTTCCGCGGAAGCGGAAAAGAACCGGCGCTTGTCCGACGAGACCGTGGCCGAGTTCCGGGCGGCAGGATTCCACAAGATCATGCAGCCCAAGCGCTTCGGCGGCTTCGAACTCGGCATCGACACGGCGGCCGAGTGCATCCGCACCCTGTCCACGGCCTGCGGGTCGAGCGGCTGGGTGGCGAACCTGTTCATGATCCACAACTGGCAGGCCAGTCTGTTCCCGCTGCAGGCTCAGGAAGAGTACTGGGCCGAGGGTGACGATGTGGTCTGCTCGACGGTCTCTTTCGCGCCGAAGAGCCAGATGGAAGAAGTGGACGGCGGCTTCCGCCTCAGCGGGCGCTGGAAGTTTTCCAGTGGCTGCGACTTCGCCAGCTGGTTCATCATCATGAAGCCCAGCCCCACCTGCCTGGACTGGATGATGGTCCCGCGCAGCGACCTCACCATCGAGGACGACTGGTTCGTCTCCGGGCTCTGCGGTACCGGCAGCAAGGACCTCATTCTCGAAGACGTCTTCGTTCCCGAGCATCGGCGCCTGAAGATCACCGACATCGCCACCGGCAATACCCCGGGGTCCAAGGTTCATGACGTTCCGCTGACCCGGCTGCCCTTCGGCTGGTCGGCGATCTGGGGCATTCCCTGTGCGCTGATCGGCATGGGGCAGGGCATGGCCGAGGCCGTGCGCAAGACGCTCACCGGCAAGAAGGCCCTGTTCACCGGCGAGCAGCAGGTGGAACGGGTGGCGAATCAGATCAAGATCAGCGAGGCGCTCACGGACATCCACGCGGCTGAGTTGATCATGCGTCACCGCCTCGCCGAGCTGAACCGTTGGGCTGATGCCGGCATCACACCCACGCCCCTGGAGGCCCTGGCCTCCCATCGGGATGCCGCCTACGTGGCGCGGCTGATGGGCAAGGTGGGGCAGAATCTGGCGCAGATGGCCGGTGCCACGTCTGTCTACC
>JAFIFJ010000097.1 GCA_020832085.1 Gammaproteobacteria bacterium | reverse complement strand
GCTGTGAGCCTCGAGGTGACGCCTGCCTGTGGGCGGATCCCCGAGGTCGCTAAACACAGGATCGCGGGGAGGCTTCGCCCGGAGCCAAGCCGCTAAAACCAATCGGGATCGCCCTCTCAGAGCCTGTCCGTTGGCGCTGATCGGGTTAAACGAAATAACGAGACTAAGCGTGTAGAGCCGAAGGCTGAATGCTGGCGGACGCGGGTTCGATTCCCGCCGCCTCCACCAAGCAAAAGGGCCTGGATAATCTCCAGGCCCTTTTTCGAGGTCAGACTACGCAAAATCCACCCTAAGCCACTGATTTAAGGTCGATTGCAGCCTTTTCGGGTCTTGCATTTGGGGCTTAGAACGGCGTTTTCGAGGGCCAAAAGGGAGTTCTAAGGATTCCGGCCGACGTGTACCAACGCCCAGCAGCTTAGAAGCTCACTTTCCGGCCGAAAAAGGCAGCTCTAAGGACGCCAAGCGGAACGCGATCGGTATTTATTATGATAATAATCAGGGCCTTGCGATAACTTCGTCTAGTCTGACCCCATGGATACTTTTAAGCATGTTTGATTTCCACGTTAGGAGCCAATTCCGTGGGAAGTTTAACGACCGGCGGGGCTGGGAGATCCACTCGACGTTGCGGAAGATATTCGAGAATCAACTCTGTTTCGGACCGAACCACCTCATAACACTCACACGCTTCCCGCTCTAGCGTTGCCCGATCCCGCACCTCAATCATGCCCCGCTTGTAAGAGATCACGCCCGCCTTGGCCAGCCTGAGAGCCGACTCTGTTACCCCCTCGCGGCGCACCCCGAGCATGCTGCCAATGAACTCCTGCGTCATGCTCAGGCGATTGTGGGAAAGGCGGTCCATGGACAGAAGCAGCCAGCGGCAAAGTTGCTGATAGATTGAGTGATGGCGATTGCATATGCCGCTCTGGGATATCTGACACATAGTCGCCTGCGCATAGCGCAGTACCAGCTCGTTAAACTGTTCGTGGCGGTCGAACTCCGTCTTCAAGCGCGCCCTTTCGAGGCGCAATGCGTAGCCGGCACTCTGGACGATGGACCGGCTTTGGGCCGTCTGAGACGAGAGGACCAGCTCGATCCCTAGGAACCCTTCGTTGCCGGCCACTGAAAGCGCTGTGGCACGACCGTCTTCCAATTCGTACTGGATCGAGATGATGGAATCCGTCGGGAAATAGACGTGCTGCACGTTGGATTTGCCTTCGTAGAGAACCGACCGCAACGACAGGGGCACCAACTCGAGATGCGGGAACAACCTTCCCTGCACTGCTGGTGCAAGGGCCGCAAGAAGATGGTTCTCTTCGGGTTGTGGACGGGGCTTGGACTGCATCGGACGTTGTCCAGTTCTGTCAGCGTCACGCATTACATCTCCAAGAGCGATACGGAATCGCTTCTGTTGGTCTTGCTGGGTAAAGCGGAGGGATCGTCCGCCATGATGCGGATATCGCTGCCCCGCCACCATGCGCTCCCGTACTGAGGGCGGTAAATTACACAGCGGCGGGAGTCAATTTCGGCACTGCGCGTTTAGAGCTTTCGCTGGTCTGTCCCCGCACCTCCTGGAGCAACGGGGTCTGACTTCGGTTAGCCACGGTAAGTGCTTGATCTGCCTTCGATCGGAACCTCTTCGGGCCTTGAATCTGAGGCTTAGAACGGCGTTTTAGGGGGCCAAATGGGCGGTCTAAGGATTTCGGCTGGCAGGTTCCAACGCCCAAAAGCTTAAACGCTCGTTTTCCACCCGGAAACCGCGGCTCTAAGGCCGTCCGGCTGCAGGTTTCAAGGGTTCGTTCTCAATAAAATCAATATCTTGCATCAACTTGAGCTAGTCTGACCCCGTGGTTCCTCAACTTCGGCTTCAACCTGCCCTGGTGGGACCGCCTCTTCGGCACCTATCGCGCCCAGCCCCGGGCCGGCCATGTGGGCATGACCATCGGCATCCATGGCTTCACCGATCCTCGGCAGATCAGCTGGCTGCCGGGCGTGCTGGTCATGCCGTTCCGGGGGCAGATCGACGCTTATGTGATCAATCGCCGGCAATGGCCGGCGCCCGACGACCAAAGCTGACCGGAAGCTTCGATGGGGCCCGCCAGGGTTGCGAGAAACGAACCTTCGGATCATCGCTGCCGCCAAATCGCCACACCGCAGAGGACCCTCGAAGTCCTGAAGCCTCGACAGGCCTCCCGCAGGACCAAGCTGAATGCAGCCCATGAATGGCACTTGAACTCGCCGTCCGCCCCGCGTGGTATGTTCCCTGAAACTGGCCCAGGACTCCCCGATGAAGCTCACCGTCAGCCGCCGCGCCCTGCTGCTTGCTGCGCTGTCTGTCGCTCTGGCTGCATGGGCTGTTGCGCCGCTGGTCGCCCTGGCCCGCAGCGGCTCGCCGGTCATCGCCGCTGCATCCGATCTGCAGTTTGCCCTGACCGAGATTGCGGAGACCTTCAAGGTGGAGACGGGCATGGAGGTGCGCTTGGCCTTTGGCTCCACCGGTAACTTTGCCCGCCAGATCCGCGAAGGCGCGCCCTATCAGATCTTCCTGGCGGCGGATGAGCAGTTCATTGCCGACCTGCACGCCGACGGCTTAACGCTCGATGCCGGAGATCGCTACGCCGTGGGGCGCATCGTCATCGTGGTGCCGAACCGGTCGCCGCTGAAGGCGGACAGCCAACTCGACGATCTCGCCAGGATGCTCCAGCAAGGCCGAATCAGGCGTTTTGCCATCGCCAATCCAGACCACGCTCCCTACGGCATGCGCGCGCGGGAGGCGCTGGAGTCCAAGGGCATCTGGGATGCGCTGCAGCCGGCGCTGGTCCTCGGTGAGAATGTCAGTCAGGCCGCGCAGTTCGCCCTGTCCGGCAATGCCGAAGGCGGCATCATTGCCTATTCCCTGGCGCTGGCACCAAGGCTTGCCGAGCGCGGCAGCTATGCGCTCATCCCCGAGGCCTGGCACGAACCCCTGCACCAGCGCATGGCCCTGCTCAACGGTGCCGGCGCCAGCGCCAAGGCGTTCTACGATTACATGCAGCAACCTGCAGCCAGGGCGATCATGACGCGCTACGGCTTCGGCCTGCCGGACGGGGACTAGGCCGTGGATTGGACAGCCCTGTGGCTATCCATGCGTCTGGCGGCGTGGACCGTGGTGTTCCTGCTGCCCGTCGCCGTGTTCGCCGGCCGCTTCCTGGCCTACCGCAGCTTCGGCGGCAAGGGGTTCATCGAAGCGCTGGTGATGCTGCCGCTGGTTCTGCCCCCCACGGTCTTCGGCTTTTACCTGCTGCTGGCCTTCGGGGCCAACTCGCCGCTGGGACAATTCTGGACATCCATGTTCGGCCAGCAGCTGGTCTTCAGTTTCCAGGGGCTGGTGCTGGCCTCGGTGATCTTCAATCTACCCTTCGCCATCCTGCCTGCCCAGCGCGGCTTCGAGGCGGTGCCCGTCGATGTCCGCGAGGCGGCCTCCTGCTGCGGCATGTCGCCCATGCGCAGTCTGTGGCGGGTGGAGCTGCCGCTGGCCTGGCCGGGACTGCTCACGGCCATGGTGCTGACTTTCGCGCACACCTTGGGCGAATTCGGCATCGTCCTCATGGTGGGCGGCTCCATCCCCGGCGAGACCAAGACCATCGCCATTGCCATCTATGACCGGGTGCAGACCTTCGACGATCAGGGCGCGGCCACCATGTCCGCAGTCCTCGTGGCCATCTCGCTGTTCACGATCGCCGTGACGTTCTGGCTGTCCTCCCGGGTCGGCCGGAGGCTGTCCTGATGGCGCTGGAGATCATGGCGAAGGCCACCACACCGATCCCGCTGGATCTGGCTTTCCGGGTGGAAGCGGGGGAACTGCTGGCGCTGGTGGGACACTCCGGGTCCGGCAAGACCACGCTGCTGCGCACCATTGCCGGGTTGTGGCGGCCCGAGGCGGCCCGGGTTCAGGTCAACGGACGAACCTGGCTGGATACGGCTGCCGGCGTGGATCTGCCCACCCACCAGCGCCGTGTCGGCGTGGTGTTTCAGCACTACGCGCTGTTTCCGCACATGACCGCGGCACAGAACGTGGCCAGCGCCATCGATCACCTGTCAGGGTCCGCAAAGCAGCTGGAATCCGAGCGTCTCCTGGAACTGGTCAATCTGTCCGGCCTGGGCCCGCGCAAACCATCCCAGCTGTCGGGTGGCGAGCAGCAGCGCGTGGCGGTGGCCCGCTCCCTGGCGCGGCGTCCGGAAGCCCTGCTGCTGGACGAGCCGTTCTCCGCCGTAGACCGCAGCACCCGCGAGAAACTCCATGCCGAAGTCATCGCCCTGCGCGCCCATCTGGCCATGCCGGTGGTGCTGGTGACCCATGACATGAACGAAGCCCAGCTGCTGGCAGACCGGATGGTGGTGATCGATGGCGGCCGGATGGTGGCCGAGGGATCCACCGGCGCGGTCATGTCCAACCCTGAGGCGCTACACGCCATGGGTATCCGGGAAGCCGCAGCCATGCTCGTCGCCACCGTTGACCGCCACGATGCGGACGGCATGACCCGGCTGATCACCGGCGCCGGGCCGTTGTGGTTGCCGAAGGTGGAGGCCGCGCCGGGTGCGCGCGTGCGTGTGCGGATCATGGCCCACGAGGTGATGCTGGCCCGCAGCAGGCCGGAGGGGCTGTCGGCGCAGAACATCCTGCCTGCGCGCATCGTCGACCTGCAGCCGGGCGACGGTCCTGCGGTGCTGATCCGGCTCGCCCTCGGCGAGGATGAGATCCTCGCCAGAGTGACCCGCCGCGCCGTCGCCGCGCTGAACCTCGCGGCCGGCGATCAGGTCCACGCGATACTCAAATCCATGTCCATCGCCCGAGACCACATCAACGCCGGATGAAGCGAGCTCGATGTCAGACCAGCGTAGAAAGCGACCTCGATGTCAGACCAGCGTAGCGCACGCTAACACGCTAATTTCCCTTGCGTTTTTTTCACCGAACAGGCGCTCTCCGGGCCCTTAGAGGGTCATTTTCGAGCCCAAAACTAGCGGTTTAAGCCGATCCGTGGATCGACCCAGCCCGGCGCGATCAGACAGCATCCCTTGGCCTGACTACGGGGTCTCGGGGACGCCGAGAAGCGCTGATGGTCGTGTTCCTGAGAGCTTAGACGGCGGTTTTCCGGCCAAAAATGGCGGCTCTAAGGACAGAAAAGCGCCCAGAAGGGGAGTCGGTTTTTAATAAAATCATACACTTGCGTTGGCTTGGGCTAGTCTGACCCCGGAAGGGGTTTGGGTGAGAAGCTCGCGCGTGTCTTCGACGGCCAGGAGAATGGTGCGCTGCCGGTGTTCCAGGATCGCTCGATCACTGAGCTGCCAGCCGCCATCGCGCACCATGCGCCGGAGAATGCCGGCGCACTTCTGAACGTAGCCCGCAATGAGGACGTCCAAGGAAAAGCGCAATCCCGATCGATGCCCGAGGTAGGGCAGATCGACGAAGTCGATGTTGAGGTCCAGCGATTGCCCCCAATCCGTCCACTTGAAGTCGTGGGTAGCACCCTCCCGGCGCGCGCTGGAGATGCGGCAGGCCAGCCAGGGAATGCCGAAGGCATCCGCAAGAATGGCGCCGTGCATCGCCTCGACGATGACGACGTCACAGGCCAGCAGCCGTGACAGGAATCGCTCCGGGTCGAGGGTGGGGGGAATGAAAATGAGTCCTGCCGCATTGGCCATGGCCTCGGCAAACGGCCGCTGCGTCGCAAAATACGGAACGAAGCCCACCCGCAACCGATTGCCGGCCGGCAGCGCCGAGGGTTCGAATTCCCGATACCCACCGTCAAGCAACGGCACGATGATCGCCGGGTCGGAGATCCAGCTCGCGTTGTGCATCCCCAGCGCCGCCGCGGTGTTCGGGCCGCGGACGAAGGCGATTCGCCAGTCGTCACCTGAGACATCCGGCAGTGAATCAGGTCCCCGCGCGCCGGCACCGAATACCAGTTTCATTCCTGGCCCGGCATGACGACCATCGAGAATCGATCCGATACCAATGAAATGATTGATGGACGATGCGCTGAAGTGGTCGCAGCCAAAGACCTTGGGCCACATCCAGGCGTTGAGTGCGTCGCCCACGTTTCCTTCGAGCCCTTGCCAAGTGTAGATCCTCATGTCATCGCCTTGTCCGAAAACCATCGGCCGCGCGGTGTTACCGCAAGTCCACGGTCATGGTGGTCTCGAACGCTACGGGATGCGCCGTGGATTCAGGCCTGGAATCGATGCGCGCTGCGCCTGTTCCTGGCCCACTGAAGTGTCCACTGATGGGATCCGAGGGTTCGCCACAACCGACCGATATGCGGCCAACAAACGCCAACATGACAGGAACACCCGGGCTTCGTCTGTGGGCTGGCGTACTGCGCAAAGCGCTACAGCGCCACCCCCGCATTGCGCGGTATAGGGACTTCGGCGGAGATTGCCCGATCAATCCGACAAGGTGGTGTGGACTGCACCCCATTCAAGGAACGGCAACCCCGCTTTCCGTACCTTCACTGCGTAAACGGGACAGAATTCTGACGATGATCTCGTTGTCGACCTCGGCACTGAACTTGCGGGCGAAAATGGCATCCGAGTTGATCAGCTTCTCGTAGTCACTCATTCTCAGAACGCGCGGCCTTTCAGGTCCGCTCTCCCAATCCACGTACCTCAACGGGTCATCCATCAATCGACAGCCATCAAGCAGATTGCAGATGATCGTCTGGAAAAATATCTCATCCGCGCAGCGCGTGTACCTGAAACTTCTGACGAAATCAGGATTCTCCGCAGTAAAACGTACCAGCTCCGAAACACAGTCATGAGTCAGGTTCATCCAATTCGCACCACCATAGTAACGAACTTTCAGCCTGCGCTTCGGATACAGCGGCCTGAGCACCCTGAAGAACCTGGAGAGAGCGATATTGACCAGACGCTGCACACGGGGCAGCCCGCCATATTTTCGAACCGAAGGGTAAAAGTAGTCGACTCGGTCAAAGCCGCCATTGGCGCTGCGCCAGGAATCTCTGGGAAGCTCTTCGTGCTGGAGATACTCGAATGTGTTGCCGTCGAAAAGCTCTACTATTGCGTCATTGGATTTAATCGGAAGGTCATCGCCGGAGATGATGATGTATCGATCGTGCACATCCTCGAACGCCAACGAAAGCAGGTCCAGGGTCACCACGATCTGGCTGTACCCTCCCCAATAGACCTTGTGCTTCTTGAATGCTCTGACATTGCCAAAACCATCGAGACACGCGACATCAAAGCGTGATTTCCTGTCCAAATGAACATATACCTGAAAGTCTTGCGCAAGATGGGAAATCAGATTGAGCTGCTGGTCCTTGAGTTGATGCAGCAAAATCAGTATCGCTATTCTCATCGTCCGAGTCCCTGAACGTTTCGATCTCTGACACCATTCGATTTTCCGACCTCACGAACTTTCGTCGCGATCGGCGCCGGCTTGCCCACGTCTGATCGGGCTGGCGGCGATCAACTCGAACCTGGCTGCAGACCGTCAGGCCGGCCCCATATCAGTAACCTGCTGCTTCGAAGCATCCGCCCCATGCACGTCGCCCGAGCAGCAATGGTGGCAACCCTGTTCAGCCCGCCTCCCCGTCGAAGACGTAGGGTTCGAGCGTCGTCTGGGCTTCGACACGGAACTTATGCCAGCGGTTACCGCCGTAGTAGGCGAGGCTGCCCGGTTCGGCATCGCCGTGGCCGTTGTAGTAGGAAAGACAATCCCGCAGAGGCGCGCTGGCCATGTCGGCCTTGCGGCAATGTTCGGCATAGGCGGCTTCCGGCTCGGGCTTGACATCGACGGTGCCGGCACCGCGGTCGCGCATGGTTTCGAGCATCCAGACGATGTAGTCGCTGTGGGACTCGATGGCATCGGTGAAATTGAAGCTGCCGCCGCCGCCCTGGGGGCCGGAAACGATGAGCAGGTTCGGGAAGCCCTCACTGTGAATGCCGAGGAAGGTCCGGGTGCCCTGCTCTTCCCACTTCTGCTTCAGCGTCCGGCCGTCGCGGCCGGTGATCATGTTGAAGGTGGAGGTGGCCATCCACTGGAAGCCGGTGGCGTAGATGAGGACGTCGAGGGGGTACTCGACGCCGTCGTGCACCACACCCCGGGCGTTGATCTGCCGGACGCCCTGAGGCGCGGTATCTACGAGATGCACGTGGGGCAGGTTGAACGTGGGCAGGTACTCGTCGTGGAAGGTCGGCCGCTTGCAGCCGTAGGGGTAGTAGGGCTTGAGCGCCGCCGCCGTCTTCGGATCCTTGACGATGGCGTCCACGCGGGCGCGGATCTGCTCCATGATGCGGAAGTTGGTATCGAGGGTCTTGTCGAGCAGCTCCTCCATGCTGAGCTTGCGCTCGTGCTGCTTGCGCGGCTTGAAGTCCGCCACCTTGCCCGCCAGATAGTCGTCGTTGGCCTGCATCGCCGTCCGCCCGGCCGAGATCTTGGCGAACCGCGCCCGCCGGGTTCGCGCCCAGCCTGCTTCCTCGGCCCAGGTCGCACGCTCCTCGTCCGTGGTCTCGCGCTGGTCGCGGACGTCCACCGACGATGGCGTGCGTTGAAAGACGTAAAGCTCGCCGACGGTCTTGGCCAGCTCGGGAATCACCTGCACCGCTGTCGCGCCCGTGCCGATGATGCCGACCCGCTTTCCGGCCAGATCGATGTCGTAGTTCCAGCGCGAGGTGTGGAAGGCGTCACCCTTGAAGGTTTCCATGCCCTCGATGCGGGCGAGTTTCGGCGTGGTGAGAATGCCGTTGGCCAGGATCACGAAGCGGGCGCGCATGCGGTCCCCGCGATCAGTCTTGACGATCCAGCGCTCGGTGGAGGCCTCCCAGTGGGTCTCCTCGACGGTGGTATGGAACAGGCAGTGGTCGTAGAAACCGAATTTCTCGGCCATGGCCTGACAGTACTCGAGGATCTCGAAGCCCGAAGCGAACTTCATGGACGGCACGTAGCCCATCTCTTCCAGCAGCGGCAGATAGCTGTAGGCCTCGACGTCGCAGGCGATGCCCGGGTAGCGGTTCCAGTACCAGGTGCCGCCGACATCACCGCCCTTCTCGCAGAAGCGCACGTCGACGAAGCCCGCGGCACGCAACCGATACCACAGCAGCAAACCCGCGAAACCGGCGCCCACCACCAGAATCTCGCAGTCATCGGTGAGGGCCTCGCGCGGGACCGGCGCCGCCGAATAGACATCGTCGAGGTACTTGGCGAACTCACCCTCCATGGCCATGTAGTCCGCCGCGCCCCGCCGCGCTTCTTTGTAGGCCCGGTAGCGGGCCTGTTCCTCGGCATCGAAGGCGGCGCCGGCCGGCAGTTCCGGGAGGGTCTTCAGGGCGGCATCTTCAATGATGGAGTAGCCCTTGCCGGCAATGCGCTCGGTGGCCTTCGCGGCCCGGGTATCGAAGACCTTCAGGCCGGTGGCGGGATCGATCCGGATTGACATGCCTTCCCCTCTGACTGCTGGCGTGCACGGACGCTTGGAACGAACCGCGATACGGGCCGCTCGAAGTCTGACGACTGTAATCGAACGGCCGGCCGGGGCAAACCACGGCCGCATCCGGCACAGCGAGGCCTCGACAGCCTGCTGCCTCTGCCACCCTCGTCAGCGCCCCCAGGACTGCCTATGCTGGCAGGCTCATCGCAACAGGGGAGCGGACGGCATGCGACTGAAGGATCGGGTGGCGGTCATTACCGGCGGCGCCAGCGGCATGGGCAGGGCCACCGTGCTGCGTTTTCTGGACGAGGGCGCGAAAGTCGTCATCGCCGATTTCAACGGGGCCACCGGCGCGGACACCGTCGCCGAAGCAAGCGCGCGGGGGCACGGCGAACGGGTCCGCTTCGTGCGCACCGACGTCGCCGAAGAAGCCGACATCGAAGCCATGGTGCACTGCGCGCTCGAATCCTTCGGTGGGCTCGACGTGGTCTTCAACAACGCCGGCGTCGGCGGCGCCATCGGACCGCTGACGGAGACCACCGTCGAGGACTGGGACTACACCTTCGGCGTGCTGGCCCGGGGCGTGTTCCTCGGCATCAAGCACGCCGCCCGCGTGATGCGCAGTCAGGGACGAGGTGGAGCGATCATCAATACCGCGTCCATCGCCGGGCTGTCCGGCGACGCGGGTCCGCTGGCCTACTCGGCAGCCAAGGCGGCCGTGATCAACATGACCATGGGTGCCGCGGTGGAACTTGCCCCGGATCACATTCGCGTCAATGCCATCTGCCCCGGGTTCATCGCCACGCCGCTGGCCTCGGCCGGCGGCCCGGTGGAGGCCCTGCAGGAACGCTTCACCACGGCTCAGCCCTGGCCGGAGTGCGGCAACGGCGATCACATCGCCGGAGTGGCGCTGTTTCTCGCCAGTGACGACGCCCGCTTCGTCACCGGCGAAAAGATCATCATCGACGGGGGGCTCACGGCCGCGGGACCGGAACTGTCGCGCAAGTTTCCGAAGACTTCCGGGCGCAATTCGCGCTACTCAGGCATCACCAAGGGCAGCACTGGTGCCGCGCCCGAGCTGCGCAAGCGCTGACCCGATGGCAGAGTTCTCCCTTTCTGCGGGCTGGAGACGGAGGCCGGCGGCATGAACCTGCCGCTGCTGGCCGAACTCTTCGCCGTTGTTTCACCCATCGCGATCTGCGCCGCGGTGGGCTACGGCTGGGCACGCAGCCCCCTGGAGTTTCCAGGCGATTTCGTCCGGCGCATGGTGATGTGGATCGGCACGCCCTGCCTGATCCTGGCCACCCTGGATCAGGTGGAGATTCCATCGGCGCTGCTGCTGCAGACCGGGGCTGCTGCGATCACGGTGGTCGCGATTACGGCGCTGGCCTTCAGCCTCCTGCTGCGCGGCATCGGTCTCGATCGGGCGTCGTTTCTGCCGCCGATGCTGTTCCCGAACTGCGGCAACATGGGTTTGCCCGTCGCCCTGTTCGCGTTCGGGGACACCGGCCTGGCGCTGGCCCTGGCCTTCTATGTGGCCATGACCCTGATGCATTTCACGGTCGGGGTCGTGATCAGCGCCGGCTGGAGTCAGATCAGTCAGGTGCTGCGCACGCCGGTGGTCTGGGCGGCGCTGCTGGCCATCACGCTGCACCTCACCGGCATATCGCTACCGCGGTGGACGGCCAACACCTTTTCCCTGCTCGGCGGCATGACCATTCCCCTGATGCTGATCACCCTGGGCGTGTCGCTGGCCAGCATCCGCGTCCACGGCATGGGCCATGCCCTGTATCTGTCGATCCTGAGACTCCTCGGCGGCGCTCTGGCGGGCTTGCTGGTGGCGTCGCTGTTCTCGCTGGAGGGGGTCGCGAAAAGTGTGGTGATCCTGCAGGCGGCGATGCCGGCGGCGGTCTTGAACTACATGCTGGCTCTGCAGCATGGCCGGGCCGCGCGGGAGGTGGCCAGCATCGTGGTGATCTCGACGCTGCTGTCCTTCATCACGCTGCCGCTGCTGCTGGCCTGGCTGCTGCCTTAGCCGCGAAGCAGGTGCAAGGCTGCCGCGACGGACGTGCAACAGTTGACTGCCCAGTCGAATCGAATCGATCGGAATGTACGACCTGCCGTAGCGTGGACGCCGCTTTGACGCTTTGATCCGCAAGCGTTTCACCGCATCATGATCCGTGGCGATGTCCTACGAACTGACTGAGGTTTCATGGTGTCCGGCCGCCGTCTTTACGACTCCCGCAAGCGCATCCTCGTCACCGGTGGCGCAGGCTTTCTCGGCTCACATCTCATCGACCGGCTGCTCGCGCTCGGGCACGAGGTCCTCTGCGTCGACAACCTCTTCACGGGCACCAAGCGCAACATCGAACATCTGCACAGCCACCCGCAGTTCGAATTCCTGCGCCACGATGTCACCTTCCCGCTGTATGTAGAGACGGACGAGATCTTCAACCTGGCTTGTCCTGCGGCGCCGATCCACTACCAGCATGATCCGGTGCAGACCACCAAGACATCGGTGCACGGGGCGATCAACATGCTGGGCCTGGCGAAACGACTGGGCTGTCGCATCTTTCAGGCGTCCACCTCGGAGGTGTACGGGGACCCCACCGTGCACCCCCAGCGCGAGGACTACTGGGGTCACGTCAACCCGATCGGTCCCCGGTCCTGCTATGACGAGGGCAAGCGCTGCGCTGAAACGCTGTTCTTCGACTACCACCGCCAAATGGGTCTGGACATCAAGGTGGCGCGGATCTTCAACACCTACGGGCCACGCATGCACCCCAACGACGGCCGGGTAGTGTCGAACTTCATCATCCAGGCCTTGCGCGGCGAGGACATCACCCTCTACGGCGACGGCAGCCAGACGCGTTCATTCTGCTACGTGGATGACCTCATCGACGGCATGCTGGCCCTGATGGACAGCCCGGAGGGCTTCACTGGCCCGGTGAACCTGGGCAATCCGGTGGAGTTCACCATTCGCGAGTTGGCAGAACAGGTGATCACGCTGACCGCGTCGACGTCGAAGCTGTCGTTTCATCCCCTGCCAGAGGACGACCCGATGCAGCGCTGCCCCGACATCGGGCTGGCGCAGCGCGAGCTTGGCTGGGCTCCGAAGGTCCCGCTGGAAGAGGGGCTCAAACGAACCGTGGCGCATTTCTCTGCATCGCTGGATTCATACAACAGCTGAGCGAAGCCCTGTAGCGGGCCATGCTCACTCGTCGGCCCGAAGTGACCGCCCAGGCTCACGCCGCGGCAAGCCTGCCCGCTGCCGCCGCACTCTTCAGGCTTCTCAGGCTTCGACTGGAGCCAGGCTGCCGCGGCGGACGTGCCAGAGGCGGCTCCCGAGCAGCAGCAGCAGCGCCGCGCAGAACATGCCCGCCACCGGGACCAGCACTGCCAGCCGCGCGCCGATGAGGCCCACACAAAAGCCGAGCAGCACCGAGCCGATGGGAATGCCACCCATCATGCCCAGGGAGTACACCGACAGCACCCGGGCGCGATGGGTGTCCGGGGACGCCTCCTGGACGATAGACCGGGACATGGTCATGTTCACGCCACCGCACATGCCCCAGAGGTAGACCACCGCGTAGAACCCCCACTCCGGCAACTCCAGCGCCAGCAGAGCAAGGACGAAGACACTGACCAGACTGCCCAGAATGAGCGCCCGCCCCGGACGCTCGAAGCCGCCGCGGCGCATGAGGAAGAAGATGGTGGTGCAGGTACCGAGCATGTTCGCGGCAAACACCAGGGCAATGCCGCCAGCACTGCCCTGATAGATGTCGCGAACCATGAGCGGCAGCACCACGAGGTAGGTCCCGGCGAAGAACACGCCGACGGCAAAGGTCATGAGTACCGCGGGCAGAATGATCTCCGAGCGCCAGACCAGGGCCAGTCCTTCGGCGATTTCACGCAATGCGGAGGCGCGTACCCGCGCCGGCGCCGGCGGCAGCACGGGGATGCGCATGGTGGCCAGGACGGCGACGCCCATCAGGGCGCCTTGAACGACGAGTACCGGTGCCGCACCGAAGAACACCGCCGTGGAACCGATGGCAAAGCCGATGATCTGCACGCCGAACTGAACGCCGACGGCCTTGGTGACGACGCGCTGGATGTCGCTGCCCGCCACGCGGGTCAGCAAGGCGTCCCGGGCCGGCTGGGTGAAGGCGACGAAGGTTCCGCCAATCAGCGCCCAAATGATCATGACCTGATAGACCACCAGATCCGCACTCACCAGCGCCGCCATCACCAGCGGGGGAATCACCAGCCCGCACTGCAGCACGATCAGCAGCCGGCGCTGGTCGACGCGATCGCCGATCAGCCCGCCCCAGAGGATGAGCAGCACGATGGGCAACTGGGTGGCCATCTGGGCCATGCCCACCCGCGCTGGCGTCTCCTGCAGGTAGACCGCCACCAGCCAGGGGAACATCACCATCTGGATGCCGCCGGGAATCAGGAAGAAGGCGGAACTGGCCAGATACCAGGCCAGCGGGCGGTTCGGTGCGACCTGGGTACTCAAAAGACAGATCGCTGACGGAGAGCCATGTTCACCGGAGGTCCTCGCAAGCAGGCATGATGGATTCCAACGAGGCGCGAATGGTAGGCGCAAAAGCCCTGCGCCGCAGCTCCGATGTGTGATCAGCGGGTGTATGAACTCCGCACTGACGGTATGGTCCCATTACCACGGCACTCCTTCTGCACTGGGTCAGTCCAGGAATGACGGCTGCCATCCGCCTGTTTCGCTCGCTGCGACCTGACGCACCTCGGACCCGTGACCACCCATGAAGCGGACACCACCTCATCGGCAAAGCCAGGCGTGGCCACTCCTGCAGCGACCCGCCGTCCTGATCGGGAGCGCCGGGCTGCTCTGGGTCCTGGCCCTGGCTCCACTGGCGTCGGCCAGCGAAACCGCCGCGCCGGCCGCACAGGACCAGCGGGTGCAGAACACGATCCTGCGTCCGAACTTTACCGGCCACTGGGAGCAGGACTATGCCCGCAGTGATCGCTGGGACGACGAGCTGTACCGCACCGTCAATGAACTGCAGCGGGAAGCGCTGCTGCGGCACCAGCGGGGCGACGGCGGGCCCTGGGTGCTCGGCAATGCCAGGCGGCAGGCCCGCAGCGTCATGGCCAAGGCTCGGCTGGCCGACATGGTGACCGGTCAGGGCGCCTTCGAAATCGTTCAGACCCGGGAGCAGGTGCGCATCGAGCGCGCCGGCGACGCCCCCCTGATCTGCAGCACGATCACGGATCGCCAGGAGACCTTCGACAGCGTTCATGGCCGGGAGTCCTGCGCCTGGGAGCGCCAGCAGCTGCTGTTCGAAGTCGTACTGCCCGAAGGCGTCACCATCGAGCATCGCTTCAGCCTCGACCCCGGCGGCGACGCCATGAGCGTGCTGACCCGGGTGTCGAGCCGGGATGCGCCGCCCTTTGCCCTCAGGCAGTTCTACCAGCGCTATGACAAGTCGACCGCGTCCTTCCGCTGCGTGCAGACCCTCAGCCGGGGACAGGTCTGCAGCACGGAAGACCCGGGTGCAGAGGTGCCCCGTTGAGAGGCCGCCTCCACGCCAGGGCCGCCCTGTCGTTGCTGCTTGTCCTGGGGATGGTGGCCTGCACTCAGGCGCCGGTGAAGCCGGAAGCCGGCCCGAGCCCGGTGGGACCCGTCGCCCTGATCATCGCGCCATCCCCGCCACCGGAAGATCTGCAGCTCGATCTCGGCGTTCGCGTCTTCGACAGCCGCTCGGCCAACCGGCTCGGGGTGCCGGTGAACGAAGGCACCTTCGCCCGCATCCGCGAACTCGAAACCCACTACCTGCCGGTGGTTCTGCGCAATACCCTGGTCGAATCCAACCAGTGGGGCGTAGTGCGGGTCCTGCCCCAGGACGATCCCTCCGTGGACCTGCTGATCGAGGGCACGATCATCGATTCCGACGGCGCCCATCTCACTCTCGAGGTGCGCGCCGTCGACAGCAGCGGCCGGCAGTGGCTCGACGACACCTACACCGGGCGCGCACACGCCATCCACTACCCGGACGTCTTGCCTGGCGACCAGGGCCAGGCCAACGAGGCCATGAAGGATCCGTTTCAGGATCTTCATTCCCAGATCGCCAATGACCTGCTGCTGGCGAAGATGAGTCTGACACCCCAGGCGCTGCGGGAACTGCGCCGCATCTCAGCCATGAAGCACGCCCGCGACCTGTCGCCGGAAGCCTTTGGCGGCATGCTGGCCACCGATGCCCAGGGCTACCTGGAACTGGAGCGTCTGCCTGCCGACAACGATCCCATGCTGGCGCGAATCCAGGCCATGCTCGAACGCCACCACACCTTCATCGACACGGTGGACAGCTACTACGAAGCCCTGTACCTGGACGTCAAGACCCTCTACGACCTCTGGCGGCACTACTCCAACGACCAGATCACTTCAGCAGAGCAGGCCCGGCAAACCACGCGCAACAGCGCCTACGGCAACGACAGCTTCGGCGCCCTGCGCAGCGCCTACAACCGCTACAAGTGGGCGAAGATCTTCGAGCAGGAATTCGTCGGGCTCGCCTCGGGTTTCGTCAGCGAGACCGCCCCGGCCATCCTCGAGCTGAGTGAGCGGGTGCATGGCCTGACCGGCTCGGTGGAGGAGCAGTACGAGCAATGGCGAACGCTGCTGCGGGCGATCTACGAGATCGAGACCGGCGGTGTATTGCCGTAGGGGTTCAGGCGTGCCGTCAGCCTCCGTGCTTCAGGCGTCTCGCAGTCTGTAGAGAAAGAAGTGATCGTAGACACGGAGAAGGTCGAGCAACTCTTCATCGTCGTACACCGGCGCTTTGACGATCAGTTCGTAGCCGGCCTCTTCCACCGCCGCCGAAAAATCCTTTTTCGACCGGTCCGCTTCCGAGGTAAGAAGCTCTTCGGGGTCATTGGGCACGATGAGCAGATACTTCACCGCCAGCTCACTGAGTTTCCTCATCCACCAACGCACCGCCTCCAGGGTGCATTCCGAAAAGCTGTGGATGTTGACCGCCAGATCATATTCTCCAGGCGCGGCCAATCTCGAGAGCTCATTCAACGGTATCGCTGATGCGCGATCATCTACACCACGGAACTTCAGATAGTACTCGCAGAGAAAAGTAGACTCGGCCACTGCATCGACGCAGTCGTAACGGACAACGTTATCCAATGCTGAACACATTCGATAGGCGAGCCGCCCATAACCGGCCCCGATGTCGAGCATCTTGAAATCACGCTGTCCGGAAATATCGAGGTGCCGGTCGAGGAAGTTGATCTCGTTGATCGATTCGATCAGGTCGCGGCTGACCTGCGGGCGATTGCCGTACTGGAAAGTCCAGCACCCGAAAGCTCCGTCCTCTTCAAGCCGGGCAAGCAGACCCAGCCGATCCCTGGACTCCACGTGTTTCAGCGCCAAGTATTGCTTGATCCGAACTTCGCTGCGCATCTGCCGGAACTGCCAAACATAGGCGTTGTCGCCGCGGAACCATGGCAACGTAAGATCCGCTTTCAGCCTGTCGTCGTCCCATACTGTGTGTCGACACACCGGCAGGTCGAGCGCCCGGTAGTCCTCGCGCAGCTGCCTCAGGCGCGGATGGTCCAGGCGCAGTTCCTGCACGGCGTTCTCGGGCAGATATCCGTTGCCATCGTAGCTCGTCATCATGAAGCGCCGCTCATCCTTCGAGAGGCGTTTGACGCCATAGCCACGCGCGAACAGGGCGCTGCGAACCAACCGCTGCGCAATACCTTCCAATGTCGAGCTCACAGTACCTTTGGCCAACATCAATCTCCTGTCCTGTGCTCTACCCCACGGTTCTGAAACCCGTCCTGATCTGACGAGGACTTCCTGCAAACATTCGAATCCGTGGCAGTGGAGTTGGCGCGGTACGCCTACTCCGTCGATAGCCTGTGGGCAGTGTGGCCGAGGCCCAGGCGGGCGTCAGGATGCCCGAGCCTCCAACAGGTCCATGCAGGCCCCAGTCACGGCGTCGATCGCTCCCTGCTGGTCCACGTCGGCGACACGCGCCGCGAAGTCCACCGCGCGCTGCGTGAGTTGCTCGTCCTTGATCACCTTTCCAAGCAGCCCCCGAAGCTTGCCGGGATTCCCGTCCATGGGCAGGTACACTCCGGCGCCGAGTTGTTCGATCCGGACACTGGTCATGGTCTGCTCCATCTGCGTCGGCAGCAGCAGCACAGGCCGGCCGTGACTGAGCGCCGTCGCCGCCATTCCACCTCCATGACAAATCACAGCACTGCATTCCTGCAGCACCGCGCGCATGCGGAAGGGCAGCGTGCTGATGCGCAGGTCATCGTTGCCGAACTGGCGCCGCAGACGCTCAGGAATGCCCGGGGCAAAGACGAGGCAACGCACCCCACTCGCGGCCATGGCCTCCAGCATCTTGACGAACGCGCTGGACGCAGGCTTGAGGTAGCCGAACAGCTTCCGGCCCTCCCCTTCGCGCCACTGCGGCTCCACACCGATATCGAGGCTGCCGATTGGGCCGACGTGCTGCTCCCGGGAACGATCACTGTAGACGTCCAGTTCGCGGTGGGTGCAGATGAAAACCCGATCGACGTCGAACAGCTCGGAAACCTGCCGGATTTGCGGCCCGTTCAATCGCTTCAGGACGGCATTGGCGTTGCGGGTGACACGCTGTTCGGTTTCCAGCAGGCGCGGCATCTCGCCCGTAGCCGGACTCCAGAATCGGAAGGGTGGCAACGGCGCCACCTGCGGGGGGGTCGCGAAGCTCTGACCAACGCTGACGCCAGGGAGGTCGAGTCCGCGGGCGGCAAGCATGGCCGTGGGGGCCTGATCGAAGACCAGCAGGTCCGGACTGATCAGCGCCCAGAGCGCCCGCCATGCCTGACACATTGACAGCAGCCCGTCCGGATCCAGATAGCCGAAACGGAACAGGGTTTCAGTGAAGTTGAGTTCTGCCGGCAGCCCTTTCGCCGGGGCCATCCACACGGGTGCCTGCAGGTATTCGATTCCCTCGGTGCCTAGCAGCACCTCCGCCCGGGTTATGTCTCGCATGATCAAAACCGGCCGATGACCGGCATCGCGCAGACGCCGCGCAATCGGCAACAACCTGCCGATATGGCCGAGGTCGGCTCCGAGCTCCCAGTTCAGGGCGATAACGGCCATGGCGCAACATACCGTCAGACAGGAAGAAGCTGCAGGATGCTGAACGCGCCCGGCGACGAGTGCAACCCGAAACAGATCCCGGTTGCCCCTCGCCATCAGGTCCTATCGGACCGAGTTCAACTGCCGTGGAAGGCCGCTGAACGAGCAAGTCAGGGGTCACTTCGCGCCAGTTTGTAACGCGATGGCCGCGAGCCATAGGGCTGCGGCCAAGGCGCCACAATAGGGCGCGGCACCGACGTCAGAACAGCCTTCTGACGCCTGCTGCTGCGACCAATGGGATCACGTTCGCCTGAGACGGCGCCTGAATCCGAACATTGCTGCGAGCGACAGACCGAGCAGTCCAAGGGCTCCGGGCTCCGGCACAGCAGAGGCCGGCGTCGCGCGGAAGGTCGCGGGCTCGAAACCATCGACGCCAATGTTGAAGGGATCACCGATACCCACCGAAGCCTGAACATTGCAGGCGCTGCCCTCTAAGCCGCCGCCGCCGAAGGCAATGATGCCGCCGCCGTAGCCATAGCCGTCGAAGTCACAGTCAGCGGGTCGGCCGCCGGGGCCGTAATCGCCGAATGCATAACCGACGAGATCGTACTGGAGGGTCCAGGAATCCCCGGCAGCCAGCGTGCCGAGATCGAAGGACAGGTAAGTGTTCTGCCAGGAGTAGAAGTTCCCGCTATGGAACGCGCCGTCCAGAGCCGTACCGGAGGTGGTGAGTTCTCCGGCACTGTTGATCTGCGCGTGGGACGTGAACAGCTCCACGCCGTTGAAAACGATGTCGAGGAGGTAACGCGCCAGGCTGGAAGCCCCCACAACGTCAGTGTCGGCTCCCATCGAGCCACCGTATATGAAGAAGTCGAAGGTGTAGTTCTGGGCGAACGCCGCATCATTGGTGATTTCCCAGGAACGGGAGAAGCGACCCTCACCCTCAGCACTGCCGAATGCGTTCGCAAAGACGCCGAACACTCCGGAGTTGTTGCCGAAAGCGAAACCGGATCCCGAGTCACCACCGTCGAAGGCAGAAGCAGATGCAGTGACACTTGGCGAGCCTGTGACCGGTCCAACACTGTCCTGCGTACTACCGGCGGCAGCAAAGGCCTCGGCGCTGAGCGAGTCGATGATGTTTGCAGCGGCCGGCAGTGCACCGAAGACGCCAACCGCCGCAATACAAACTGAGAGGCGGCGCAATTTTTTGCCATGTTTCCAACACTGATCCTTCACAACGACCTCCTGAAGTCATGATCACCGACGTGGGCCGGGCCGGCTTCCATTAAGCAAACTTCGGGCCAAGCTCGGGATATCGTCCACTGGAGCTTACATATCAGTGAGTTAAGGATCAGACACGGAGCGACGACGCTTGCCTCGCCAAAGGAAAGTGTAAAAATTTCCGACACCCAACTGGGAAACTTAAAGACCCGGAGACGCAACCTGGCCGCTGCCCTGTAATGACTCGCTGCAATCGCTTACCTTGCTGGCAAGCAGTACCCCCCAGCCGGGCGATGCCGGGTATCACCTGTTCATGGCCTGTGCCCGGCATCACGCGGGCGCCGCCCGCTGCGACTGCCAGGCTCACTTCCGCCTGAGGCGGCGCCTGAAGCCGAACAGAGCCGCGAGGGACAAACTCAAGAGCCCAAGGGCGCCGGGCTCCGGTACAGCAGCGGCCGAAGTCACCCGGAAGGCCGCGGGCTCGAAGCCCGCAAAGCCAATGTTGAGCGGATCACCGATAGCAACCGAGGACCACAAACCACAGGGACTGCCGTAGCCGCTGCTGTCGAAGGCGATGATGCCGTCGCCGTTGTCACAGTCGAGGGGGCGGCCACCAGGGCCATAGTCGCCAAAAGCATAGCTGACGAGATCGTACTCGAGGATCCAGGAATCGCCGGCATCCAGCGTGCCGAGATCGAAGGACAGGTAGGTGTTCTGCCAGGAATAAAAGTTCCCGCTCTGTGACGCGCCGTTCAGAGCATTACCGGACGTGCTAAGTTCGCCGGCGCCGTTGATCTGTGCATGGGACGTGAAAAGCTCCATACCGTTGAACAGGATGTCGAGAAAGTAGCGCGCCAGACTGGTCGCGCCCGAAACTTCCGTCTCGGCACTCATCGATCCGCCGTAGATGAAGAAGTCGAAGGTATAGTTCTGGGCGAACGTCGCGTCATTGGTGATCTCCCAGGAGCGGGAGAACCGCCCCTCGCCCTGCGCGTTGCCGAACGCTTCGGCAAACACACCGAACACTCCGGCGTCATTGCCGAAGGCAAAACCACCCCCAAAATCGCTGCCGTCGAACGCAGATGCGGAAGCGGTGACGCTTGTCGGAGTGACGAACGGGTGGGCATTGACCGGCGCACTGGCACCGGCGACGGCGAAGGCCTCTGCGCTGAGCGTATCGATGATGCCTGCTGAAGCCGGCAGCGAACCAAACACGCCAACAGCTGCGATACAAAGCGAGAGGCGGCTCAACTTGCCGCCATGCTTCCGATCCTGGTGCTTCACTGCCACCCCCTGAAGTCACGACATCGGGCTTGGGCCCGCTCAGGCAGGCGGTCAGCAAAAACCAGGCCAGGCCCAGGAGTGGCCTGCACAGCACTTGCAAATCAGTGACTTGCCGAGCAGGCACGATGCCCGCAGAGCGGCGAAGCGCAGCGCGCTGAAAAAAGTGTAAATGTTTCCGACACCGGAAACGGGAAACTGGCAGCCCCGAACCTGCTACCGACACGCGCATCTGTTCGGCCCCAGAATGAGTTTCGGCCAACCCTGACCGGCTTGCTTCGCCAGAACGATGGCATACTCGCGAGGGGATGCTGGCGCCGTCGCAACCGCTGATCCGAGGAGTTTTCCATGAAGAATTACATCCAGACATTGCCCAAGGCGGAACTTCACGTGCACCTGGAAGGCACTCTGGAGCCTGAACTGATCTTCGCGCTGGCCCAGCGCAATGGCATCACCCTGCCCTACGCCACGCCTGCAGATGTCGTCGCGGCCTATGACTTCCACGACCTGCCATCGTTTCTGAAGATCTACTATGCCGCCATGGATGTCCTGCGCACGGAAGAGGATTTCTACGAACTCACCCTCGCATACTTTAACCGCGCGGCCGCACAGAACGTGGTGTACGTGGAACCGTTCTTCGATCCCCAGGCACACACCAGCCGCGGTGTTGCCTTTGAAACCGTCATCCGCGGCATCCGGCGGGCGCAGGACGAAGCAGCGGCCCGGCTCGGCGTCGAGAGCCAGCTCATCATGTGCTTCCTGCGCGATCTCAGCGCCGAGTCGGCGATGGCCCATCTACAGATGGCAGAGCCCTGGCTCGATCACTTTGTCGGCGTCGGCCTTGATTCCGACGAAAAGGACAATCCGCCGGCGAAGTTCGCCGAAGTCTTCGCTCGGGCGCGGGCGCTGGGCCTTAAGCTGACCATGCACTGCGACGTCAACCAGAAGGACATTCTCGACCACATCCGGGAATGCCTCGACCTCATCGAAGTGGATCGCATCGACCACGGTGTCAATGCCCTGGAGGACGAGGGGCTGTGTGACGAGATCGCCCGCCGCGGCCTCGGACTGACGGTCTGCCCGGTGTCGAACCGCTTCGTGGTGCAGAGCCTGACCGGTGACGAGATCCGGCACATGCTGGCGCGCGGCATGAAGGCAACGATCAACTCCGACGATCCTGCCTACTTCCGTGCCTACTTAAACGAGAACCTGGAAGCACTGGTGGAAGAAGCCGGTTTCACCAAAGCCGAGATTCTCATCCTCACCCGCAACGCCTTCGAGGTCAGCTGGTTGCCCGAAGCCCGCAAGCAGCATTGGCTGGAGCGTCTGGCGGCGATGGCTTGACATCAGTCGCCGTCTCCGCAGAGATCGGCTTTCTCCCGGCATCATCGCGCGAACCGGCAACAACCTCACTCACGAGTGCAGCCGCTGTATGGGCCCCTTAACGGGACCCATACGCGGACACTACATCCACTCAGCGCCCGCTGATTCGATGCCAGCAAGGCATTGATAAGGGTGACCAGGCAAGCCTCAAAGTTATTGCCTTATCATTCCATTCGTTTCAATATTGTTACGTGGCAACTCCGTGACACTGCCCTGCTCGCTGCTGTGTGTGCTTGCTGGCAGCTGAGCATTCCTGACGCCTTCTCTTGCACCCCCGGGCGCAAGCGAGACTCCGGATGCTCTGCCGCCTGTATTCGTGCGATCGGTTTGCATGTCACCAAGGCAATGCTGCGCTCAACTGGCTCTGCAGCCTAAGGCCCGGGAAGGGCTCATCCAAACCGAAAGGGACGAATCATGAAAAACAACAATCTCCGTCATGCCATCCTTTTAGCAACCACCGCGAGTCTGTCCGCAGCCACGCCCGCCCTGGCCCAGGAACAGCGTCAGCTGCGGGCCATCGAGGAGGTCGTGGTCACCGGCACCCGCGTCGCCAACCGAACCAATCTCGACACGGCTTCCGCGGTGGACGTGATCAATCGCGATGCGTTGACCCAGAGCGGCACCACCGAGCTCAATCAGGCACTCGCTCAGGTCGTGCCCTCTTACAGCTTCCCGCGTCCCGGTCTCGCTGATGGTACCGACACCATCAGGCCGGCCACGCTGCGGGGTCTGGCGCCCGATCAGACCCTGGTGCTGGTCAACTCCAAACGCCGCCATCAGGCGTCGTTGGTGAACGTCAACGGCACGGTAGGTCGCGGCTCGTCCGCCGTGGACCTGAACACGATTCCGATGGCCATCGTCGAGCGCATCGAGGTCCTGCGCGACGGCGCGGCGGCGCAGTACGGCTCCGACGCCATCGCCGGCGTGATCAACCTGCGCCTGCGCGAAGCGCGGGACGGTGGCGGTCTCGATGTTCGCTACGGTGCCCGCAATACGAAGGTGAAGACGAACCAGGCCGTGACTGTCGTCCCGGGCGCCACCTGGCCGCAGGAGGAGCAGACCAGTCGTCGGGAAAAGGACGGCGATACGCTGGTGCTGTCTGGCTGGAAGGGCTTTGCCCTCGGAGAAGCCGGCTTCCTGACGGTGGCGGCTGAGTACAAGGATGCTGACCGCACTGAACGGGGCGGCTTTGACGTGCGCCAGCAGTATCCGCTGCTTCCCGACGGCAGCTTCGACCCGCGCGAGCAAACCTTCGACCGCTTCAGCCACTGGTACGGTGATCCCGATGTGGAGCAGTGGACCCTGTTCGCGAACTCCGGGTACGACCTGGGCAACGGCGCATCGCTCTACGGCTGGGCCAGCTACCAGAACCGGGAAGCGACCTCCGCCGGGTTCTATCGCCGGGCCCTGGATGCGCGCAACGTGATCGAGATTCACCCGGATGGCTTCCTGCCGCTGATCAACCCGGAGGTCGAGGACTACAGCATCGCGGGTGGGGTGACCTGGAACATGGCTGAATGGGACATGGATGCATCCCTGGTCTACGGCTACAACAGCATGGATTTCACCATCAGGAACACGGTGAACCGCTCGCTCGGTACCGCTTCGGGCACGGTGTTCGATGCCGGCGGCTTCGACGCCGATCAGCTCACCTTCAACGTCTCAGCCGTTCGTGGCTTCGACGTCGGCATCCACTCGCTGCTGAACGTCGCCCTTGGCGTCGAGGCGCGACGCGAGAGCTACTCGATCAGCGCAGGTGAGCCAGACTCTTTCATCAACGGTGGCGTGCTGCTGAACGGCAATCCGACGGCGTCGGGCTCGCAGGTGTTTCCCGGATTCCGCCCGGAGAACGAAGTCAGTGAGAACCGGCGCGCGGTGGGAGCCTTCGTCGATATCGAAGGGGAGGTGACGGAGCAGCTCCTGCTGTCGGCAGCGGTGCGTGTCGAGGACTATTCGGACTTCGGGTCGGCGATCGCCGGCAAGCTGTCCGCGCGTTATGACTTCAATGATGCGTTCGCGGTTCGCGGGACTGTTCAGAACGGCTTCCGCGCGCCCTCCTTGCAGCAGCAGTTCTTCACCGCCACATCGACCAACTTCATCGACGGGGTGCCATTCGACATCACCACCTTCCCGGCCACCAGCGACGTTGCAGCGGCGCTGGGCGCACAGGAACTCGATGCAGAGGAGTCTCTCAACTTCTCTCTCGGCTTCGTCCTGAACGTCGGCGACCTGAGCCTGACGGTGGATGCCTACCGGATCGAGATCGACGATCAGATCGTGCTGTCGGAGAACCTCACCCAGGCGAACGTGCGCCAGTTTCTCGAGGACCAGGGATTCATCGCCATCGGCGGCGGCCGATTCTTCATCAACGGTGTGGAGACGGTCACCAAGGGCGTCGACATCGTCGCCAACTACCCCATCGCAACCGATGGCTTCGGTTTCTTCGATCTGACCCTGGCGGCCAACTTCAATTCCATCGACGTCAAGAAGGTGCCCATCACCGACGAACTGGCGGCTTTGGATCCTGCGCCCGCCCTGTTCGACCGGGTCAATACCCTGCGTTTCGAGAAGGGAACGCCAAAGGACAAGATCACCGCCACGGTGAACTGGAACATGGAGCGCTTCGGTGCGACGCTGCGAGGCGTACGCTATGGCAAGGTGCTGTCTGCCGGAACCACGCCGGCCAATGACTTCAACCTCGCCGCGAAATGGGTCGTCGACCTCGAGGGGCGCATGCAGGTCACGGACAATCTGCGCGTTTCGCTCGGAGTCGACAATCTGTTCGACACCTACCCGACACGGACACCCGCTGCCCAGAATGGGACCAGCGCGACACCGTTCTCTAACCTCGCTCCCTTCGGCCGCAATGGCCGGCAGGTCTACGGCCGCTTGAGTCTGGCATTCTGATCTGCAACGTGGGTTCCTTCGGGAACCCAGGCCTGACACCGGGCGCTGCCTGCCCTCGGCAGCGCCCGCGTGGCTCCAGCAGAGCGCTGCGGCATCGCAGTCGATCCCGAGAACATCCCCTAAGCTCATTCCTTGCGCTGGAAGCGAACCGGATCTCCCCAGGGGTCCGTTCCCAGCAGGCCTTCGGAGGTCTGCTGCAATCGATCGCTGAACCAACGTCGTTCTTCATACAGGATCTGAACGCGGGATCCTCGAATCCGCAGTGTTCCAGCGCTCTTCCCGAACCACTTGCAACGGTCTCCCGGCTGCGTGCAATCGGTGGCCGGCCCGGAATGATCCAAAGGGACCATCTCTACGCTGGCCTGCACGGCGTACTTGCCGGGGCTGAGGCGGGGGCCGACGCTCAGGGAGACGACCTCCCTACGGGGACCCTTGTCCCCTCTGCTCGATCGGCGCTCCAAGCGCCAGCTACCCAGCAGCTGCTGATCCTGTTGCTGCAGCGTTGGGGCATCAGGGGCGTAGTCCACATGCCCGGGATACCGGTCCAGGAACACCTCAAAGTCAAACTCGATTTCGAAGACGGAGCGAAGGCTGTCTTCGTGCAGCGGCCGGCGGACAAACCTCAGGGTCTGGCGGTTGCGAGAACCCTCAACCTCCCGAGTGCAGCGCATCAATCCGTGGTGATCGCCGGGTTGCCCCGTACAGGATCCCGAACTCCTCGCCTGGCGTTGGAAGAAGTTGCCGCGAGTTCCCCGATCGAAGCGCTCGTCGGGAAACTGAATGCTCCAGAATATCGGATCTGCTTCGATGACAGCGCGCAGCCGATCGCGCTCATGCTCTGCTGCCTCGAGCGATTCGATTTCCCGGGTTCCGGTCAGGCTATCCATCACTTCGCCAAACTCGGATTCGATCAAGGCCCAGTCCACGTACTCAGGAATGTCGCGGTCTGGAAGTCTGGCGTAGTAAAACCCCAGCAAGACGCCGATACCCAACACGTAGGCGCCCATGCGAGCCCAGCGATGACCCGTACGGGCACTTGGCCGAGGTTGCCGGATGCACAACCAGGCCACAGCGGCCGAGACCACTGCGGTCACTGCGAACGAGATGGCGGCAAACTCCCTCAGGCGCGGCAGATGCAGCATCGGGGGCTGGCCACCCAGCAGGAAGAGCCCATTGGGCACCCACACCACCGCCATGACGCTGCCCGCGAGAGCCGGACTCAGCAGGAGGGTCGCCAGAATCACGAACCAGATTCGACGTCCACTCCTGCCGACACCCAGCTCCGCCAGCAGACGAAGGGCCATCCAGATGCCCAACAGAAAGAGCGTTGCCGGAAGCAGATAGATGGATGCGTAGACCAGATTCATGGTTGCTCGCAATCGTCCTGCGCAAACGGATCGTGTCGATTTCGACGTAAAGGATGACCTCGGGAGACTCAGACGTCTAACTGGAGGCCGAGGTCACACCCAGGATCCAGCCCTCCACCGCGGCGATTTCGGCAACATCTGGAGGCAGCGCAGGCCCCAACGCGGCCTCGAGTTCGCCGCAGGCGTCCGCCTGCGCCAGCCAGGCGGCGACGCTGTAGGCGTCGTGCTGATCGCCGGTGCGATCCTCGCGCGGGTAACGAGCGCTGTAGAGCGCCGGATAGGCTTCGAGGATCGCGCTCTGACCGCTGGCAATGTCCCAGCCGTCGAAGGGCCAGACGTGCAATCGAGGGCCTAACTGGCGACGCAATCGCCGCAGCCAGGGCAGTCCGGCGTGGGTCGATTTGGCAACCGAGCCCGGCACATCGAAGTGAAAGACTGACTTGGCCCCGGCAGCCTTTTCACAAAGCCGCCGTGAGCGGGCGCTGCCACCGCGCGCTGCCCCATCTCCACACTGCCCACGGCGTACCGACTCGACCGTCACCCCGGCATCCGCCGTTGGCCAGTGACGCTCGAAATCGTCGAGGAACTGATCCCAGTCCAGCGCCAGTTCATGCTGCTCGAAGTACGCCAGCGGAAAGGAAAAGCTGTGGTCGACACCGATCAAGGTCGGAAGCGGATCCGCAAGCGCATCGAGCAGCCAGTCATGGACACCGCGGCGGGAGAAGTACTTGCCGGCAGCCGGCTGGATCTCCCTCGGCTCAGCGTCGGCGCAGGCCACATAGACCCGCAGACCCGGCAAGCCGTCGGTAGCGCTGCGCGCCCCGGAGTAGTCGATGCCCACGTAGCGTTCGAATGCCCCCGAACCTGCCCCAGTCACTCGAGCCTCCTGTGCGCGGCATGGCAGCCGCAAAGACCGCACTTGAACCCACCACCCGCGATAGGTGGAAGAGGGAAAACTAACACCTGCCCTTCACCGGCGGGCCATGCAGCGCTGGCCATGAAGCGCTTGGCTCACTGCCAGACCCGGCGTATCGTCGCCGCATGAAAATCCTGATCGTCGAGGACGAGCCCGAGCTCGCCGAGCTCATCCGCTACGCCTTGCGCCGCGCAGGGATGCAAAGCGATGCCTTCGGCGAAGCGGCGGCGGCCGAGCACGCTTTGCGGACTGGGCACTACGACGCCATGCTCTTAGACCTCGGCTTGCCGGACGGTCGGGGCGAAACGCTGTTGCGTCGCCATCGCCGCACGGGTGGGACGACGCCGGTGCTCATCGTCACTGCAACCGACGCGGTGCAGAGCCGCGTCGATTGTCCCACCCTCGGCCCCGACGACTATCTGGTCAAGCCCTGCGATCGCGACGAGCTCGGCGCGCGCGTCCGCGCCCTGCTGCGACGCCCCGGCGGTGCGCTGGGGACGACGCTCGTTCTCGGCAGACTCGAGCTCGATACCATAGGCCGTCATGCCAGCAGCGGTGGTGCGCCGGTTGCGCTCTCGCGGCGCGAGCTCGACGTGCTCGAGCATCTGATGCGCCGCGCCGGGCGCGTCGTACCGAAGGATCTCCTCGAAGAGAAGCTCTACGACGCCGATAACAGCCCGGATTCCAACCCCATTCCCGTGCATATTCACAACCTGCGCAGAAAGCTCGATCAGAACGACGCCGGGGTGGAGATCCACACCATCCGCGGTGTCGGTTATCTCGTGCACGCGCGGGCCTAGGGTATACGCCATGGGATTCCGCTCGCTCGCGCTCAGGCTCGCGATCAATGTGCTGCTCGCGCTCACGGTCTGCTTCGTGCTGCTGGTGGCGCTGGTGCTGATTCGGGCGGAACGGGTCTCGTCGGCGATCCATGAAGACTCGCTGGAAGCCCACGTCGAGGCGATCGTCCAATCCATCGGGCCCAATGAGAGCGGAGAACTCGAGCTCGTTCTGCCTGCATCGCTGGCGCGGCTGTATGCTTCCGATTCGCAGGAGCATATCTATCTCGTGAAAGCTGTCCCCGGGGATCGCATGTGGATCTCGCACACGGAGCTGCGCCCGATCGCTGAGCGTTGGAGCAGGGACGAGGTCGACGAGCTGGTTGTCAGGGTCGAGGACGTCTTCTCAGGAAACAACATCTACCATGGCGTGGCCAGAGAAATCGTCACGCCCCACGGTCATTTCATTGCACTCACGGCGCAAGCGGGCGGTGAGGCGGAGTTCGCCGGGCTGCTGCTGTCGAGCTTCGTGAAATCGCTGTGTGACCTGCGCGATGACGACGGCTGCGCCGAGTTCGCCGGATTCGTGCGCATGCAGCTGGTCAACGAGCTGCGCTGGATCTTCCCGCTGTTCATTCTGCTGCTCGCCGGCACCGTCATCGTCACCATCCGACTCAGCCTGCGGCCGCTGTCGGCCGCCTCCGAGCGCGCCGCGGCCATCGATCCGACGGCGACCGGCGTGCGCCTCGACAGCGACCGGGTCCCGGCTGAGGTCGCCCCCCTGGTGGCGGCAATCAACGCTGCCTTCGACCGCCTGGAGGCCGGTTATGCGGCTGAACGGCGGTTTACCGCGAACGCCGCCCATGAGCTGCGGACCCCGCTCTCCATCCTCCGGGCGCGCATCGATCGGCTCGCGCACGAACCTCGTGCCGAAGAGGTCAAATCGCTTTCCGCCGACGTCGACCGCATGGCCCGCGTCGTCGGTCAGCTGCTGGCGATCACGAGGCTGGAGATGGCCCCGGCGGCTCGATGGCGTCGTGTCGTCCTCAACGATCTGGTCAGCGAGACGGTGGCCATGCTCGCCCCCCTGGCCATCGACCGCGAGCAAATCCTTGGGGCGAGCCTGCCCGAGGCCTCAGTGGAGTGTGAAGGCGACGCCGGACAGCTGCAGGAGGCGCTCAAGAATCTGATCGAAAACGCCATTCGGCATTGCCCGGCGGGGACCTCCATCGAGGTCGAGCTCGGCACCGATGGCAGCGTACGGGTGATTGATGACGGCCCGGGTGTCGCGCCCGAGGCCCGCGCCCGGCTCTTCGAGCGCTTTTTCCGCGCGGGCCGCGGCATCCCGGGTGCCGGGTTGGGCCTCGCAATCGCCCGCGATATTGCCCAGCAGCACGGCGGGACGGTGCAATTCGAGGACACCCCGGGCGGCGGTGCGACTTTCATCCTCACGGTCGGCTCCAGGTCGCAACACCCCCGGATGCCCCGCTCGTCTCCGGGCCCATAAAACTGTCTTAAACTGAGCCCGGCATGCTCCGACGCTGGAATTCCCCGCTCGCGGAGTATCGTCGATGGCAGGTCAACGTGCGGTGCTGGTGCTCGGCCCCGGCCGCAGCGGCACGAGTACGCTCACCCGCGGGCTGCAGGCACTCGGGGTCTTTCTCGGCACGTCGTTCCGGCGCCCGGTACGCAAGAATCCGCGCGGGAACTTCGAGGAGCGCCACCTCCTGGACTTGAGCAAGAAGGCGCGCAGTGCTGTCGGGTTGCGGGCCGAGAGCGTACGGCTGCTCGATGACTCGGTCTGGTCGAGCCCCGAGCTCGAGCGCTGTGGCCGTCAGGTGGCTGCGGTGATCGAGCGCGAGTTCGCGGGACACCCGGTGTGGGCGTTCAAGTACGCCGGCAGCGGGCGGCTGCTGCCGTTCTGGCTCGACCTGCTGCCGAGACTCGGCATCGAGCCTGCGTTTGCCTTCGCCTACCGCAATCCGCTCAGCGTCGCGCGGTCCCGAGCGCAGCTCGACCGAATGCGCGGCCGTCAGGAGCAGAACAACCTGGAATGGCTCGCCCACGTGGTCCCGTTCTTCAATCTGCTCGCCCCCTATCCCACCGTTGTCGTCGACTACGACCGCATGATCGCCGATCCGCAGAGCCAGCTTGCGCGACTCGCTGGCGGGCTCGGCATCGAGGAGACGGAGCAGACCCGCGAGTCCGTCGCCCATTTCGCCACCGAGTTCATCCGGCCGGACTGGCGCCACAGTCGCTTCACCGACGAAGACCTCGCAGCGGACCCCGAAACGCAGCCGCTGCTGCGACGCGCGGCACTGCTACTTTCGCGGCTGGCGCGCGATGAGATCACGATGCAGGATCCCGGGCTCTGGGCCGAGTGGGAAGAGATCCAGCGAGCGCACCGTGAACTCGCCACGGTCCTCAACCTGGTCGATCGCCTGCAGGACGACCTGCGCACTGCGCGCTGGTGGGATCTGTCCCGCCCGCTGAAGCTCGGATGGAACAAGATGCCACTGCTGCGGGCGCGCTGAATCGGCTGCGGCCGCTCCATCGAGGACCGGGCAGGCTTCGAGGGTCGCACTTGACCCCACCACCCGCGATAGGTGGAAGATGGGACTTCAGCCCCATCGAAGGCGAGCCCCATGTCCAAGCCTCATGCTCATGCCCAGCGCCTGCCCGTCACCGGCATGCACTGCGCGTCCTGCGTCCGGCGAGTCGAAACCGCCCTGGCGCAGGTTCCAGGGGTACAGTCGGCGAGCGTGAACCTGGCCACCAACGAGGCCAGCCTGCATTTCGGCGATGCACCGCCCTCCTTCGCCGCCCTGCGCGCGGCCCTGACCGAGGCCGGTTACGACACGCCCGACGAGGGTGCGAGCCCCGGCGCTCATGAACACGATGACGATGCAGCCGCCCTGACCCGGCGCTTCATCCTCGCCGCCGCCCTGACGCTGCCGGTGTTCATGCTGGAGATGGGCGCCCACCTCATCCCCGCCGTCCACCACGCCATCGAGGCTCATATCGGTCGCTTCAACAACCAGCTCATTCAGTTCGTGCTGACCAGCATCGTGCTGTTCGGCCCCGGGCGGGTGTTCTTCCGCATCGGTCTGCCGGCTCTGCTGCGGGGTGCGCCGGAGATGAACGCACTGGTCGCCCTGGGCACGGGTGCGGCCTGGACCTATTCGGTGGTGGCGACCTTCGCGCCCGGGCTGATGCCGGCAGGCACCGCCAACATCTACTACGAACCGGCCGCCGTGATCGTCACCCTGATCCTGCTCGGCAGGCTGCTGGAGGCCCGCGCCAAGGGCCGCACCGGCGCTGCCATCGAGCGCCTGCTCGGCCTGCAGGCCAAGACGGCGCGGGTGGAGCGCGACGGCGAAGTGGTGGAACTGGCCATCGACGCGGTCCAACCCGGGGACCGCATCCGGGTGCGGCCGGGCGAAACCATTCCGGTGGACGGCCGCGTGCTGGAGGGCGAATCCCACGTCGACGAGGCCATGATCACCGGCGAACCGATCCCGGCGGCCCGTGGTCCTGGTGATCGTGTGGTCGGCGGCACCATCAACCAGAAGGGCAGTCTGGTGCTGGAGGCCACGGATCTCGGTGAACATGCCGTACTGGCCCGCATCGTCGACATGGTGCAACAGGCCCAGGGCGCCAAGTTGCCCATCCAGGCCTTGGTGGACCGGGTCACGGCCTACTTCGTGCCCGTGGTGATCGCCGTGGCTGTGGTGACGGCGGCCATCTGGTGGCTGCTGGGGCCAGAACCGGCCCTGCCCATGGCCCTGGTGGCAGCGGTCACGGTCCTGATCATTGCCTGCCCCTGCGCCATGGGGTTGGCGACACCCACATCGATCATGGTCGGCACCGGCCGCGGCGCGGATCAGGGCATCCTGTTTCGGGGCGGCGATGCACTGCAGGCCCTGCGGGACGTGGACGTGGTCGCGCTGGACAAGACCGGCACGCTCACCGCCGGCCGCCCCACCCTCACCGATCTGGAAGTCTTCGATGACTTCACGTCAGATCAGGCACTGGCCCTGGCGGCCGCGGCTGAGCGGGATTCGGAGCATCCCATCGGTGCGGCCATCGTCGAAGCGGCCCGGGAGCGCGGGCTCGAACTGGGGCGGACTGAAGCCTTCGAGACCGTCACCGGCTCAGGTCTGGCCGCAACCGTGGACGGCCGGCTGGTGCAACTCGGCACCAGCCGCTACATGCAGCAGCTTGGCATCGACATCGAGGCCTGCCGCCAGCGCCTGACCGAACTGGCGGAGCAGGCCCGCACGCCGGTGCTGCTGGCCGTGGACGGCAGAATCACAGCCATCCTCGCCGTGGCTGATCCCATCAAGAGCGGCACGGCAGATGCCATCGACGCGCTGCACGACTTGGGCCTCGCCGTGGCGATTCTAAGCGGTGACCATCAGCGCACCGCCGACGCCATCGCCCGGGAACTCGGCATCGAGGAGGTCATGGCCGAACTGATGCCCGAAGACAAGGTGGAGGCGCTGAAAGGCCTGCAGGCCCGCCATGGCCGGGTGGCCTTCGTCGGCGACGGCATCAACGATGCGCCGGCGCTGGCGGCCGCCGATGTGGGCATTGCCATCGGCAGCGGCACCGACATCGCCATCGAGAGCGCCGATGTGGTGCTGATGTCCGGCGATCTGCGCAATGTTCCCAACGCCATCGCCCTGTCGCGTGCCACGCTGCGCAACATCAGGCAGAACCTGTTCTGGGCCTTCGCCTACAACAGCGCCTTGATCCCGGTGGCCGCCGGACTGCTGTATCCCGCCTTCGGCATCCTGCTGTCACCCATGCTGGCAGCCGGCGCCATGGCGTTTTCGAGCGTGTTCGTGGTCGGCAATGCGCTACGCTTGAGGCGCTTCCAGCCACTCTTGCAGCTGAACCGGGCCGCAAGCTGAGCGTCACCGGATTGCGAGCCATATCTACGGTGAAAAGAGTGTCTGGCAGGCGAAGCTACCTGTGAACTCCAAACCCCAATCCCCGACTGGAGCCGTTCGTGAAAACACTGCTCACTACCTGCCTGGCAGTCCTGGTGAACGTCGGCCTGCTCGGATCCGCGGTCGTGGCTGACGACTCCGAAGCCGGCCGCCCAAGCATTGGTCTGGCGCTGGGATCCGGCGGCGCCGGCGGCTTGGCCCACATCGCCATGCTGCGGGTCTTCGACGACCTGGGCGTCGAGCCCGAGGTGATCGCCGGGACCAGCATCGGAGCCGTCATCGGTGTGCTCTACGCCGCCGGCCTGAGCGCAGACGAGGTCTATGACATCTTCGACGACTTCGGTGGCTCCAATGTCGATGCCCTGTCCAGGCTGATGAGCCCCAATGCAGAACTTGGCCTCACCGACCTGCTGAGAATCGGTTTCGGCAGCGGCGGCGTGATCGATGCTGGAGGCTTCATCGATTTCATCAAGTCGAAGGTCGAAGCCCGCAGCTTCGAAGACCTGACCATTCCTCTCAAGGTCGTAACCACCGATTACTGGACCGGAGAGATGGTCGTCCTCGACAGCGGCGACCTGTTCGAGGCCATCGAGGCCAGCATGGCAGTGCCAGGGTTGTTCGCACCGGTGAAGCGCGACGATGCCCTGCTCATAGACGGCGGCACCTCCAACCCCCTGCCCTACGACATCCTCACGGCGGATTGCGACATTGTGATCGCCGTCGATGTGTCCGGATCGAGAAAACACAACAACGGCAACCTGCCGCCAATCACCGAGATGCTGTTCAGCACCTTCGAGATCATGCAGCAGTCCATCATCACCTCACGCCGGCTCAACGGTGACGCCGACATCTACATCAAACCGGATACCCACGACATCCGCCTGCTGCACTTCAATCGTATCGAGACCATTCTCGAGCAGGCGCAACCGGCCGCCGAGGAACTTCGCGACGCTCTGAGGGCGCGTTTGGGCCTCGATGCCTGATCCCGGCTGGCGCCGGCCGTCCCGGATCAGGACAATGAAGCCGCCGGACACGGGCCCGATCCGTCCAGGTAACGAACCATGAACCCGACTGTGTTCTACGACGGCGGCTGCCCCATCTGCCGCCGGGAAATCGACCACTACCGCAAACTGGATACCGGCCACCACGTGAACTGGCAGGACATTCATGCCGATCCTGCCGCCGTCGAAGGCAGCGGCGTGAGCTTCGACGATGCCATGGCGCGACTGCACGTCCTCGATCGCCACGGCGCGCTGCGCTCCGGCGCCGATGCCTTTACGGTCATCTGGGATGAACTGCCGGGCTGGCGCTGGCTGTCCAGGCTGGTACGCGCCCTGCGCCTGATCGGACCGATGGAGTGGGCCTACGGCCTCTGGCTGCGGCGCCGGGAGCGGCAGCGCTGCCCCGTGGGCAATCAGCAGGCGCCATGAACCCCGACCGCGCGGCCCTGCTGGCAGACCATCGGCTTGGCGTCGAGGAGGCGCAGCAGTATCGTGCGGAAGGTTTTCTCGTTCGCGAACGTGCCTTCGACGCCGCAGCCATCTCCCTGCTGACGGCAGCTGTGGAGGCAGCGGCTGCGCTGGCCCTGGCGCGCACGGCGGGCGGAGACGCCCGCAGCTACGTGCTCGACGGCAAGCGCTTCGTCGACAGCGGCCATGTCACCGTTCAGTTCGAACCACCGCCCCATGACCCTGCCATCAAGGTCATCGAACCGGTCTGCGAGCTGCATCCCGCTCTCGACGCCCTGCTGGACGATCCGCGCCTGACCGCGCCGATCCGCGACATTCTCGGCCGCGACGCCATCGCCCTGTGGACCAACAAGCTCAACCTCAAGCGCCCGGGGGCAGGCAGCGGCTTCGGCTGGCACCAGGACTCGCCGTACTGGATCCACGACTGTGGACACGTGGACCTGCTGCCCAACGTGATGGTGGTCCTCGACGATGCCAGCGCAGCCAACGGCTGCTTCAAGGTGATTCGCGGTAGTCATCGCGAGGGCTGCCTGCCGGGCACCGATGACGGTACCCAGCTCGGTGGCTTCTACACCGACCCGAGGCGGTTCGATGCCGCCCGGGCCGTGGCCCTCGAGGTCCCGGCCGGCTCCCTGGTCTTTTTCGACCCCCACATCGTCCACGGCTCGGGGCCGAACCCCTCTGCATCGCCACGCCGGGCGCTGATCATCACCTACCAGCCCGCCGGCCACCCCACCCTGAAATCACGACGCATCCGCAACATCCGCTGACAGGAAGATCCAGGACGCTCCTGAAGCAGGATTCAACCGAACGATTCCAGTGTGAAAGCGGAATCCTGCGCGCGCTGCGACGGCGTCAGCAAACGCTCGGGAGCACCTCACTCAGCCCGCCTGCAGGAACTCCTCCATGCGGGCCGATCGCAGCGCTTCGGCCTTGGCCTTGTCCAGGTCATAGTGGGCGCGGGAGACGATGCGCTGGGCGTAGAGTCCGCCGCCGGCCTGGATCTGGGTGACCGCATGCCAGCCGCCGAAGGCGTCCGCCGTGTAGTCGCGGATGGCATGGAACAGCCGGGTCCGGTAGAGGCCGTCCACCGACTGCATGGTGCCCATGTACTTGCGCACCAGATGGCCGGTCTCGCTGTTGTCGATGTCGGCCATGGAGGGCGCCGTGAGCACCGAACCGCCGGCAATGTCGTGCAGGTGCCGCACCATCAGGCTGTAGTTGGCAGCGCCATGGTACTTGCCGGCATTGGTGTAGAGCTCGTTCGGAAACGCCTCGCCCTCGCTGGTGATGTGGCAGTGGGCGATGGCCGCCTCCAGGGAGGCGCGCACCAGGGTGGCGTTGATGATCATCTCGGAGATCTTCTCCTTGATGTGGCTCACCCGATCGAGGCCGTTGGACTCGGCGATGAGCTGGGCGAAACCCACCAGCCGGTCGTAGCCGCTGGCCATGCCGGCCAGCCCTCCAAGCCGCTCCCAGAGCCCCAGGGAATGGGCGAACACCGCCGCGAACTCGGTCTGGCCGTCCAGAAACACGCGCTCGTTGGGGACGAAGACATCATCGAAGATCACGAACCCTTCCGGCGTGTGGTGATGGCCGGAGAAGGGGAAGTCGCGCTTGTCCTCGTGCCGGGGCGCGTAGGTGGTGTTGATGATCTTCACGCCCGGCGCGTTCACCGGAACCATGCAGCCGATAGCGTACTGTTCCTCACCGGGCTTCATGCCCTTGGTGGGAATGGTCATCAGTTCGTGGCCCATGGAAGCGGCCGAGATGTGCAGCTTGGCGCCGCGAATGACCACCCCGTCGGAGCGGCGCTCGACGATGCGAACATAGGCATCGGGATCATCCTGCTGACCGGGACGGCGGCTGCGGTCGCCTTTGGCGTCAGTGATGCACTGGGTGATGCGGACGGCGTCGCGCTGGGCCTGTTTGACCCAGGCGCGGATGCGGGCCGCATGGTCGGGCATGGCGTCCTGGATGCGGTCGGCGGCGGTGAGCAGGGTCATGATGGAGGCGTAGGTGACGTGGGTGAGCAGGTCCACGGTCTCGTGCAGTTCCACCTGTTCGCGAAGCTCGGCGGCATCGCTCGGGACCATCATGAAGGCGCCGATGGCATCAGGCTTGGGGTCGTAGAAGCGGTCGTAGCCCGCTGCCGCCGAATCCACGGTCTGGCCGAGCATGGGATGGGCGGTGACGTCGTCGACGCGCTGGCCCTCGAAATAGGTTGCCCGCCCGTCACGCAGCGAAGCCCGGTACTGTTCACCCGTCATCATGGTCGTCGTCCCCCTCAGGATCGGCAGGTCTGCATGCTTTCTGGTGCACCTCTAATGTACGCACATTATCGCCAGGGCGAGGGCAAGATAAAGCAGGGAAGTGATGTGCGCCGCCGCAACGACCCGGCGCGTCCGGTCCTGTTAGGCTAGTGCCGCAGCAGCCTGCGCAGAATCGGCTCATGGCCCAAGTCCCTTGCATACCCGACTTCAGCGACGCCATGGACGTCGACGGCACCCATGTGACCATCCGCCCCATCGAACCTGCCGATCGCGAGCGGGAGTCCGCATTTGTGCGCAAGCTGTCCCAGGCCTCCCGCTACTACCGCTTTCACTCCAGCATGAAGGAGCTGACCCCGGCGCTTTTGGAACGCTTCACGGAGTGCCACTACCCGGATGATCTCGCCCTGGTGGCGATGGTCGACAGCGCAAGCGGACCCGAACAGATCGGTGTGGCCCGCTACATCCGCGAGCCCGGCACCGATAGCGCCGAGATCGCCATCGTCGTGGCCGATGCCTGGCAGGGCAAAGGCATCGCCACCCGGCTGCTGCACGATCTGCGGGATCTTGCTCGCAGCGGCGGCATTCACAAGCTCTACGCCAGCGTGCTGAGGGAGAACGGTCGCATGCTCGATCTGTGTCGCAAACTCGGCTTTTCGCTGGAGCGGGTGGCCTCGGAACCCCGAACGTCACAGCTCGGCAAGCAGCTGCCACCGCTGGCAGAGGATTCACAGTGAACGCGCGAGTCGCCGGCTTGGGTGTCGCCTGGCGCAAGCTCGTGGGGGCGGTGCTCGATCCCAAACCGGATCCGGAACTCGATGCGGCCGTGCGCCAACAGGCCCTGGCCCAGGCGCCGGTCATCTGGCTGCTGGGCAAGGTGCAGGCCGGCAAGACCTCCATCATCCGGGCGATGACCGGTGCCGAGAGCGCGGAGATCGGCAACGGCTTCAGACCCTGCACCCGCCATTCCATGAGCTTCGACTTCCCGCCCGAGGCACCGCTGGTGCGCTTCATCGACACCCGGGGGCTGGGGGAAGTGGGCGAGGACCCGACGGCCGAGCTGGCACTGCTGGAGGACACGAGCCACGCCATCGTCGCTGTGGCGCGTGCCATGGATCCGGGGCAGGACGCGGTTCTCGACGTCCTGCGCGCGGTCCGGCAGCGCGAACCGGACCGGCCGGTGCTGCTGGTGCAGACCCGGCTGCACGATGGCTACCCGGACGGCGCTGATCATCCGAGCGTGGAAGAGCTTGCGAGCGGGACCGCCTTCGAGGATCTGCGGCGCGCCCTGCGGGCCCAGGAACAGCGTTTTGCAGCCCTGCCCGGCAACGGCCTGTTCCGGGCTGTGGCGGTGGATCTCACGCCGGCCGAGGAAGGCTACAGCGACCCGGAACACGGTCTGCCGGAACTCCTCGATGCCCTGGAGGAGATCTCCGCCAGCGGTCATGGCCAACTGCTCAGGAGTCTGGCCCGCCACGGCAGCGACAGCCGGCTGGCGCGGGCGCGGCCGCACCTGCTCGGTTACGCCACCAGTGCCGGCGTCTGTGATCTGGTGCCGGTGACCAGTCTGGTGACGGTCCCCGCCGTGCAGGCCAAGCTGCTGCACAGTCTCGCGGGGCTCTATGGTCAGAAGTGGGACCGCAAGACCCTGCTGGCCTTCCTGGCTTCCCTGGGATCCGGTGCAGCGCTGGGTATCAGCGCGGGGTTCGCTGCCCGGCAGGTCGGCAAGCTGATCCCGGTGTACGGCCAGACCGTCGGCGCTGCCGCTGCCGGGCTGGCCAGCGCGGCCGTGACCTATGCCCTGGGGCGGGCCGCCTGCCAGTATCTGGAACTGGCCCGGCGCGGCCGCTCCGATCCGGATGCGGTAGCCGCCACCTGGCGGGGTGCGCTGAAGGAAGCCCATGCTTTGTTCCGAAACGCGCCGCCAAGCACCCCATGAATACCTGCGCCCGTTCTGGATCAACGCGTAGACCTCTGATTCGGCAGGACCATCTGTGGGCCCGACCGTGTACCGTTGATCTCCACGCCGGCGGCCGGCTTGGGGTGGGGGTGTCGTGAAGCGCCGCGCCGCGCTCTACGTGGCCCTGGCGGCGAGCATGCTGCCGCTGCTGCTGCTGTTGCCGCTGGGCGCGGTCTGGCTCTGGCAGCACGGCTGGCTGACCTACTGGCTGCTTGCCGCGGCGGCCCTCGGTGTTGCCACCTATGGCCTGACCTGGTGGCTGGGGCGTGCTGCGGAACCGCCGTCGGCCAAGGACCACGGACCCGTTGCTGGCCCGAATCCGGATTTCTCACCGCTGGATCTGGAGGCCTGGCAAAGCGTGGAAGCCGTCGCGCGGGAGGTGGAACCGGGGATCGTGTTCGATCGTGACCGCCTGCTGCAAACCGCCCGCATCACCATCGATGCCGTGGCCCGGCACTACCATCCTGAGGCCCGGCATCCGGTCTGGCGCTTCACGCTGCCCGAACTGTTCATGGTCACCGAGCGGGTCAGCGGCCGACTGCGGCGGGTGCTGCTCGAAGAAGTGCCGGGATCCCACCTGATGCGCGTCGGCGACGCCGTCAGACTGTGGGAGTTCAAGCCCCTGGTCGGTCGCGGCGCGAAGGTCTTCAAGAGCCTGAACATGGTCTGGCGCGTGGCGCGGCTGGTGAATCCCACCAGTGCCCTGCTGGCCGAAGCCCGGGAGAGGCTGGTGGGCGCCGCCCTCGGCGATGCCGGGAACTGGATTCAGCGTCGGGGTGCCCGCATGTGGGTCGAAGAGGTCGGCCGCGCCGCCATCGAGCTGTACTCGGGCCGCCTCGAACTGGACGCCGCCCAGCTTGCGGCGGCAGATCAACTGGGCGACGACATCCACGCGCCGGTCGATCCGGGCCCGGTTCGTCTGGTGGTGGCCGGTCAGACCAATGCCGGCAAGTCCAGCCTGATCAACACCCTGCTCGACACCCGCGCCGCCGGGGTGGACGTCCTGCCCCACACCGCCGCCTTCGAGTCCCATGAACTGTCCCGGGATGGTCAGGTGGAAGCGATCCTCATCGACTCGCCGGGCCTGGACACTGCGGCGGACATCCCGGCGCTCTGCGATCTGGCCTGGCATGCGGATGTCCTGCTCTGGGTCACCGCCGGCCACCGCGCCGACCGCAGCCTGGACCGGGCCGCCCTGGATGCGATCCGGGCACGCTTTGCGGCCGAACCCCGGCGCCGCATGCCGCCTCTGCGGATTCTGGTGAGCCACATCGACCGCCTGTCCCCGGCCCGGGAATGGTCTCCCCCCTACGACCTCGGCGCGGCAACCTCGACCAAGGCCCGCAACATCGCGGAGTGCCTGACTGCGGTGGCGGGTGATCTGATCGTGGCGCCGGAACGTTTGCTGCCGGTCCGACTCCAAGGGGAAGCGACGCGTTACAATGCGGACCTGATCTGGCCGGCCATCGCCGAGGATCTCGACGATGCCCACCGGGCACGACTGCTGAGGCTGGCGCTGCAGGCGGATCGCAAGCGCTGGCGTACACTGCTCAAGCAGGCCGGCGCCGCCGGTCGTACGCTCTGGCAGCAGACCAGCGCTTGATCGGGCGGCCGGCCCCTGATTGTGGAAACAGTGAGTGATGCCATGAAGACAGCGATCTCTTTACGCCAGTGGGCCCTCGGGGCCCTCATACTCACCCTCATTGCCGGGCTGGTCGCCTGCGCCACGTCGCCCACCGGTCGCACCCAGCTCAAGATCTTTTCCAGTTCGGAAGTGGCGCAGATGGGCGCCGCCGCCTTCGCCGAAATGCGGGACCAGCAGCCGCTGATCACCAGCGGCCCGCTGGCGGCCTACGTGCAGTGCGTTGCCGATCCCATGATCCGCAACGTCGGTGGCGAGTGGGAAGTGGCGGTTTTCGACGACGATCAGGTCAATGCCTTCGCCCTGCCGGGCAACAAGATCGGCATCTACCGTGGGCTGCTCACCGTGGCTGAGAACCAGCATCAGCTGGCGGCAGTGGTGGGCCACGAAATCGCCCACGTCCTGGCGGATCACGGCAACGAGCGCATCTCCACCCAGTTCGCCACCCAGGCCGGCATGGAGCTGGCCGGTGCTGTGGCCAGCGGCACGGCCCATGGCAATCAGGTCATGGCCGCCCTCGGCCTCGGCGCCCAGGTAGGCGTCCTGCTGCCCTTCTCCCGTGCGCAGGAAACCGAAGCGGACATCATGGGCCTGCAGATCATGGCCGACGCCGGTTTCGATCCCAGGGAGTCCATCGACCTGTGGCGCAACATGGATGCGGCGGCCGGTGGCGGCAGGCCACCGGATTTCCTCTCCACGCACCCTGGCCCTTCGGCCCGCATGCGGGTGCTCAACGCGAACATGGAGGATGCCATCGCCCGCCGGGAGCGGGCCCGAGCCGCAGGACGCATGCCGGACTGCATTCCGCCGCAACGCTGAACCCCGCTTATGAAACATCCGGCAACCATTTGATTTTGAAATAACTTTTCAGAATAGAGCACGCACTTGTGGGCGCATGCTGCCAGGTGCAGCGTGCGTCGCCCACAGGGCGCCCCGTAGGGGGGCGGACCAGGGATGGTCCGCAACAGAGCCCTATTCGCGCAGCGAATGGGCCGATTGCGAGGCGTTGTGCCGAAGCTGAAGGCACCGGCTTCGCTGCACGTCATGCCCATCGGCGCATCGCCCTGCGGGCGCTAGCGCTCTGTTGCGCGCCATCCATGGCGCGCCCCGCTTCGCGGCGCACTGCGTGCGACGCATTTCGATCCCGTCGAAA
>JAFIFJ010000094.1 GCA_020832085.1 Gammaproteobacteria bacterium | reverse complement strand
GGGCGTCCCCCCCCCCCCCGGGCGACGGGCGCCGGGTGGGGGGTAGGGCCCAGAGCGTGGCCCCGCGGGGTGTGGGGGGCGCGCGCACTGGCCCGGCGCGCGCGGGCGCTGGCGACACCGGTGCTGGATACCAGACCTCTTTCTTCGAGCTTGAGCACGCCGGCGTACTCGAGCTCGGCCAGACTCACGGCGGCGCGACCCTCTTCCAGCCGCGCGGGGCGGCTGCCGGCATCGATGCGGCAGAGAATGTCGCCGGCGCGTACGGTTTCGCCCTTTTCGACCGGAAGGTCGGCGATCAGGCCGCTGGTCTCGGCGCGCACGGCCACGCGCCGGTTGGCCTCGGTTCGGCCCCGGAGGGTTACCGTGGCGCGTTGCGTCTCGGCCGTGAGCGTCCGTACCCGGACGGCGGTGGCGACATCCTCCCGCTGCCTGAGCAGTGCATCCCGCGACTCCGCGAGGGTCGGAGCCGGGCTGCGGGCGTCCCCATTGCCTAGCAGTCCAGACATCATCCAGAGCACGAAAACCAGCGCAACGATCAGCGCGGCCAGATAGGTCTTCTTCACCACGTTATCCTTTGTGGTTTCCGGCGCAGGCGAGGGCGCTGGTCAGGGTCTCGGACCACGGAAGGGTTATGTTCCGAAAGGTAACATAATGCCGGGGAGCCCGGAACGCCCCGGTGAATGGGCAGGGTTCGTTTCGTCGCGCCCTGGGGGCGTTTCGTCGGGCGTGGAGCAGGGCGGGCTGGGCGTGCCGTTGCAGCCCGCCATGGTCGACCCGGCCATGGCGACTGCGCGAAGGGGCGGCCTTCCCTGGCCGCTGTCCCATCAGGCCTTGGCGCTCGGGCGGGCGCCGACGCGATCCACCACGGCCTTGATGTTGCCGCATTCCTCGGGCAGCGGCTGTCCGACGGCGCCGCCGAAGGTCACGAAGGCGTAGAGCAGGATGTCGGCCAGGGTGAAACGGTCACCGCAGACGTAGGTCTTGCCCTCGAGCTGACCGTCGAGCCACACCATGCGCTCACGAACCAGGGTCTTCAGGCCATCTGCCGCCTCGGGAATCGTGCGCACCCGATCCTTGAACAGGGGCAGACCTTCGCTGTAGCGGAAGGCGCTGGTCATGTTCTCGACGATCTGCAGATCGATGCGTCGGGTCCACATGCGGCACTCCGCCCGCTCCTCCGCTGTGGTGCCGATCAGGGGCGGCTGCGGCTGTTTCTCCTCCAGGTACTCGCAGATGGCCGTGATCTCGGACAGAAAGCTGCCGTCATCGAGCTCCAGGGTGGGCAGCCCACCCGCGGGATTGCGGCTCAGATGCGGTTCCTTGCGATTGTCCGCAGCCATGATGTCGACATCTTGCAACGGGATGTTCATGCCTTTCTCGGCGATGAAGATCCTGACGATCTGGGGGTTGGGGCCGAGCCCGTTGTAGAGCTTCATGCATCTCTCCTTGGTCATGATGAGCGAAGATTGGGCGGGTGAGTGTAGCCTGAGCGGTTGCGACGTCGGTATGCCTGAAGACGCGCTACCAGCTGCCGACGTTGGGCATGGAGGACCAGGGTTCCCGCGGCGGCAGAGCGGAGCCCTGCTGCAGCAGTTCCACCGAAATGCCGTCGGGCGAGCGGACGAAGGCCATGCGCCCGTCCCGGGGAGGACGGTTGATGGTCACGCCCTGCTGCTGCAGATGGCTGCAGAGGTCATAGATGTCGTCCACGGCGTAGGCCAGATGGCCGAAGTTGCGCCCGCCGCCGAGTTCTTCCGGGTCCCAGTTCCAGGTCAGTTCCACCTGCGCATCGGGCTGCCCGGGCGGAGCCAGGAAGACGAGGGTGAAGCGGCCCTCTGGCACCTCCACCCGGCGCACCTCCGTGAGGCCTAAGCCCGCGCAGAAGAACTTCAGGGATGCATCGATGTCCGTGACCCGGATCATCGTGTGGAGATACTTCATGGGAGCCTCCGGCAGGGCCTGGTGACTTGAATGGAAATTGCCTTGTGTCTGACGCGCCTTCAGCGCGCGCGGGCGGCTGCCAGATCCGCGGATGTCTTGCGCAGGCTCATGCTGAGCAGCCGCGAGATCCCGCGGAAGATCTCGGTGCCGAGCCGCGGCTCTTCGTCCACCAGCAGGTCGAAGTCCTTCCGGGTCAGCGCCAGGACGCGGGCGGGCGTGCGGCTGATGACTGTCGCCGAGCAGGTGAGGCCGTCGATGATGGACATTTCACCCACGGAATGTCCGGCCCCCAGGGTGGCGATGGGAACGCTCTCGCCGTCGCTGGTTTCTTTCAGGACTTCGAGTTCGCCCGCGATGACGAAGCAGATGTAGCGTCCCGGCGCACCTTCGCGGAAGACCAGATCTCCGGGTTCGAACTCCAGGCTGATCAGCCGCTGTTCGATGCGTTGGAGCTGGGCATCGGAAAGCTGCTCGAAGATGGCAGTGTCCCGCAGCAGTTGCAGCGTACGTGGCGTCATGCAGCCTCGCCCTCCAGCCGCTGTTGCAGACTACCGTTGACGAAGACCTCCACGTTGGCTCCGGCGCCGGCGCCGCGCCTCACTTCCACCAGATGGTGATCCTCGAATGGCAGTTCGACGTTGGTCCAAAGATAGGTGCCGCGGGGCCCGGGGGGGCGAGTCTTGCGCACGCACCCGTCCAGCCATAGCGTCAGATTGCCGTCAGCGTCGGCAGTGACTTCGACGACGTGCTGCCCCAGCGGAAACCTTGCCAGCACCCGGGCGACCGTGTTTGGCATGCCTGATCCACCCTGCGATACGTCTCGGGCCCGAGCATAGTGCCTTGGCGCTGGTTTGCAAAATCGAACATCGATCCAGTTTCAATTATGTTATAACGTATCGATTAAGGATTCTGATGGGGGCCTCATGCGTTACGCGGATGCCATGGCGGTGGGTTTGTCCCTGTCCTGCCTGGCCCACTGCCTGCTGTTGCCACTGGCGGTGACGCTGGCGCCGTGGGTGTTCCCAGCCTTCGTCAGCGACGAACGCGTGCACATCTTCCTGCTTGCGCTGGCGGTTCCGATTTCCGCCTGGGGCATTGGTCTCGGCTTCCGCCGTCATGGCGAGGGTCGTCTGGTGTGGATGGCGGTGCTGGGGCTGGCGCTGATGATCGCCGGCGTGCTGCAGGAAACCGATTGGCTGGAGCGGGGTCTTACGGTGGTGGGCGTGGTCCTGGTGGCTGCGGCCCACATCCTCAATTGGCGGCGGAGACGGCTGGGATGAAGGTTCGCGGTGCGGTGTGCATGGCGCCAGTAGTGTTGTCGGTTTCGGTTCTGGGCATTCCCCTCTGGGCGGCATTGGGCGCCCATGAGCATGGTGTCGCAGATCTCTCGGTGGCCGTCGAAGGCCGGCGGGTGGATCTGATGCTGACGGCCCCGACCGGAGATCTCGTAGGGCTCGAGCGTGCCCCCGCCAGCCAGCAGGAGCTGGAATCAGTGCAGGAGCGCGTGGCGGCCCTGAAGTCCGGCAGCTGGTTCAGCTGGGATGGGTCCTGCGAGCAGGTCTCCGTCGACGTGAACCTGCCCCCCGTGCTGACTCGGCTGGCGTCCGCTGGGGATCAGCCTGCGGGCTCAGCCGATGGCCATGGTCACGACCACAAAAAGCACGATCACAAGAAGCACGACCACAAGACGCATGACCACTCCGGTCACAAGAAGCATGGCCATGGCGACCACAAGAAGCCTGACCGGCACGAACACAAGCATGATCACAAGCACGGCGGCCATCACGGCCACAAGCATGACGGCCATACCGAACATGCCCACGGCGACCACGCTCATGGCGATCATAATCATGGCGACCATATTCATGGCGACCACGAAGCTGACCACGATCACGCCCACTTCGACGGTATCGTGAGCTGGCAGTATCGCTGCGAGTCCGGCGCCCGCTTGCGCCATGTGGACGTGCAGCTGTTCGAATTGCTGCCGCTGGAGCGGATCCGGGCACAGGCGCTTTCGGATCGCGGTCAGGGTGCGGGCAACCTCACGCCCCGGTCGCGGCGCCTGAGTCTGCCCTGACGGCGCGGCAGGCTGCGGAAGAAGATTCTTCCGCAGCTGCGGGGGGGCTGTCAGTCCAGGCGGCGGGTCAGGGCGCCTTCCATCCGATAACCGGCCAGTGCGAGTTCTGATTCACTGCGCTCGGTGCGCAGGCGTCCGGTGAGCTGTTGCGGTTCGAACATCTCGCGCTCGGGCACGCCTTTCTCCAGCGTCACGCGGATGATCTGGTTCGGCGGCGGCGGCGGGACGTGGATGCAGGCTCCGAACCAGGGCACGAAGAGAAATTCCTTCAGGGCATCCATGCCCCACTCCAGGGGCACCAGCCAGCCCTTGATGCTGACCAGGGTGTCGTCCAGGGCTTCGACGACGGGGGCGTCTTCATCCTGCGCTGCCGCAGGGGTGGTGGGGTCGTGAAAGAAGCTGCTGAAGTCCGGCATCTTGGGTTTCCAGCCCATCGGCATGAGCTCCTTCCACTCCACTTCCCGAGGTTCCTCTGCCACCGCCAGCGGTGCGAGCAGGATCAGCATGGTCGCGGCAATCAGACTCATGGCATGGCGTAATGTCACGTCCCTCGAACTCCTATGTGCGGATGGACAAACCGTCGGCCAGCGACAGGCGGTAGGCGCGCCAGGCAGGAATGGCGCCTGCGAAGGCCGATCCTGCTATGACCATGCCAAGCAGGGTCAGTTCACGCGGGCTGGGCGCCGACGGCGCCAAATGGATGCCGAAACTGGCCTGGGCGAGCGGGGCGCCCAGGGCCATGGCGATATAGACCAGGGCGAAGCCGGCGATGGCGCCGGTGATGCCCAGCAACGTGCTCTCTGCAGTCAGCAGCCCGAAAACGTGCACTGGCCTTGCGCCCACCGAGCGCAGGATGGCCATTTCCCGCCGGCGTTCTGACAGGGACGCGAGCAGCATGGTCACCATGCCGGCCAGACCGGCCAGCACCACGAAGGCGGCGACCACCAGCAGCGCGTTTTCGGCAATCCCCACCAAGCTCCAGAGTTGCTGCAGGGCCACCCCCGGCAGAATGGCCGACAGCGCCTCGTCCGGGTAGGCATTGATGGCGCGCTGGACCTGAAACACCGCAGCCCGGGACTGGAGCCCGAGCAGGAAGGCCGTAATGGCGCGAGGCTGGAGGTCCTGCGCCCTGGCGTCCTCCGGGCTGACTTCCTGCCCCGGAATCGGTACGCCGCTCTGCCAGCCGAGATGAATGGCCTCGATGGCCTCCAGGCTGACGTGGATGCTCTGGTCAACCGGAGTGCCGGTGGGGGCGAGAATGCCGCTGATGGTGAACGGCATATTGTCGTGGTCCAGGAAGCTCTGGCTGCCTGTGCCATGGGCCAGCGTGATCTCGTCACCGATGCGGTAGCCGAGGCTGCGGGCCACCTCTGCGCCAAGGGTGGCTTCGAAGAGATCGTCGAACCAGGCCCCTTCGGCCAGTTCCAGGGATCGGTCGCCGCCGTAGCGGAGCCGCTCGAAGTAGCTGTCGGTGGTGCCTACGACCCGATAGCCCCGGTGGGAGTCGCCCAGAGAAAGCGGTATGGCCCAGGCCACCATGGGGTGACTGCTGATGCGCTGGTAGCTCTCCCAGGAGACGTTCGATGTGGCATCGCCGATGCGGAACACGCTGTAGAGCAGCAGTTGGACGGAGCCTGAGCGGGCGCCCACGATGAGGTCGGTGCCGGCGACGGTCTGGGTGAAGCTGCTGCGCGCCTCGGTGCGCACCTTTTCGACCCCGATCAGCAGAGCGACGGAAATGGTGATGGACAGTAGCGCCAGTCCTGCCGTGAAGCGGCGGTTCCAGAGACTCCTGGCGGCGAGATGGATGAGTGCGGTCATGGCTTGATCGCCTCCCCGTCCAGCGCCCGATTCAGCGTTTTCATGTCCAGGGTGCGGTCGAAGTGGTGGGCCAGGGACACATCGTGACTCACGAACAGCAGTGCCGCCCCGCTGGCGCTGCACTCCTCCTGCAGCAGGCTCAGGAATTCATCGCGACTGTCCGCATCGAGGGCCGAGGTGGGTTCATCGGCGATGACGATGCCGGGGCGACCGATCAGGGCGCGGGCAACGGCCACCCTTTGTTGCTGCCCTACGGAAAGCTCCGCAACGTCACGGGCCAGCAGGGTTTCCTCGCTGAGCCCGAGCCGGTCGAGCAGGCGCCGGGCCTCATCGGCCGGCCCGTGGTCGGTGGCGGCACGCTCTGAGCGCTTGCGGGAGAAGCGGCAGGGCAGCAGCACATTGTCGAGTACGGACAGGTAGGGAATGAGATTGAACATCTGAAACACGAAGCCGATCTCGTCGGCGCGCAGCCTGTCGCGCGCCGCTGCAGACAACTTCGCGAGATCTGACCCAGCCAGATGGACATGGCCGCTGCCCGGCGTCAGCACGCCGCCCATGAGGCCCAACAGGGTGGTCTTGCCGCTGCCACTCGGTCCGCGAATGAACAGCCGCTCGCCGGGGGCGATGTGGAGCTGCTCGATATCGAGAACGATGGGGGCGTTCGGGCGCCACCGGTAGCGGATGCCCGTCAGGGCAATGATGGACTGTGTACTGCCGGAGCTCATGCGTGACTTTATAACATGACTCCGGCGGTCACAGTCGAAGTGGTCGGAGTGACTGGACTCGAACCAGCGACCCCCGCCTCCCGAAGACGGTGCTCTACCAGACTGAGCTACACTCCGAAGGGCGCGTATTCTAGAGATGCGTCCGTGAAATAGCCATATAGGAATGACGCGGAAAGCTGCTGATTGTCAGTAGCTTCGTGCGCAGGCGAAGAGCGCGAGGTCCTCGAGGCACTGGCGGTGGCGGTTGCGGGGCAGGTGCTCGAGGCAGTCGAGGGCGCGGGTTGAGGCCTCCTGGGCACGCTTCATGGTGTAGTCGATGGCTCCGGCGGCCTTGACGGCCCGGTAGACGGCTTCGAAGCGATCCGGTGAGCGGGCGAGGATGGCCTTGCGGACCTCGTCGGCATCCGCCCGGGATCCCGCGTGAATGGTGCGGATCAGCGGCAGGGTGATCTTGCCTTCGGCGAGGTCGTCGCCGATGTTCTTGCCGAGCGTGCTGGTGTCCCCGGAGTAATCGAGGGCGTCGTCCACCAGCTGGAAGGCGAGGCCCAAGTGCAGTCCGAAGTCGCGCATGGCCGAGACCTGTGCCGGTGTGGTGCTGGCCATGACGGCGGCGGTGTGGGAGGCGGCCTGGAACAGCATGGCGGTCTTGCAGCGGATCACCTCCATGTAGCGGCTCTCGCTCATGCCCACCTCGCCGATGCCGGCAAGCTGCATGACCTCACCTTCGGCGATGACATTGGTGGCATGGGAGAGGATGGCCATGATCTCCATGTCGCCGAGATCCACCATCATCTGGAAGGCGCGGGAATAGAGGAAGTCGCCGACCAGGACGCTGGGTGCATTGCCCCAGAGCCGGTTCGCCGTGGCGCGCCCCCGACGCAGGTCGGAGCGGTCCACCACGTCATCGTGCAGCAGCGTTGCGGTGTGCAGGAACTCGATGATGGCGGCCAGGGTCACGGGCCGCTGGTCGGTCACGCCGCAGGCGCGTGCGGTGAGCAGCACCAGCAGCGGCCGCAGGCGCTTGCCCCCGGACTCGACGATGTAGCGGCCGATTTCCTCCACCAGCGCCACGTCGGACGTAAGCTGCCGCGGGATCAGCGCGTTCACGGCGCTGAAATCTTCGAGCACGGCATCGTAGAAAGGCAGGTCGGGAACCGGCCGTGGCGGCGCGCTATGAGCTGGCGTTACGTTCATCATGGCTCCGAGCAGCTAGGGCTCTCTCGGTCGGTGTACGAATCTGACGCCATCCGCGACAAGGTATCTTGCCGTGCGGGAGGGGTTTACGTATAGTTGCGCGCCTCGCGTCGAGGCTTAGGCCTGACGCACGAGCGGCGCGCCATGGAGGCGGGCCGTTTCCATGGATGCAGCGCATTCCGGAGTCGTTATGTTCGCGGTATTCGAGAGCGGTGGCAAGCAACACCGCGTTCATGAAGGTGATCTCGTCAAGCTCGAGAAGCTTGATCTTGCCGATGGTGAGACGGTGGCCTTCGATCAGGTGATGATGATCGGTGAAGGTGACGATGTGGCCATCGGCGCTCCCTACGTCGAAGGTGGCAAGGTCACCGCCGAGGTGGTGGGTCAAGGTCGGCACGACAAGATCACCATCATCAAGTTCCGGCGGCGCAAGAACTATCACCGCAAAGCGGGGCATCGTCAGCATTACACCGAGGTGCGGGTCACCGGCATCAGCCGCTGATCGCACCGTTGCGGGAGAAGACAGATGGCGCACAAGAAAGCAGGCGGTAGTACACGCAACGGCCGGGATTCAGAATCCAAACGGCTTGGCGTCAAGCTCTATGGCGGTCAGGCCGTGGTGTCGGGCAACATTCTCGTCCGTCAGCGCGGGACGCAGTTCCACCCGGGCGACAACGTCGGGCTCGGACGCGACCACACTCTGTTCGCCACTTCGGACGGCAGCGTCAAGTTCGAGGTGCGCGGCCCGAAGAAGCGTCGCTACGTGAGCGTGGTGCCCGCCGAGGCCAGCTGAAGCCGGGGCCGCAAGGCCGGAAAGTCGGTTCCGAAGAGCCCCGCCTAGCGGGGCTTTTTCGTTTCGGGACACCCGCGCCGGGATTCTGGGACAATAGACGACTCTGGCAGGCGCTGACGGTCGAGCGAACACCGCAACTGGAACGCAGATGAAATTCGTCGATGAGGTCAGTATCTGGGTGGATGCCGGGCGTGGCGGTGATGGCTGCTTGTCCTTCCGCCGTGAGCGCAATCTGGCCAAGGGTGGGCCGGACGGTGGCGATGGTGGCGACGGCGGCGATGTGATCCTCGAGGCCCAGGCCGCCCTCAACACCCTGGTGGATTTCCGCTTCCAGCCGCGCTACAAGGCCGAATCCGGTCAGGCCGGAGCCGGCCGCGACATGACCGGCCGTCGTGGTGAGGATGCCGTTATCAAGGTACCGGTGGGAACACTCGTCATCGACGAGGCCGATGGCCAGCCCCTCGGCGACCTGGCCGAGGATGGGCAGCAGCTGCGGGTGGCCCTCGGCGGCCGGCGTGGTCTGGGCAATACCCGCTTCAAGTCGTCCACCAATCGTGCCCCGCGCAAGACCACCTCCGGCAAGCCGGGCGAGAAGCGCAAACTGCGCCTGCAGCTGCGGCTGCTGGCCGACGTGGGCCTGCTCGGGATGCCCAATGCCGGCAAGTCGACGCTGATCCGCGCCGTGTCTGCGGCCCGCCCCAAGGTGGCTGACTATCCCTTCACCACCCTGGTCCCTCAGCTCGGGGTCGTCCGCATCGGCAGCGGATCGAGCTTCGTCCTGGCCGATATTCCTGGCCTGATCGAGGGTGCCGCGGAAGGCGCTGGGCTTGGCACACGGTTTCTGAAGCATCTGGCCCGGACCCGGGTGCTGCTGCATCTGGTGGATGCGGCGCCCATTGACGGCAGCGATCCCCTCGCCGCCATGGCCGCCATCGTCGCTGAACTGGAGCGCTACAGCCCGGCGCTGGCGCAGCGGCCCCGCTGGCTGGTGCTCAACAAGGTCGATCTGCTCGATGAGTCAGCGCGTCAGGAACTGCTGCAGCGCTTCCGTGACGGCGGCGTCGAGGGGCCGATTCATCTGGTGTCCGCAGCGACCGGTGAGGGTACCGAGGCGCTGATGCAGGCCATTTCCCAGACCCTGGCAGAGATGGCGCTGGCGCGGACGGAGGGTGGTGCCGCCGCCGAAGCCGAGCAGGTGCTGGATGAAGCCATTGCCGCTGAGGTGCTCGGCCATGCGCTGGCACATCAAGGAGTCCGGGGAGGTGGCCGGGCGGAGGCGGCTGACGACGACATCGATGACGATGATGACGACGATCATGGGGCTGAGGTGCACTATGTCCCATGAAGTGACATCGGATCTGCAGCCGGAAATGACTGCGGGCACTGCGGGCGTGGTGAGGCTGCTGCCGGTTCCGGAAGGGCGCAGTCGACTCGCGCGGGCGCGGCGCTGGGTGGTGAAGATCGGCAGTTCCCTGCTGACGTCATCGGGCCGCGGCCTCGATCGCAATGCCATCGATCGCTGGGTGGAGGAACTGGTCGCCCTGCGCCGGCTCGGCCACGATCTGGTGCTGGTGAGTTCCGGCGCCGTCGCGGAAGGGGTGCAGCGGCTCGGCCTCGCGCAGCGCCCGGAGCGCATTCATCAGCTGCAGGCGGCCGCGGCAGTAGGGCAGATGGGTCTGATCCAGGCCTGGGAGACGGCTTTTGCCCGACATGGTCTGCACACGGCCCTGGTGCTGCTGACCCACGATGATCTCTCGGATCGGGGCCGCTACCTCAATGCCCGCTCCACGCTGCGGACGCTGCTCGATCATGGGGTCATTCCCGTCATCAACGAGAACGACACCGTGGCCACCGAAGAGATCCGCTTCGGTGACAACGATACCCTCGGCGCGTTGGTGGCCAACCTGCTGGAAGTGGACGTGCTGGTCCTGCTGACGGATCAATCCGGGCTGCGGCAGCGGGATCCGCGGATGGATGCGGCCGCGCCGAGGATCAGCGTGGCCCTGGCCAGTGATCCGGCGCTGGATGCCATGGCTGGTCGCGGTACGGCGGCAGGCGCGCTGGGTCGCGGGGGCATGTACACCAAGGTGCGGGCGGCTCGACTGGCCGCCCGCTCGGGGGCCTGCACGCTGATCGCCAATGGCCAGGAAGCGGGCATCATTGCGCGCCTGGTCGCGGGCAGTGACGAGGGCACGCTGCTGTTGCCGGAAACCGAACGCCTGGCCGCCCGCAAGCGCTGGATCGCAGGGCATCTGCAGACGCGAGGAGCGGTGGTGATCGACGCCGGGGCCGTGGCGGCACTGCGCGAGAAAGGGCGCAGTCTGCTGGCGGTAGGCGTGCTCGAGGTGGTGGGCAACTTCGAACGCGGCGAGGTGGTGTCCTGCCGTGACCAATCCGGTCAGGAAGTGGCCCGGGGTCTGGTGAACTACGGCGCCGAGGAAACAGCGCGCATCCGCGGCCGGGCCAGTGGCGAGATCATGGCGCTGCTCGGCTATGCGGGCGAGCCGGAGCTGATGCACCGGGACAATCTGGTGCTGGTCTGAGCGGGATGTGGGATCGCAGCGCAGAGGCGGGGGGGGGGGGCGGGGGGGCGGGGGCGGGGGCGGGCGCGGTGGGGGGGGGGGAGGGGGGGGGCGGGGGGGGGGGGGGGGGGCTGGGGGCGGGGGGGGAGGTGGGGGCGGG
>JAFIFJ010000076.1 GCA_020832085.1 Gammaproteobacteria bacterium | reverse complement strand
CACCGATGCGCGAAGCGAGGGCGTGGAGATGCCGGGAAAGACAAGGCGCGCGACAGGCCGGGCGCGCAGGCGTACTCGACAGTACGTCGACCGATTCGCCGGGAGCGAATCGGGTCGCGCGCAGCGCGCCCGAAGGGTGCGCGCCAGGGATGGCGCGCAACAGCACCCGGGCCGAGCGCAACCGCACCGGCGGACCGGATGGATTTACCGGTAGATCCGCGTCCGCAGCCGTGAATCGGTGCGATATGCGGGTTAGAGCTGGTAATAGTCGGGAAGGTCGTCCCGGCTGATCTTCTCCGCCCGCAGGAAGGGGTCGTGGCCGAAATAGATGTCCTCGCCGATGAGCTTGCCGTCGGCGTCCGCCGGCCACACGGTCACCAGTTGCGCGGTGGTGAGCACCAGGTCGGTGGCCTGCAAGGGCTCCCCATCCAGTTCCTTCCTGCCCATGGCCAGCAACGTCTCACCCTTGTGGAGGATCTTCACCTGACCTTCCGTGATGACGGCGTCATCGTCGACGACGATGCGCTCCACCACCACTTCGAACTGTTGGCCGCCCCGGGACATCATGTCCTGATAGAAGCCCCGAACGGCGTCGTAGCCGTCGATGACGGCGGGTTCGCTGCCCCAGAAGTGGTAGATCGGCGAGGCGGTCAGCGTACCCATCAGCGCATCGAGCTGGCCGGTGATCTCGTACTCCATGTGATTGCGCACTTCGGTGAGCAATTGCTTGCGGCGGGGATTCGTTTCTGCGGCGGCGCGCTTTTCCAGCGCCAGCCAGCTCTGATGTGGGTTGATCCTGGCCATGAACTGCCTCTACTCCTCAGCGATTGATCGGATGGTGGACGGGGCGGGCTCCGTCCGCTCTGTTGCGGCTGCACGAACGACCTGCCCGGCATAGTACATGCGTCAGTGCCAAGGCTCATGGAGGCAGGGCGGACTCCGGCGATCGCTCGTCCACTTTGAATATCCGATCCGGCGCACTGCCGCGTTGATCGGGAAACAGGTACAGATTGAATCGGATTCGTTCAGGCCTGCCCGCCAAGACGTGCGTCAGCGGCACCGTGACGTTCACGGTCTCCCCAGCCGTCACCCAGCGCTGGGGCTTCATCTCGCCCCCATACAGGAGCGCTTCCCACTCACCGGCCTGCAGTCCTGCGACGCGGATGGCAAGGCGCCCCGAGTGTTCGGTGGTCACGATCAGGTGAATCGCTTCGGGCCCGTTGGCGTCCGGCTCGAACCACCACTGCTGCAGGTCGAGCGTGGCCTCCAGTGTCGTCCGCGCTGCCTCTCGGGCTTCATGGGCGGCCCGCCCGCGCACCCCATCGACGTAGTTCACCGTCCACCAGCCGATGCCGAGAAGCATTGCCGAAAGCAGTGCGGCGATGCCATGGATCTGCAGCAGGCCTCCCGTACGCCAGCCGTAGGCCAGTAGCGTGCTAAGAATCATGTGACCCAGCAGCCAGCCGAGGTAGGGCAGGATGAGCAGGCCGCGCAGGTCCAGCGGCATCGATCCGCCTTTGGGAGCGAGCAGCCAGCGATCGAGGATGAGCAGCGGCAGGATGGCCGCGATCAGGATGCCCAGCAGGATTCCGTGTGTGCGCCACATCAGCATCGCTCCGCAGCTGAAAAGGTCAGTTCGGCTCCACAGTGCAAGGAAGCGCTGAGTGGTCAGCTCTGCCCCGAGTCGTTGGCTCCGCTCAGCTTGCTGATCGGCAGGTCGAATATAGGACGGTACGGAGTTCATGGCGACAAGACAGGCCTTGCCGTCGGGCAACTTCGACCCCTCGAGGTCCGCACGCGTCCTGGAGTGAGCGCTGGCATTGCCCGGACTGAGCAGACTGTGCGCTGGATCAATGACACCCGATCATAAAAGCTTGGTATAAATAAGCCTCGGAGGGGTGGCCCAGGTCGGGCCCCCTGCTCACACAGGGAAGGCTGGGCTTCGGGGTGATGCTCCAGGGGGCGGCGGTCAGGCTGACGCTTGGCACTCAAGGGCTGCAGTACGCATGGCGCCGGTGGGGTTCCGGAATGTCGACGAAGGCATCCGGTGGGCGGCGCTGCCCCATTCCTGGCCCTTCCAGATCTACTGGCGTCTGGGAGTAGTGTCGATGTTCTTCGCTGCGTCGCGGCAGTCCCCATGGTTCGTTGTGGTCCTCGTTGCGCTGTTGTGCCTGAGTGCTCAGGCGATGGCACAGCAGCAGCCGGCAGGCCGGGTGACCATCAGCCTTGGCCTCGTCGAGGCAGTGGACAGTGCGGGGGCGACCCGGCGGCTCGGCCGTGGTGATCCCGTCTTTGTCGGTGAGACCCTGCGCACCGGCAGTTCGGGGCGGGCTCAGATCCGCTTCACGGACAGGGGAGTCATGTCCCTGCGTCCGGACACGGTGCTCTCCCTCGACGACTATGAATTCGATGCCGCGGCACCGGCCAGCGCCCGCCAGACAATGACCCTGGACCGGGGCGGCTTTCGCTCTCAGACCGGACGGGTAGTCGCGGCCAACCGGGCCGGCTATCGCGTGCAGACCCCGGTAGCGGTGATCGGCATCCGCGGCACAGTGTACGAGGCGCAGCAGGATGTCGGCGGAGCACTGTTCGTCGGCAGCACCCAGGGCGGCGTCGAGGTGCAGAGCAATACCGGTATCGTCGGCCGCATCGGCGCCGGTGAGAGCTTCAATTTCCTGCGTGTGAACCCGGACGGCAGCATTGATTTCCTGCTCGAAGCACCGGACGCCTTCAGCGTCACGCCGGGCATCGATGAGGGCGAAGAGGACGAAGAAGGCAACGGTTTTGATGCCGGAGATGCCGGAGATGGATTGTCAGCGGTCCAGAGCACCGACGGCACGGACTCCACTGCCGGGGCTGAATTTCTGGCCATGACCAGCGATCCGGAGAGCACGGGCAGCATTGCGCCGTCCCAGAGCGGCTCCGGCAGTCCACCGACGACTCAGCCGCTGGACCCGGTCGATCCCATCGACCCGGTGGATCCCGTAGACCCCGTCGCCGTGCTTTCCCCGGCGCAGACCGCAGCGCTGCTTGCAGATCAGCGGTTCGGGCTGGCCATCGGGTTGGAGGGCAGTGACGGCGGACCGGGTCTCTTTGGCGGTCTGGCGACCTTCAATTCTCCCCTGCTCGCGCTGGACAGCAGCCGGGTGGGGCTGGGCTCCGGCATTGCAGGCAGTGGACGTCAGGCGCTGCTCGATGCAGCCGATCTGCTGCTGCTGCCGGAAAGCGGTACCTTCACGGTGGAAGCGGACAAGGCAGGAGTCACCGGTCTGGTCTGGGGTCGCTTTGCCGCACCGGTGACGGTCTTCATTGATCCTGATGATGCCAGCCGGACCATCGAGCTGGATCGGGAACTGCTGTTCGTGCTCGGTTCGCCCACGGACATCGCCGACCTCAACGGCATCTTCTTCTACGAACTCAGCGCCTGGGATGCCATCAGTTCCGGGCTGCCCATCTCCACGGTCCTGGCCAGCGGCGCGCTGGACCTGGGGACCGGCGTCTACGCCGGGTTCATCGACATTCTCTTCGGCGAGGATTCGGCCACCGGCTTGAGTCTGTTTGCGGAGTTCCAGAGCCAGGTCAACGGCGGTGTGCTGGAAGGCATTCAGTTCGGCAGCTTCGATCTCTTCGATTTCGCGACCGAAAGCACGGTGGCAGCGGAAGGGGACCTGGCCGGCTTCTTCACTGGCGATGCGGCGGCCTTCCTGCAGCTGGCCTTCGACTTCCGGGTGCCGTCCCGCAGCGACGCGGACGTGCGCGGTCTTGCCTTGCTGGCCCGGCAGCTCGACCCCGAGCCCGAGCCCACGGCGGTACTGAGCGCGGCGCAGCGGGGCCTGCTCCTGAATGATGATCGGCTGGTACTGGCCACCGGCATTCAGGGTGAGGTGGAATTGGTCATCGCTGATTTCGAGGCGGGGCCCGTGGTGCTGGCTGGCGGTCTCGGCACGCTGGAGAACGGCAACCCCATTCTGGCACTGGACAGCACCGCGCCGGGTTTCCCCCCGGGTGCGGCCACGACAGACCGTGAGGCCCTGCTGGCTGCGGCGGACGTCATCCTGCTGCCCGGCAGTGGTGACTTCACCCTGGAGCAGGATGTGGAAGGTATCCCGGGGTTGACCTGGGGCCGCTTCGCGGCGCCTGCGCAGCTGTTCGTGGATCCGCTGGACGACAGCCGCAGGCTGACGGTGGAGCAGGACGTGCTGTTCGCGCTGGGGACACCGGTGCCCATTGCGAGCTTGCAGGGCCAACGGAGTTTCGATGCCATGCGCATCGAGGCTGTCACCGGGGGCCTGCTCATCGACGGCTTCTCGGGCATCGTCGATCTCGACCTCGGCGATGGCTTCCTCGCCGGTTTTCTCGATTTCTTCCTGATGGACTCAATGGAGTCCTCATTCGGTACCGTGATCAGTGACTTCGAGGCCCTGGTCACCAATGGCATTCTCGAGGACGTCTTCGTGGAGGTTTTCTTCAGTACCGGTTTCAGTGGCGCTGAGGACGGGAACGGATTCGGTGAACAAGGCGTGGGAACCTTGGCGGGATTCTTCACGGGCAACGATGCGGAGTTTCTGCAGCTGGTCTTCGACTATCGATTCCCGAATACCCCCATGGCCAACGTCGCCGGCCTCGCGCTCTTCGAGCTGACCGATGAGTTCATGCTGCCGCCGGGAGCGCTGACGCTGCAGGAGGAGTTCGCGCTGGATCAGGGCTTCACGTTCATTGCCACCAACTGCTGCTTCCAAGACGGGGGACGCCCAACCGGTGTGTTCGGCGGCTTCGCCAGCGATCCGCGGCCAAGCAATGGCAACGACACCCTGCTCGGCTTCAATCTTTCTCCCCTCGGCCAGCCGGCCGAACCCTTCGATTCCGCCTTTACTTTCTTTCCGCCGGATCGGGTCATTCGTCGCAATGGGGCGGAAACGGTGGTCTTCATCGATGATCTTGGATTGGATCTGGCTGCCTTCGAATGGCACGGCTTCGAGTCCCCGGCGCTGGAGTTCGACGCCTTTGACGGCACGGTCACCGGCATCTTCGAAGAGAATCTGCTGGTCATCACCGGTATCCCGACGCCTACGGCCAATCTCATGGGCTGGGCCCGCTACGAACTGCTCGACATCGTGCAGGGGTTCTATCTCGATGAGGCCGGGTTCCTCGATCCGACACCGCTGACCGACGTGACCATGGAGTTCAACGTCGATTTTGCAACGGGGGCGTTGACGGATGGTTATTTCGAGGCGCGAATCCCGGATTTCAGTTTCGAGGAGTTTCCTGGAAGTCTCAGGGTGACTTTCGCGGGGCAGGTGGCGTTCAGTAACTTCAATCCCTACGTGGACTTCACCATCCTCAGTGGCGTCCTGCTTGATGAGTTCTTTGCCAACGACGATTTCCTGGATCTCAGTCGCAGCAGCCTCGGCGGATTCTTCACCGGCAACCAGGGTGAAGGTTTCGCGGCAGCCTTTCACTTCCAGACGGAGGGGGACAACTTCCTCGACGATGCCTTAGACCCGGTTCTGTTCGTAGGCAATGCCCTGCTTGGACGCAGCGATCTCAGTCTCAGCGCCGCCGAGGCCATGGCCTTCGGCAATGGGCTGGCCGTGACCGGCTTCGGCTGCTGCAACTTTGGCCGGTCTTTCTCGGGCCTGGCCACGCCCGACGATGGTGATGCCGTCCTCGGTATCAACCTCGATGCGGCACTGCAGCCGCAGGTGCTGCTGCGCCGGGCCGGAGCCGTAGCCATTCCTCCCGTCTTCATTCCCGGAGTCTTTGGTGAGGATACCGATGCTGAGTTGCGGCAAATCCGCTGGGGCTTGGACAGAGGACGTCCCCTGGCCGTGGATCCGGTCAGTGGCAACATCATCGCGGCCCTCGATGACTTCGTCATGTTCCAGACGGCCATGCCCAGCAGCCCGGCTCTGCTGGTGAGCAAGGGCTTCGCCACCTTTGGTGGTTTCTACAACTTCAACTTCCCCGCCGATCCGAGGGATACCGCCGATCTGCGCGCACTCAGCAGCGAGACGATTAACTTCCTGCCGGGGCTCGGGGCGTCCTTCAACGTCGATCTCGCCACCGGCGAGATCTTCAACGGTCATCTCTTCGTCGTCGAAGAACGCAACTTCGCCAGTACCCCGGGTCGGGACTTCGGGATCGAGGTGTTCTTCGACGGCTTTGTGGGCAGCGCCGAAAACAGCCCCTACGCCGTGATGAACGTCCTCGAAGGTCACCGCAATGGCGTCCCCATCGACCCGTCGGCCAGCAGCATCGAAGGGTTCTTCGCCGGGTCCACGGGCGTGATCTTCGCCGGCAGCTTCAACCTCGAGACAGACGAAGTCACGCCGGTCAAGGTATCGGGCATCTTCTCCATCAGCGATTTCATGACACCGGAAACCCGTCTCGTGCGTCAGGACGTCGAAAACTGGAGCGGCTTCGGACTGGCCGCCTTCCGCGGCGACCTGTTCGAACCGGAGATCGAACAGAGCGTGCTGCTCGGACGCTCCGGGCCGGTGGCGCTCGGAGAGCCCTTCGTGCTCGGCGCCAATCCCCTCGGGCTGTTCGACAACGGCATGCAGGTGGCGGACACCCGCCGCCGGGAATTCCTGCTGCAGCCCTTCGACTTTGTGCTGCGGGAAGGCTCCTTCATGCCCTTCGACTTCGACGCTAACGTGATCCCCATGGGTTCGGAGTTGGACTTCAGCGGCTTCGAGGTGTCCTGGGGCCGCTGGGAGGACAGTTCGGGCTCGGCGGGGCAGATCCAGAACGATCCCGGCAATCCCGCCTCTGTCATCAACATCAGTAACGTCTTCATTGCCAACGCGGACCCGACGCCGCTTGCGCAGATCGCAAACCTCACTGGCGAGGTGAGCTACGCCGGAGGTGCATTCGCTCCCATCGCCTTCCTTGGCGAGGGTGGCGGCGATGCCTCTGGATTTTTCGCGTCGCCGATCCTGGAGTTCGACGTGGGCTTCGAACTGGACTTCGGCAGCGGCTTCATCAGCAATGGCGGCTTTCTCGCCCGCTATGAGGCCATGGGCGGGAACGAGGTGATCTGGGATGTGGGGTTCAGTGGCTTCCTCAACGGCGCCATCACCGACCTGCGCATCGACAGCGTGGCGGTGGGGGTCGGTGAGCCTGTCCCGGTCATGGAGCACGTGGGGACGCTGTCGGGTCTGCTCACGGGCCCCAACGCCGAGCGTCACCTTGGCGCGTTCAGCATCTCGGCGGCGCTGCAAACGGAGCAGGTCGAACATTTGCACGGCCTGTGGTTGATCGAACGGGGCCCAAATTGAGAACTTCGGCACCGTGCTGGCACTGATTGGGCGGGAGCCGCGATGGTCTGGGGACCCGGATGCCGCCAGGGCTCGAAACTGGCCATGGACTGAATGAACCTGCGCCAAGCCGTTGCAATTCGGGGCGATGATTTGTCTGATATGCAGCCGTGGGGGGCGTGGCAAGAACTCCGATGAATCCGATTCGACATTACGTTGAGCTGCAACTCAGCGAGCATGCGGTCCTGGGCACCGTCCCCACTGGCCTGCGCCTGGAGGTCTGGTGGCGCATGGCCATCAGCCACCGTCACCATTATGTGTACGTGCGCATTCCCAAGGCCGCCAACTCCACCGTCAGCAAGACCCTGGCGCTCTATACCTGGCCGGAACGTGCGCAGTGGTTCGCTGCCCGTGACGCCATCTGGGCCAAACGGCGCTTCGGGCGCTTCGGCTGGAACACCACGCCAGAGTCGCTGCTGGGCGAGCATTTCACCTTCAGTTTCTTTCGCAATCCCTATACCCGGCTGCTGTCGGCGTATCTGCAGAAAATGCCGAAGCGAAAGTATCGCAGCCTGGCCCGCGCGGCGAGGGTCACGCAGGTGGACGAAACCGGTTTTCGTGCCTTTGTGACCTGGCTCGAAGCAGACGGCCTCAATGCGAACATCCATTGGGCGCCCCAGACCAGCATCTGCCCGCTGCCGGTCACCTCCCTGGACTTCATCGGCCATGTGGAGAACCTCGACGCAGACCTCGCGACGCTGATGGGCAAGCTCTTCCCTGATCAGCACTACGATCAGCCCGCTACCCGGCAGCGCGACCGGCAGCATGCGGTCAACAAGCTGTATACCTTCTACGACGAGGAACTGGCGGAACGGGTCTTCACCCTGTATCGACGGGACTTCGAGGAACTCGGCTACCAGGAATCGCTGCCGAGCCAGTAGCTTCGATGCCCCCAGCCTGTCAGCGTGATCAGCCCATGCGCCAGCGCGCCACCCAGCGCTTGGCGAAGGCATGGGCCGACATGCGATTGATGACCACGATGAACACCTTGCGCAGGCGGTTCGGTGGGCAGGTCAGCTCACGCACCCCATGCCAGGAGTTGCCCCGGCGCCCGAACAGCAGGCTCTGGTTGCCCAGGGCCTCGGCCTCGATGGCCGTGTCGAAGGCGTCGAAGCCCGGGGCCGAACGGGGATCGAGCCGGCCGCCGTCATCGAGAATCAGGGTTCCACCGCCCCAGGCGGGATCCCAGTCCTCGGCCGTATTGAAGTAGAAGATGTGGGAGCCGAGCTTGCGGGTGGCATCGCAGTGCGGCGACACGCTGCAGCCGGCGGGGGTGTAGTGCCAGTGGAAGGTGAGGAAGAAGCGGCGCACGCTGAACAGCTCACCGATCCAGTGGCGATAGTCGTCGGACTGCAGTTCCTCGATGAAGCCGTGCCAATCCGGATGCACCTCGGAGCCCTTGTGGTACTCGAGGGTGTAGCGGTCGTGGGGCTGCTGGCCGTGCCGGCGCCGTATCTCGAAGCGCTTGGCGAACAGGGGCAGGGCGGGCAATTCACGACGCAGGGTTTCGTAGGTATCCGGCTGCAGCAGGCCGCAGGGATTCACCCAGGGATAGGGCTCGGCGTTCTGAAAATCCGCCGGCGCGATCGCGGCCATCTTGTCGAGGTCGAGGTAGGTCATGGCTGTTGGAAGCGGCAGCCCAACTCCTGGGTGCGCGATGTCCTTGAGAGTGGTCGCGGTGGTGGAAAATTACAATAGTCGGGGGTGGTTTCAAAGGGGTTGTGGGTTGGGGTGGGGGAGCGGTTTTGGTTTCGATACCGATACAGATACCGATACCGATACCGATACCGATAGCGATAG
>JAFIFJ010000068.1 GCA_020832085.1 Gammaproteobacteria bacterium | reverse complement strand
CTCCGCGGAAGCGCTCATCGAGCAGCGGCAGGGCAGCGAGGGCATGGGCGACCCGGACCTTCTCGCGAGCGGTGACGATGTCCATGCCACAACGCCACACCAGCCAGTGAGCGCAACTGGGCATCGCAGCAGTCCAGTCTTCGATTTCGTCCAGCCGGCGAATGCGATGAAGGAGCCGATACTCGGCGCCATGCATGCGGCCGCAGAGGTCGATGATTTCCGTTTTGAGATTGGAAGCGGTGTCGAAAGGAGCCTGATCCATGGCGTTGCTCTGCGATAAAAATGTATGGATGTACAGTACAAATCCATGCGCCATCAGTCAATCGGGAATGGCCGGAATAGCCTATAAAACAGGCGCTTTCCGACGAATGGTCGGGTGACGATCGCCGTTGATGGGCTCGTCGAAGGAAGGTCGGTCCGATGGGATTCTTAGTTGATCCGCGCGCTCACCGCAGCGCATCGAATTTCGTGAAGCACTGCTTCAGCCGATCGACGGTATGGCGCCCCACCCCGAAGCCGTACGCGATCTCATGAATCGGCGGTTGACCGTAAACTCGGTGAAGGACTGCCCTTGGCCAGTGGATACCTGCCTTCCTGATCGTCTCGCGGGCTTGTAGGAAGCCGATCTGCTGTTCCGTGAGATTCTTCCCCTGCCGATCGCTGTGATTCGGGGGAATCCGTCATCGACCGTTGCTGAACCGCTGGGCAAGCTTGAGGAAGGCAGGAAAAGGACCTGTTGTTTTCCCTATCCGCCTATCCGCCTATCCGCCTATCCGCGCGTAGGATCGCAGCACTCCGCGGGCTGTTGACAAGCAGGTATCACCCGGAACACTGGACCCGTCGCAAACCCTGCCGCCCCGCTCGAGCGCGTGCCGTTCAGACCTGTGCATCGTGCCGGTTTCACCTAGCCGACTACAGTGGGGGGCCGCTACCATCGATGCTTCTGGCGCGCGGTTCCGCAGGCTCGAACCAAGCAGTGCCCGTCTGAGGGAGGATGAGGAAATGCCGTCGCTGATTCACAAGCTGCTGGCCCTGAGCCTCATCTCCATGGCAGCAACTGCCTGGCCCAGCGTGATCTACAGTGGTTTCGATGCGGGCGCCGAGCAGCTGGGCGCGAACGGCCTGCTGGCACGGGATCAGTTCCTGGCGGCGACAGGTGGGGCAGTGCAGATCGACTTCGAGAGCCCGCTACCCGACGGCGTCCAGATCACGACGCTCGGCCTTGCAGGGGACGGTGGAATCCGCGAGGCCGACGCGTTCTGCCCCAGTCTGTTCTGTGGCGGCAACTTCACCCCGGGTGGCACGTTCTTCTTCAAGCTCCACCCGTTCTTCATCAACGTACTCACGCTTACCTTCAGCAGCCCGATCGAGTACTTCGGCGCGTCCTTCGGAGGAGTCCAGTTCCCGAACCTGATCTCCTTCGACGCCGGCTCTGGTGTGGAGGAGGTCTGGATTCCCAGTCAGGCGGACTTCGCGGCCGGCAGCGCCTTCGCGGGCTTCACCAGTTTCGGTAGCGCCTTCACCTCGGTCACCATTTCTGTCCCCGATTTCATCTTCTCAGACGGCAGCTCATCTGCCGACATCATTTCCGTCGACGACATCATCTTCGGCCCACTCGCGCAGAGCGTGGCGGTGCCCGAACCGCGGGCTCTCCTCATGGTGGGTTGGGGCCTGATCATGATGGCCCTGCTGAGGCAGCGACGAAGGAGGTAGTGCGCCGCCCTTCGACGCCAGGCGGTTCGCAGACGAGCGCCCGGCCGATCTGATCGACGGTTTCCTGCATCGCGGTGGGGGCGCCACCAGCGTTTAACTCGACGCCAACCCTGGCGCCGCTGCTGCCGGAGCTGCCACTTGTGGCACTCGACTTCGCCGGCCACGGCCGCTCGGATCACCGCGTGGTCGAGGATGGCTGCACTCAGATCAGCACGGAACCCGCCCCTGGTGAAAAACAGCCAGAGTCACCGCCATGCTGAAGGCCCGAGTCACGTTCCCAGAGTTGTTGCGTTGATCACCACAGGGCATGCTGCAAGCGTCCATGCAGTCTGCAACGACCTCAGTGGGGAGGTGTCAGCATGCAAAACTCTGCCATGGGCTCGCCGCCGACCTCCGGTACCGGGCGACGCCTTCCGATACTGATATTGCGCATCGTCGCCAGGAGCTGCTGGGCGCTGGCGGTCGTCATCATCGTCGCCGTGTTGGGTTGGGCATTCTACCGCGAGCAGGCGCCGGCCACCGGCGGCCTGGTATTCGCCATCATCCTGGCGCTGGCGGGTGTCGTCCTGCAGCGCGCCACCGCCGTGTTCCGTGACCCCGACGTTCCGGACATGGGGCTCGCAGGCTACCTCGCATTCGGCAGCGCCGGGCTGGCCATGGTGGCGGGCGGAATCGCCATTGCCTTCGTCGAACCTGGCGGCATCGCGCTCGCGGTGTTCGGGGTGGTGTTTCTGGGGGTCGCCCACCTGTCCCGACGCGTGTTCTCTGCCGCGCCTGGAAAACGCCGGATCGTCGTGGAATCCGCCGGTGTCGCCCTCGCCCATGGTGATTCGGCGACAGAAGAACACCGTCAGGGCGTCACAATCGAGGTTCCAGAGGACGCGGATGACGCAGCGATCGCGGCCGCAAGGCAGGCCTGGCTCAACGATAAGTGGGCAGCGAGGCCAGGCTGGGCCAGCGGGCGCATTCCCGAAAATGCCCAGACGATCAGCAACATGCTGCCCCGAGACGTCCTGATCGTCATGACCGTCATCGGCCTCATTGGTGCCGTCTGTGCATGGTGGATTCATCCCTTGTTCCTGGCCCTGACGGCCTACTGTGTGGTGGGCGCCGGAGTCGCCATCCACAAGTCGATGCAAGCCACGGCGCACGGGCGCCTGTTTGGCCCCAGTACGCTCGAACTGGAGGTCACGCCAGTACATCCGGGCGGAACGCTGCGCGGGCGCGTGGAAACCGGGGTTCGTCCACAGGATGCACCGGAGCAGGGCTTCGAGGTCGAGGTCAGCTGCCGCTACCGCTGGGACGAGACCGATATCTCAGGCAGTCGGCGCAGCACCCGGCTTCGGGTCGAAACGCTTTGGTCCACGAAAGTCCGCGCCACGGGCAGCCCCGCGCCATCGGGGACCCATCTCATCGTCGATCTCGACCTACCCCTGCCCGGCGACAAGCCCGGTGCGTCGCTGGCCGGCAGGCGTCAGGGCGTACATTGGGAGCTTGCGCTGCGCGCCGATGTTCCGGAAATGGATTACCTCGCGACGTTCCCGCTGCCGATTCTTGCCAGCGACGTGCGGATAGCAAGCAAAAGGTAAGGGGCAACGGTGGTCAGACTAGGGAAAACCACGGTAAGTGCCTGATTCACCTTAGATCGGAATCTTTTCAGGCCTAGGAATGTAGGCTTAGAACGACGTTTTGCGGGACCAAATTGGCGTTCTAACGATTCCGGCTGACATGTTTCAGCGCCCAAAAGCTTAAACGCTGGCTTTCCGGCCGGAAAAGTAGGCTCTAAGGACGTCCGGTTGCACGTTTCAGAGATTCGTTGTGATTAAAATCAACATCTTGCGTTGCCATGCGCTAGTCTGACCCCGTGAAACCTAATCAACATCTTGCGTTGCCATGCGCTAGTCTGACCCCGTGAAACCTGCCCCTGCCGATCGCTGTGGATCGGAGGGCGCCATCGTTGACCGTTGCTGAACCGCTGGGCATGCTTTGAGGAAGGCAGGAAAAGGACCTGTTATTTTTCCTATCCGCATTTGGCTCGGGCCAGCATCGTGCTCCCATGACTCAGCGTCTACTCAATCTTGTCATCCTCCTCCTGCCGCTGCTGTTTCTGACGCCGGCAGTGGCGGACCATGGTGATCAGAGCGAGGCGCTGAAGCCGCCTTCCCGGGCCGCGCCTGCAGCTGGCATGCGGACCATGGGCGAGGCCCTGGCAACCTTTGCGCCGTCCGTTGAGCCAGCCTGGGTGGAACGGTTTGCAGAGATCGGTTTGTCCTATCCCCCCAGCAACCTCACCTTGATCGGTCTCAAGGATGAGCGCCGACTGGAGGTCTGGACCCGAGCCGGGGGCCGCCCCCACTTCATCGAAGCCTTCGACATACTCGATGCCTCCGGACTGTCCGGGCCCAAGCGGCGGCGCGGCGACCATCAGGTGCCAGAAGGCATTTACCAGGTCGACGCCTTCAATCCCAACAGCCGTTTTCACCTGTCGATGCGCATCAACTATCCCAATGACTTCGACCGGCGCATGGGCCTGCTCGATGGGCGCACGGATCTCGGCGACAACATCTTCATTCATGGTTCGGATTATTCTGAAGGCTGCCTGGCCATCGGTGATCCAGCCATAGAGCGGCTGTTCGTGCTGGCGGCGCGGGTGCCTCACGGTGGCGTCGAGGTCATCATCGCGGCCCATGATGCTCGCCGTCAGCGACTCGAGCCGCGCCTCGGTCTACCCGACTGGGTCGATGATCTTTATGCCAAGCTGCATCGGGCATTGGCCAGCTTCGAGACCGCCACTGCCCCGCCCTTGCTGGCGCGTGCAGGTGACGACGTCCTCACGGCCTCGCCCTGATTCGGACCCCGCAACCGTTTCGGCGGCACTTCTTCCAGCCGCTCCCGCCGAACGCCTTCACCTCACCGCCGCCACACCTCGCGTCAGCTGTTTTTCCTATCCGCGCACATCGATTCCCGCAGCACTTGACCCGGCTCCGGAACTGGAGTGGAGTGACCGCGAATCGAGCGAGGACTGCTCCGTGCCCAGCTATCGCCCCCCCAGAGTCGATCTGACGTCCATCGGCACGCCCCGGTTCGTGCAGCGCAGGATCACGGCAGTAGAGACCGCCGTGCCAGCCTTGCTGGGAACCGCGCCCCGGGACGATGCGTCCGTGCTGCAACCCGTCGTCGTCCACAGCGCGGGCGAATTCGAGCAGCTGTTCGGCGACGGCAGCGTAGCCGCCACGCATCTCGCCCGCGCGGTTGCGGGATTCTTCCTCAACGCCGGTGGCAATGCCCATTGCTACGTCGTCAACCTCGGGCCCGGCGTCGGCACCGTCACCCCGACGCAGCTGGCGACCCTCGATGGCGCGCACGACGTCAGCATCGTTGCCGCACCGGGTTTCACCGACGTCGCGAGCAGCGGGGCGACCGCTGCGACCGGAGCACGACCAGCTACCAGGATGTGCTCGCGCGGCGAGCCGTGCTCGACGCGGGCTTCGCGCCGCTGCGCCCGGCGGAGTTCATGGTGATGCGAATCCGGATTCCTAGCGCCTGAACGCACGCACCCGAATCAGCGCAGACCGGCCACAGCAGGGCCGGTGGCAGGAGTCGTCGATGGTCGGCACCCGATTCAGCAGCTTCGTCACCCGCACCGGCCACCTGTGGAGATGTCTCATGAGCCGCTTTCCCGTCAATGTTCATCGCCAGGACCCCTACCGGAACTTCAAGTTCAGCGTGATCGTCGATGGGCGATCGGTCCCGGACATCCTGCGCGTCAGTCCACTCACGCGCCGCACCGAGTCCGTCATCAGCCGCAGTGGCGGTGACCCCAGCCAGTTCCGCGTCGCCCCGGGGCCCTCGTCCTTCGAGCCCGTCACGATCGAGCGCGGCCTCACGCACGATCCGACCTTCGAGAACTGGGCGAACCTGACCTTCTCCGCAGCGGGCGATGCCGCCATGTCGCTGAAGGACTACCGCAAGGACATCCAGATCAATCTGCACAATCTGCAGGGAAGCATCGTGATGTCCTTCCGCGTCTACCGCTGCTGGGTGTCCGAATACCAGGCACTGCCGGCGCTGGACGCCAACGAGGCGGCGCTCGCCACCGAGCGAATCGTCGTGCAGCACGAGGGCTGGGAGCGGGATAGAGAGGTGAGCGAACCCGCGGAGACCTGATCCATCGGCTCCGGGGCCGGCGCTTCCCGGCCAGAGGGCCAATGCCCCCGAGCGGGAGACGCACACTTCCGGTCAGGGCAATGAGTCGCTCGGGTCAGACCAGGGTGTTTAGGGGTAACTGGCTGAACAGAAGAGAGATTATCTCCCCGTTCAGCGCTCAATCGCGCTTAGAGTCGCCTTTTCGGTACCAAAAGCGGTGATCTAGAATCTCGTGGATGGCGGGTGAGGCAAGGCCGCATTGCTGCTTAGAGCTGCGTTTTTGCCCCCAAAAGCGTGCCTCTAAGCTGCAGAAAGTCGTGTCCTAAGCATCTCGATTCCTTTGAGGTCAAGGAGTTGGGTTGGTCTGACCCCACTAGCCCTACTCCGGCACTGCAAGTGCACTCGGCTCGAACCAATCTTCCATCATGACTCACTTCCGCTACGGGAACCCCTCGAAGGGATCGTCTATGCAATTCGGGTCATCGTCCGGGATGGTTACCCAGGAGCGTAGCGTGCGAGCCATGTGGGCGATGACTTCTTCGTGCAGGTTGATGTTTTCGCCGCTAAGGCGGACGCTAAGCGTAATGTCTCGTGCAAGCTGCGGAAGAAACTGGCAAGAGACGAATCGCTCGGTATTCGGGACATAGCCTCCTATCCAGAGGCAGGGAGCCACTAGCCAGTCCCGGGCAGGCAAGTATGTGTCGTAGTTCCGCGGGTCGACCTTCGATACCCACCAGCGTCTGTCACGGAATTGTGGGTTGCTAATTCGGTAGTGGCCTGGAGGGTAGGGATTGGCGTCCACGACGTAGTGTTCGTAGATCTCGCCGCTCTGGCTGAAGATCTGGCGTAGCGTGGAGCCGGGTGGGTCGCGCAGCGAATCGGGCTGCGCTCTAGGATTGATGAAAACCGCAATGAGAATGTTGGCATCGACCCCACCGACCGTCCTCCGATAGCCTGGAATATGCTCGGCCAAGTGCGCACTCGACCAGTAGACGTTGAACTCGCGTCGCACTTCGCCGCCGCGCAGAGTCTGGCTCAGCCACTGCATGGCCCCCGGCGCGGCCGCCAACGGCATCTCCCCAACGTGCTGAGGTGGAATGATCCATCGGTAACCGCACCGAAGATCTTCGTTCGGCGCAATGTCCTGGTCGCCGCCGGCGGGGGAGGCGGCGACCCCCCAGCAAAAACCCGCGGCAAAAGTTTTAGCGAGTCGCAAAATTGGCACCCTA
>JAFIFJ010000063.1 GCA_020832085.1 Gammaproteobacteria bacterium | reverse complement strand
CTGGGCGCTTCGCGCCCAGGCGTCTCCGCTGCGCTGCGACGACCCGATCGGCAGTCCTGCCGATCGGTCGAACAGGATTCGAACCCAAATCCACCCCTCAACCAAAAACGCCAAGGGCCCCAGAGGGGCCCTTGGCGTTTTTGGCGGAGAGGCAGGGATTCGCACCCTGGGTACCCGCAAGGGTACACCTGATTTCGAGTCAGGCCCGTTCGACCACTCCGGCACCTCTCCGTTGACTCGCAAAGCTGGTCTGTCACTCGATCCTACCCCCAAAAGGCGTTCAGCCTTGGGGGGCCGTCGTTCCACTGTTCGGGGCCGTCCTGGCCCCGACCTGACGACTGAGGTCGTCAGGCACGGTCACTGCGTTCCCGCGACCCGATCCGGCTTCCTGCCGATCGGGCCGGCACCTCTCCGTTGACTCGCAAAGCTGGTCCGTCACTCGATCCTACCCCTAAAGGCGTTCAGCCTTGGGGGGCCGTCGTTCCACTGTTCGGGGCCGTCCTGGCCCCGACCTGACGACTGACGTCGTCAGGCGCGGTCACTGCGTTCCCGCGACCCGATACGGCTTCCTGCCGATCGGGCCGGCACCTCTCCGTTGACTCGTAAAGCTGGCCGTTGACTCGTCAAGCTGGTTTGGCAGCCTCACCTGAACTGCAGCACGAGCGCAGGGCGCGCATGATAACCGCGCTCCCAGCCCATGGCTAACTCCTTTGGTGGCTTCCGGATGGCCCGGATTGGCCCCAAGAACGCGACGTGCCGTGCAGAATACCTTAGACAGGGTTCACATTATGTTAACTCGGTCCGTCGAAAGGCGCGTAAACCCTGGTCTCAACGAGCATAATCAGGGCCTACGTTGCCGAGCCGCTTGTTCGGAGCGCAGGAGCAAATCATGTCGAAGCCAGTCATCTCCAGCCTCAATCCACTGCAAGCCTGTCATGCCCTTGGCGCGCTGCGCCGACTGCTGGCCGTCGCCTGCCTGCTCCTGGCAGCGGGCGCCGTGCAGGCAGATCGGATCGTGCTGCTGGTGGACAACTCCGGCAGCATGCGGATGAACGATGTCAACAGGCTGGTCCCGGCCGGGGTCGATCGCTTCATTCAGTCGCTGCCCCCGGACACCCAGGTCGCCGTGGTGTCCTTCGACGTCCGCGGCCGTCTGATTCAGCCGCTGATCCCGGCCGGACAGTTCAATCCGGCCATCCTCGATCAACTGGACTACCGGGGACCCTGGACTGACCTCGCCCTGGCCGTGGAACGCGGCATCTACGAATTGCGCAGCTCGGTCCCGAGCGGGCGCGATGCGGTCCTCATGATCACCGACGGTATGATGGATACGGGCTCACCCGAGGGTGATCTACGCGCCGAATCCTGGCTATCCAACGACCTGACCGCGCAGATGGTGAACCGCGACATCTCCATGTGGGTCGTCGCGCTGAGCGAGGAGGCCGACTTCCGGATCCTCGACCCCATTACCCGCAGCACCGGGGGCAGCTATCACCGCGCCATGACCGCCGCCGATGTGGGCACTGCCATGGAGCGTATCCGGGATGCGATCCTGGGCGACGATCCGATGACCGCTCCCGCACCGGTGCCTGTTCCGCCCGCCGCAACGGAAGTGGCTGTCGCGCCGCCTCCCGCAACCCCGGTTGCAGCAACTCCCGAGACCCCGAGCAGCACCGAGGCCTCCAGCCGGGGCTGGCTGGCTGCCACGCTGCTGCTGCTCGGCACCGGGCTGCTCGGCTGGGCCGCGTGGCAGACTCTGCAGTCGCGCCGCCCGCTGCCGGCCCCTACCATCACGCCGCTGGAATACTTCCCCGATTGCTACCTGGTGGACCTCCATGGCGCCACCCACCAGTCCACCCACCCCCTGCGGGGCAAGTACAACATGATCACCCGGCTGCAGCAGCCGCCGGACGACGGCATCCACTACATCCAGATCTTCCGGCGCCAGATCGGACGCCGCCACGCCCTCATCGAGTATCGGGACTTCTCGTTCTGGGTCATTGACCAGCAGTCCGTCAACGGCACCTTCCTCAACGGCGATCGGGTCATGTCCGAAACCCGCCTGAAGCACGGTGACCGGTTGCGCTTCTACAAGTACGAGTTCGAGTACTGCGTCTCCGACCTCGCCCTCTCCAACGAAACGCTGATCGCGGACAACACCCAGGTCTGAGAACTACCCGGACTCAGCAGACCTCGAACCAGTCGCTGGCGCCCTGCTGATCCGCCAGGGCCCGGCGGCTGGAGAAGTCTGCCATCACCTCTTCGAGGGACTGGGAAGCCAACTCCCGAGTATTGTTCTGCTCCGAGAGATGACCAGCCAGCACCACCTGCAGCCGCTCGGGCTGCAGCGCTGCCAGCAGGGCGCTGGCCTGGGCATTGGCCAGGTGACCGAAGTCGCCGCCCACCCGGCGCTTCAGGGCCGGCGGGTAGCTGCCGGTGCGAAGCATGTCCGCGTCGTGGTTGTACTCCAACAGCAGACCATCGCAGCCCCGGAAACGATCCACCACATGCTGACTGGGGTGGCCGAGGTCGGTGAGGACCCCGAGCCTCAAGGATTGCTGCTCGAACACGAACTGCACGGGCTCCCGGGCGTCATGGGGCACCGTCACCGGCAGCACATCGAGTCCGGCCAGCGGGAATGCTTCCTCGGCGACGATGACGCGATCCACCGCCCTGGGTTGCGCCCGCATCCCTCGCCACGTCCCTGCCGTCGCCAGCACGGCTGCACCACTGGCCCGGGCCGCACGCATCACGCCCTGGGCGTGATCGGCGTGCTCATGGGTCACCAAAATGGCCGTGATGTCCGTCAGGGCGACGCCAGCGAGCCCCAGCCTTCGTTCGAGATCCCGGAGGCTGAAGCCGCAATCAATGAGTACGCAGGCATCCCCCGAACTCACCAGCGTGCCGTTACCCCGACTGCCGCTGCCCAGGGAGCAGAAGCGCAGCACGATCAGGAAGCGAATTCGCGGACGATGTTGAGCACCTGCTCAGACTCGTCCCGGTTGGCCTCTGCGTCGCCCGCCGGTGAAAGCACCCGCAGGTCGAATCCATCGTCGCCTCCTTCGAGCTTGAGGGTGTAGGCCTGGGCCCCGGGACTGCGGAACGCGAAGGAGAAGGTGCGCCGGAACCAGCCTGGCTCTTCGCCTCGAAACTGACTCTCGTCGAAACTGATCCGATAGGTGCCCTCGTTCGCATCGCGTTCGATGACCGGAATCTCGGCGTTGTCCAGCGCCGTGGCAACGGTCGCCCAGGCGCGGTCGTAGTCGAGCCTGAACCGCAGCACCGGGGGGCGATCGCGACCGCTCAATACTTCGGCCTTGGGCTCGGCAGCAATGGTCTGGGCGCGCAGCGAGATCCCGCCCTGCCCCACCTCGGCCGCGAGGTAGCCTGCGAGTTCGCTGAGCAGGGCTTCTTCAGCGCCGGCACTGCTCGAGCGTTCCGGCCACTGCAGTTCCTGCGCCAGGTTGGCACTGAGATGGGTGATGCCGATCTCCGTGGCACCACGCCGAACCGCCTGCCCCACCTCGACGCGCAGACGATGCTGGCTGCTGCTGCCGTCCTCGGCAGCCAGAACACTGCGGACCACGTCACGGTAGCGTTCGTCGCGAATCTCGATCCACTGACTTTCGAGAATCCCGGCCTCGGGATGTTCGCGGTCTACAGCCACGCCGTTGTCGGCGAGAAACTGCAGGATGCGCGGCCACACCAATGACGGCGGGTCGGGTGCCACCACCCAGGATGCGTCTCCGAAGCGCTGGATGCGTACGCCGCGGTCCTCTTCTCGCGCGAACAGGGTGGCGGGACGCGGGAGCGAAAACTCTTCCTGGGCGAGATAGCGGTCCATACCGGGCACTTCCGGGATGAACATGGCCTCGCCGATGGCCCGGTCGCTGAGGTCCCCGGGGATCACCGGCGGCGGCGCCGGACGCGCCTGCCGGTAGTCGGCTTCGCGGTCACGGAACCAGCCGCTCTCCCCGCCCAGCCAGCGGCAGCCGGGCAGGACCACGGCCATGCACAGCAGCAGTACGATCGGACGCAGGTTCACGACATGCTTCATGCGATGGTTTCACCCTGTGTGCGCTCGGCCAGCAGACCCAGTTGGACCAGCACCTGACGCAGCGGTTCACGGAACTGTTCCGAGAGCGGCGTCAGCGGCAGGCGGATACCTGCGTCGATGCGACCGAGCTCATAAAGAGCCCACTTCACGGGAATGGGATTCGATTCCAGGAACAAGGCCCGATGCAAGGGCTGCAGGCGGACATCGATGGCGGCAGCCGCTTCGTCCTGGCCGCTGAGCATGGCGTCGGTGAACGCCGCGAGCAGGCCGGGAACCACGTTGGCGGTCACCGAGATCAGGCCGCAGGCGCCGGCGCGCATGAGTTCCAGGTTCTTGCCATCCTCGCCGGAGAGCACCGCGAACTCCTTGCCGCAGAGCCGGTGAATCTCCGCGACCCGGGCCACATCGCCGGAGGCTTCCTTGATCGCGACGATGTTCCGCAGCGGCGCCAGCCGTGCCACCGTGGCCGGCAGCAGGTCGCAGGCCGTCCGCCCCGGCACGTTGTAGAGCACCTGGGGCAGATCCACCTCTTCAGCCAGCAGGGCATAGTGCCTGAACAGGCCTTCCTGGGTCGGCTTGTTGTAGTAGGGCGTGACCTGCAGGGCCGCATCGGCGCCGGCATCTTTGGCCGCGCGGGTCAGTTCCAGCGCCTCGGCCGTGGAGTTGCTGCCGGTACCGGCAATGACCGGTACCCGGCCGGCCACCATCCGCACGACTTCCTCGATGACGCGGATATGGTCACCCGTATCCAGGGTCGCCGACTCGCCGGTGGTGCCGACTGGAACGATGCCGTCGGTGCCCTCTTCGACGTGCCACTCGATGAGTCGGGCGAGCGCGTCCCAGTCGATGCTCCCCGTCGCCGTCATCGGCGTGACGAGCGCGACGATGCTGCCCGTGAACATGGCGTTTGCTCCCATAAAATCAGGCGGCAATGGTAAAGGTGCCCCAGGGCCACCACAAGGCGCTGACACCGCCCCTTTTGGCCTGCAGTGAACATCTTGGCGGATTGCGGCCCCGGGTAGCCACTTCGGGCCCAAAACCGGGTAGCCTCATCGTCCCTGCACAGCACGGATACCCGCGACCATGTCCACACGAGCCCTGGTGATCACCTGTGTCGGTCCGGACCGGCCCGGTCTGGTTGGCGCTCTGACCGGGGTCATCGCCCAGGGAGGCGGCAACATCCAGGACAGCCGCATGGCCCTGCTCGGTGGCGAATTCGCCATCATCATGCTGGTGGACGTGGCCGCCGACAGGCACAGCGACCTGCAGGCGGGGCTCGAAACCCATGCCGAGGCAGCGGGACTGGTCATCGGGGTGCGGGACACTCGTCGACCGGCCGCCAGCGCACCCGGTCGCAGCTATCGCGTTCGCGCCGATACCATGGATCATCCAGGCATCGTTCAGCAGATCGCAGCGTTCTTCGCCAGCCAGCAGTGCAACATCGCCGAACTCGAGACCAGTACCTGGGCCGCCCCCCATACGGGTACGACCATGTTCACGCTGGACATGCAGGTGACGGTGCCCGCGACCCTGGCCAGCCGCGTGCTGCGGGAAGCCTTCGATCAGTTCTGCCTGGACACCGATCTCGACGCCAGCCTGGAACCCGTGGGGCGCTAGGAGTCTGCGCGGTAGGACTGGGCGCATGCGAGACGTTCCCAATTCGAGGCCGGTTCGACGCCCGATTGAGGAGCGTAGTGGTGCTACGTGACGAAATCGGGCGATCGGAGCGGGCCTTCGTTCCGGCGTCGCAGCGCGTTCACGTTCTATCGCGCAGACTCCTAGGCCTCATCCGTCGGGTTCCGGGTCCGGGACGGACTTCGGCCAGGCCGTGAGCACGGCCTTGGCCAGGCTCGCCAGGGGAATGGCGAAGAACACGCCCCAGAATCCCCAGATGCCGCCAAAGACCAGCACCGCCACGATGATGGCCACCGGGTGCAGATTGACCGCCTCGGAAAACAGCACCGGCACGAGCACGTTGCCGTCGAGGCCCTGGATGACGGCATAGGCCAGCATGACCCAGCCAAACTCCAGGGACCAGCCGAACTGGAAGAACGCCACCAGCGCCACCGGAATCGTGATCACGGCAGCCCCGATGAACGGCACGATGACGGACAGCCCCACCAGCGTGCCCAGCAGGGCGGCATAGTTCAGCCCGAGCAGGACGAAGGTGAAGTAGGTGACCACGCCAACGATGACGATCTCCACCGCCTTGCCGCGGACGTAGTTGGCAATCTGCTGGTTCATCTCCATGGCCACCTGATTCATCAGCGGCCGCTCCTTGGGCAGCAGGTTGGCCAGCCAGTTCAACAGCAGGCCCTTGTCCTTCAGGAAGAAGAACACCAGGAACGGCACCAGGATCAGGTAGATGATGATGCCGACGACAGAGCCGATCTGACCGAGCATCAGGGTCAGCATGCGCTGTCCGAGCAGCGCCGCCTCGTTGGTTGCTGCATCCATCCACTGATTGATCTGCGTTTCGGAGACCAGGGTCGGATAGCGCTCCGGCAGGGTACGCATCAGCTGCTGCACCTGATCGAGCATGTTCGGCAGGGCGTTGATGAACGAATACAGCTGGCGCCAGATCAGCGGAAACACCACCAGCAGCAGCACCATCAGGATGGACAGGAAGAGCAGGTAGACCAGATAAATGGCGATCCACTCAGGCACGCGCCAGGACACCAGCCTGACCACGGCACCCTGCAGCACGAAGGCGATGACCAGCGCCGTCGTCACCGGCGCCAGCACGCCACCCAGCCACGTGACCAGCACCAGCCCCGCCAGAATGAGCAGGACCAGCAGCAACGCCTCCTCGTGGTGGAAGTAGCGATTGATCCAGCCGCGAACGAACTCCAGAAGCTTCATGAGGTCTTACGCAAGAGGTAAATGAAGACGTCGCCTTCGCGCGTGGCGCTGAGCAGTTCGTGGCCACTCTGACGCGCGAAAACGGCAAAGTCACGTTCGGAACCAGGATCTGTGGCTCGCACGCAAAGCGTTGCGCCAACCTCGAGCCGATTCAGCGCCTGTTTTGCTTTCAGTAACGGCATGGGGCAGGTCAGGCCGGTAGCGTCGACCTCTACATCCGCGACCGTGGATTCAGATGACGCCATGACGATTCCTCTCGACTTGCCCCGCCTAGAACGGCCTGGGTGCAGTATAGCGTCCGCGACCGCTGCATTCGTGGCCGAGGGGCAGTCCGGAAGCCCTGGTCCCGGCCAGCCCCGGCCGGCAGCGCGCTGGCAGGTGTTCACCAGGGGACACTGGTCCCCGGCAGCAGGTAGACTGGACGTCATGAGATTCCGGCCCGGCGCCCTGAAGACGCCAAGACTCATGCGCTGCCAGAAGCGTTTCTCGGTCACTCGTGGTTTGGCACTGCTGCTGCTCAGCATCGGCCTGTCGCCTGTCGCCAGGGCAGCGCCCATGGACGATCTGCCCATGCTGGGCGATGCCAGCTCGGGCATCGTCTCACGGGAGATGGAAGCGCGTATCGGCGAAGACTTCATGCGCCAGATCCGCGCCCAACTGCCGACCCACACCGACCCGCTCATCATCTACTGGATGGAACAGCTGCTGTTCGACCTTGCCGCGGCGAGCGATCTGCGCGACCCGAGCCTGCACCTGGTCATGGTGGACTCCGGCCAGATCAACGCCTTCGCCGCACCCGGCGGCATCGTCGGCATCAACCTCGGCAACTTCGTCGCCGGCCAGAGCGTGCACGAGTTCGCCGCCATCGTCGCCCACGAACTCGCCCACCTTTCGCAACGGCATTTCGCCCGCGGCGTCGAAGCCCAGCGGGCCATGACCCTGCCCTATGTGGCCGCGATGATTGCCAGCGCCGCCATCATGGCCACGGTGGGTGCCGACGCCGGCATCGCCGCCATGGCGTCATCCCAGGCGGCCATGCAGGACAGCATGCTGCGTTACAGCCGCGCCCGGGAGCGGGAAGCCGACCGGGTGGGCATCGAGACCCTGCACCGGGCCGGCATGGACCCCTGGGCCATGGCCGGCATGTTCGAGCGCATGTCCCGGGCCGCGCGTTACTCGCGCCGGCCGCCAGAGTTTCTGCTCACCCATCCGGTGACCGAGACGCGGATTGCCGATGCCAGAGACCGGGCCAACCAGTACCCGCGCCAGACCTTCCCGGACACCCTCGATTACCAGCTGATGCGCGCCCGCGTGCAACTGCATCTGGCGGAATCGCCCCGCGACATGGCGACCACGTTCCGGGTGCAGCTCGAAGAGGGACGGACGGGCTTCCCGGACGCCGCCCGCTACGGTCTTGCCCTGGCCCAGCTGCGCCAGGGCCAGCTCGATGAGGCAGCGGCGACCCTCGCGCCGCTGCTGGAAGCGGAACCCCATCGCATTGCCTATGCGATGGCGGAGGTGGACATCAATCTGGAGCGCGGCCGGCCGGATCAGGCCATCGCCAGTCTGGAGCGCAAGCTGCAGCTGTATCCCGGCAACGTTCCCCTGACCATGGCCTACGCCCGAAGCCTGAACCGGGCCCAGCGCCATCTCGAAGCCCAGACCGTCCTCGAGCGGCTTGCCGTCCGCCGCCCCGCTGATGCCCAGGTGTGGTACGAACTGGCGGAAACGGCGGGCCTCGCCGGAGACATCGTTGCCGTCCATCGTGCGCGCGCCGAGTACTTCCAGCTGCACGGCAATCTGCAGCACGCCCTCCAGCACCTGCAGTACGCCCTGCAGCTCGTGACGGACAATTTCCCGCTCACCGCCCGCCTGAACCAGCGCGTCCAGGACATCCGCGAGATCCGTCAGCGTATTGCGGGGTGAGCGTTAGCGTCTGACCTGAAAATCCAGCATCCGCTGCAGCGGGATCATCGCCTTTCTGGCCAGCTCGGCATCGACCTTGATCTCGTTACCGCCGCTGCGCAGGGTGGCTGCCAGCGCGTCGAGTTCGTTCATGGCCATCCAGGGACAATGGGCGCAACTGCGGCAGGTGGCGCCGCTGCCGGCAGTGGGCGCCTCGATGAAGCGCTTGCCCGGCGCCTTGCGGCGCAGCGTCGAGAAAATGCCATTGTCGGTCGCCACAATGAAGGTGTCGTTGGGCATCTCCATGGCCGCACGCAGAATGCGTGAAGTCGAACCCACCACATCGGCGAGCTCGAGGACTCCACGAGGCGATTCAGGGTGGGCCAGCACCGCCGCATCCGGGTACACGGCCTTGAGGTCAGCAAGGCCCTTGGCCTTGAACTCCTCGTGGACGATGCAGGCACCATCCCAGAGCAGCATGTCGGCACCGGTTTCGTCGGCAATGTATCGGCCGAGATGCTTGTCCGGTGCCCACAGCACCTTTTCCCCCTGCTCGCGCAGGTGCGACACCACGTCCAGAGCAATGCTCGAGGTCACCACCCAATCCGCCCGCGCCTTCACGGCAGCGGAGGTATTCGCATAGACGACCACGGTGCGATCGGGGTGGGCATCGCAGAAGGCCGCGAACTCGTCCGGCGGGCAGCCAAGGTCCAGGGAGCACTCGGCTTCGAGGGTCGGCATGAGCACGGTCTTTTCCGGGCTCAGGATCTTGGCGGTCTCGCCCATGAAGCGAACGCCGGCCACCACCAGGGTGGAGGCATCGTGATCGCGCCCGAAGCGTGCCATCTCCAGGGAATCAGAGACGCAGCCGCCGGTTTCCTCCGCCAGTTCCTGCACGTCGGCATCGGTGTAGTAGTGCGCCACGAGCACGGCCTTGCGCGCTTTGAGCAAGCCCGAAATCTCGTCCTTGAGTTCGCGGCGCCTGTGATCGCTCAGGGCACGGGGCTCGAAGAGCGGAACGTCTTCGACTGCAAGCCGATGGGAATTCATACTGCATCTCTCTCGGCGCCAGCTCGACGCCTTGGGGTCTGTGAGGGGAAACATATGGGCGCCTATGGCCGAATGCAACACCGCTGTCATGACCAGGATTGACGCCTCGGGCGCCGGGTCCCGGAACGCATCCGTCTGCCTGCTCACCGCCTTCGACGCGCCGGAGCCGAGCGAGAATGCGGCGCTCGTCGCCCCGGCGCTGGCGGAGCGGGGCATGCAGGTTCATAGCGCTGCCATCGACAGCCTCAGCCTGCGCAACGGCGGTATCGAGGCCCGGTCCCGGGAAGGCACCATCGATCTCGCCACCTGCAGCTGGATCTGGACCCTCGGTTTCGGCCGGCGCAAGAGTTTCCTGGACAAGATGCAATTGCTGGCCTTGCTGCCCGCCGCTGTGCGGCAGGTGACGCGACCCGAGGCCCTGCTGCTGTGGCACGGCAAGTATGGGCTTGCGGCCCAGGCCGAGTTGCCCCACCCCATGACCTGGGCCAGTTCCAAGGCCGATGAGCTCATCGCCATCGCAACCCGCGAAGGTGGCCGTTTCGTCCTCAAACCACCCGGTGGCAGCTTCGGTCAGGGGCTGGTGGTGGCCGACGCCGCTTCCCCGCGCCTCGCCTGGGCCGCACGCGCCCTGACACGCCAAGGCGCCTACTGCCTGCTGCAACGCTACCTGCCGGATGTGGCCGACGGTGAGTACCGCGTCCTCGTGGCCGGCGGCCGGGTCATTGCCGGCTATCGAAGGTGTGGATCCGGTCCGGCCGGAAATCTGGCCCGTGGTGGTCGGGCCGAAGTCGCGGCTCTCGAACCCCACACCCTGGCCCTGGCCGAGCGCGCTGCCCGGTGGCTGCAGGAGAAGCAGATCGGCTATGCCGGACTCGACATCGCCGGCGGCTCGCTGCTGGAAGTGAACATCGTCAATCCGGGCGGCCTTTCGACCCTGCGTGACATCGGCGCGGGAGATTTCGCCGCAGCCGTGGTGAGCGCCATTCTCGACGCCGCTGTCAGTCGCCTTTGAGGCGGCGGCGCGATTCGAGTTCACCCCGCACCACATCGTGCTCGGCTTCGTTAAAGGAAAACCGCAGGAACAGCAGCGACCCGATCAGATAACAGCTGAGCGGAAACAGGGCGTAGAGCGACTTGATGGCCAGCTGGGCGGTCTCGGTCTGCTCCACGTTCGGCACATAGCCCGAGAACTGCAGCACGAATCCGGTGAGCATGATGGTGACCCCGGCGGCGGATTTCTGGATGAAGTTGAAGGCGGCGAAATAGCCGCCTTCCTTGCGCTCGCCGGTGCGGTGCTCGTCGAAGTCGACGATATCCGATTGCACGGAAGGCGCGATGACGTTGCCGCAGCCCGCAGCCACGCCGAGGAAAGCCGCCAGCACATAGGTCTGCACGACGTCGCCCTGCCCGAGAAAGAAAAAGCCGCCGAAACCGAAGGCGGTGCCGAGCATGGAGCACAACCACAGGCGCTTCTTGCCGAAGCGTCGCGCCAGCGGTGACCACAACGGCACGGTGACCGTCATGGCCAGCATGTAGGTACCGACGACCAGCGGAAAGGAAACGTCGCCAATGACGTAGCGCGCCATGTAAGGCGTCAGCACGCCAATCGTCGCTCCGCCCAAGGATTCGATGAAGAAGACGATGAGCAGCAGCCGGGCGTGGGGATTTTTGACCACGTCGGTGTAGGCGCCGACGATGCGGTCCGGACCACGCTGCACGAACTCCCGGCGTTCCTTCAAGTACAGCGCCGAGGCGATGGTCATCAGGGCCGTGGCCCCGGCCACCAGCATCATCACCCGCCCGACCACGGCCCGCGGTTCGTCGGCACCGATGACGTAGAGCAGGCAGAGAATGGCCGCGAAAGCACCGAGATTGAGCAGCAGCAGCCGCGCGCCGAACACCCGGGTGCGTTCGTGATAGTCCGGTGACAGCTCCGCCCCCCAGGAGATGTGCGGCACGTTGACCAGGGTCAGAACGCCATAAAAGCCGATGATGGCCACGGCCATCCACACCGTCAGCCAGGGCCCCTCCAGCGTGGCCGGCGGGGCCCACATCATGGTGAACACCACGGCCAGCGGCAGGGCCGAGAACAGCAGCCAGGGACGCCGGCGACCCAGGGAGGAACGAGTGCGATCGCTGAGATACCCGGCAAGAGGGTCGGTGACCGCATCGAGAATGCGCGAGACGCCCAGAATCAAAGCCACCACCGCCGGCGCGATCAGCAGCACGTCGGTGGCGAAGATCATCAGGTAAAGCAGCGTCATGAAGAACATGAAGCCGATCCCTGACGTGGGAATCGCATAGGCGAACAGGGTCGCGAACGGCAGGCGGGACGTGGGCGCAGCCGCCACGGAAGGAGCGGATGAAGACGCCCCCGTGGAGCCAAGGTCGGTCATGCTGATCCTTCTCACGGAACCCGGATCGGCGGGCGAACGCGTTCACCAATCCCATGCTTCAGACGGTGATGCAGCGGTCTCTGACACCGGAAGTGGCTGGAGTCTAGCTCAGCCCCTCCCGGTTTTGACAGTGTCTGCGTCAAAAAGATCCGGATTTCACTCCGTGCTGCGCAAACTCCTGGCGTGGTGCTGGAGGTGGTCGGCCATGAAGGTACTGATGAAGTAGTAGCCATGGTCGTAGCCGTCGTGACGCCGCAATTCGAAGGGCTGGCCAGCCTGTTCGCAGGCGGCCTCGAAGCGCTCCGGCTGCAGCTGTTCAACGAGAAAGGGGTCCTTCATGCCCTGATCGATGAGAATCGTGCCGGGGAAGGTCCCCCGCTCGAGCAGCCTGCAGGCGTCGTAGTCGGCCCAGGCCTCACGATTGTCGCCAAGATAGCGCGGCAGCGCTTTCTGGCCCCAGGGCACCTCCGACGGTGCCACGATGGGTGCGAAGGCGGATACGGAGCGGTATTGCTGCGGATTCTTCAAGGCCATGGTGAGCGCCCCGTGGCCGCCCATGGAGTGCCCGCACAGGCTCATGCGTTCACCATCGACGCCGAACTCCTCGGCGATCAGCGCCGGCAGTTCCGAAGTGACATAGCTGTACATGTTGAAGCGGCCACGCCACGGCGACTCGGTGGCATCCAGATAAAAACCCGCTCCTTCACCGAAGTCCCAGTCGTCCGTGGCCCCTTCGTAGGCGGTTCCCCGGGGACTGGTGTCCGGTGCCACCAGTGCCAGACCCAGCTCGGCGGCGAGGCGCTGGGCGCCCGCCTTGATCATGAAGGTCTCTTCAGTGCAGGTGAGGCCGGCCAGGAAGTACAGCACGGGCGCGCCTTCAGGCTCCGGCGGCAGGAAGACCGAGAAACCCATGGCACCGCAGCTTTCGGATTCGTGCTGGTAGAAACCCTGCCTGCCGCCGAAACAGCGGTGTTCGCTGACCGTTCGCAACCCGGTCATCAGTACAGCACCACCGAGCGGATGGATTTGCCTGCATGCATCAGCTCGAAGCCGTCGTTGATTTTCTCGAGCGGCATGGTGTGGGTGATGAGGTCATCGATGTTGATGCGCCCTTCCATGTACCAGTCGACGATCTTCGGCACATCGGTGCGTCCCCGCGCACCGCCAAAGGCGCTACCGCGCCAGTTGCGGCCCGTGACCAGCTGGAACGGCCGCGTGCTGATTTCCTGCCCGGCGCCGGCGACACCGATGATCACCGAGGTCCCCCAGCCCTTGTGGCAGCACTCCAGGGCCTGACGCATGACGTTGACGTTGCCGATGCACTCGAAACTGTAGTCGGCGCCGCCCTTGGTCAGCGCCACCAGGTAGGGCACCAGATCCCCGTCGACCTCCTTCGGATTGACGAAATCGGTCATGCCGAACTTCTCCGCCAGATCCCGCTTGGCCGGGTTCAGATCGACGCCGACGATCTGCGCGGCGCCTGCGAGACGGGCACCCTGAATGACGTTGAGGCCGATGCCGCCGAGGCCGAACACCACCACCCGCGATCCCGGCTCGACCTTGGCCGTGTAGATCACGGCCCCGATGCCGGTGGTCACACCGCAGCCGATGTAGCAGACCTTGTCGAAGGGCGCGTCCTCACGGATCTTCGCCAGCGCAATCTCCGGCAGCACCGTGTAGTTGGCAAAGGTGGAGGTGCCCATGTAGTGGTGGATGGGCTCACCACCGATGGAGAAACGGCTGCTGCCATCGGGCATGACGCCCCGGCCCTGGGTTTCGCGGATGGCCTGACAGAGATTGGTCTTCGGATGCAGGCAGTAGTCGCACTGCCGGCACTCCGGGGTGTAGAGGGGAATGACGTGGTCACCCGGCGCAAGCGACGTAACTCCGGCGCCCACCTCCACCACCACCCCTGCCCCTTCATGGCCGAGGATGGCCGGAAACAAGCCCTCGGGATCTTCGCCGGAGAGCGTGAAAGCATCGGTATGGCACAGGCCCGTGGCCTTGATCTCGACGAGCACCTCACCGGCGCGTGGACCCTCGAGGTCCACGGTTTCGATGGCGAGGGGAGCTCCGGCCTTGTGGGCGACAGCGGCACGGACCTGCATGGGCGACTCCTGAAGAAGAACGACTGGAGGGCCATGATAACGGCTGCGCGTGATCGATTTCAGGGGAAGGCGTCGATCGGAGGCTTGGTTGTAGCTCAAAGCAGTCCGCGGTTGCAGACCGCTGCATCCGCCTGACGGCGGATGCAGGGATCAGGCGGTGGCGTCAGGCGACCTTGCGGCCGAAGCTTCGGCTGGAGCCTGAACTCGAGGAGCGCTGGCCTTCACTGCTGCGGTTGTTGCCGTTGCCGCCGCCGTTGCTGTTGCCTCGACTGCTGCTGTTGCCGCTGCTGTAGCTGTTGCCACTGCTGTTGCCGCTGCGATTGCCGGATCTCCCACCACCCGAGCGGCCTTGGGAGGCCGTACGAGGTGCGTCGGATCGGCCACCGCCCTGCCGGCCCTGACCACCGCTGCTGCGACCCTGGGACTGACCGCGGCCACCCTGGCCCTGACGGGAACCGCCACGGGCCTGGACCTTGCCTGCCGTCCGCGACAGCGGCTCGGTGGGCTCGTAGCCGTCGATGACTTCGGTGGGAATCGGCACCTTGACCAGCTTGCGGATATCGCTGAACAGGCCGTGCTCGGCACCACAGACTAAGGAGATCGCAAGACCTTCACGGCCGGCGCGTCCGGTCCGTCCAATGCGGTGGACGTAGTCTTCCGGGACGTTGGGAATCTCGAAGTTCACCACGTGAGGCAGCTGGTCGATATCCAGCCCGCGTGCGGCGATGTCCGTGGCCACCAGCACGCGAACCTTGTGGTTCTTGAACTCATTGAGCGCCTTGGTCCGGGCGCCCTGGCTCTTGTTGCCGTGAATGGCCGCCGCCGTGAGGCCGTCGGCTTCGAGCTGACGGGCGAGCTTGTTCGCACCGTGCTTGGTGCGCGTGAACACGAGCACCTGTTTCCAGTCTTCGTTGCCGATCATCCATGACAGCAGCTTCTGCTTTTTGGCCTGATCCACCTGGATCGCCTTCTGGGCAATGAGCTCCACCGTGGAATTCGGCGCGGCGGTTTCGACCCGCACCGGATCACGCAGGAAGCGCTGGGCCAGCGCCGTGATTTCCTGGGAGAACGTGGCCGAGAACAGCAGCGTCTGGCGCGCAATGGGCAGCGCCTTGACGATTTTCTCGATGGCCGGCAGGAAGCCCATGTCGAGCATGCGGTCGGCTTCGTCGAGGATCAGCACCTCGAGTTTGGACAGATCCACGGTACGGCGCTGCATGTGGTCCATCAGCCGCCCGGGAGTGGCGATGAGAATGTCCACGCCACGGGCGAGTTTGGAGATCTGGGGATTGATGTTGACGCCACCGAAGATGACGGCGGAGCGCAGGCCGACATAGCGGCCATAGGCGTCAAGGTTGGCCTGCACCTGGGCCGCGAGCTCACGGGTGGGGACGAGGATCAGGGCGCGCACGCGCCTCCCCGTACCTTCGCCAGCGAGCTTCTGCAGCAGCGGCAGAGTAAAGGCGGCAGTCTTGCCGGTGCCCGTCTGGGCACTGGCCATCACGTCACGACCTTCGAGAACGAGCGGAATGGAACGACTCTGGATCGGAGTGGGTACGGTGTAGCCCTGCTCGCCAACTGCGCGCAGGAGTTCGGCCGACAGGCCGAGGGTGTCGAAACTCATGGGTATTCCTTGTACACCAAGGCGAAGGCAGCCCCTCGATGGGAGGGACGCAATAAATCACTTCGGGGTGAGGCCTTGGTGAACACTCGATCCGCGAGGCGTGACACCGCAGTAGAAAAACCACGCGCGGTGAGCGGCGCATCATACAGGCTTTCCCTGACCGCAGCGAGCACCGCATCGCCGGCCGTCGTCAGCAGACGACCGGCGATCGCGTCCCGTCAGGATCGGGGCAGCGTCACGTTCAACTCGAGGACCGAGTAGTCGTCCTCACTGTCGAGGCTGATGTTGATGGCGTCACTGTCCACATTGACGTAGCGGCGGACCACTTCGAGCAGTTCGCGCTCGAGCATGGGCAGATAGTCGGGCTGGCCGCGCCGACTGCGCTGCTGGGTGACGATGATCTGCAGACGCTCCTTGGCGACAGATGCGGTCTGCTTGCGCTCCCGCCGCAGGAATTCGAGAAGCCTCATCCGCGCCCACCTCCGAAGACCCGATTCAGGAACCCCTTGCGCGGTGCATCCTTGAAGCGCAGCGGCACGTCCTCGCCGAGCAACCGCGACACGGTATCCGCATAGGCCTGACCGGCCTCGCTCTTGTCGTCGTGAATCACCGGAATGCCCTGGTTTGAAGCCTTCAGCACGCTCTCCGACTCCGGGATGAGCCCGATCAGGTCCACCGCGAGGATCTCGCGGATATCGTCGAGATCGAGCATTTCGCCTTCGCTGACCCGGGTCGGATTGTAGCGCGTCACCAGCAGGTGCTCGCGAACCGGATCCTCGCCGCGCTCGGCGCGCCGGGTCTTGGAGGCCAGCAGTCCGAGGATGCGATCGGAATCCCGCACCGAGGACACCTCCGGGTTGGTGACGACGATGGCCTCATCGGCGAAGTACATGGCGAGCTGGGCACCCCGTTCGATGCCGGCCGGCGAATCGCAGAGAATGAAGTCGAAGGTCTCGGAGAGTTCTTCGAGGATCTTCTCCACGCCAGCCTCGGTGAGGGCGTCCTTGTCCCGGGTCTGGGACGCCGGTAGGATGTACAACCCCTCCACGCGCTTGTCGCGGATCAGGGTCTGATTGAGCGTGGCCTCACCCTGGATGACGTTGATGAGGTCGTACACGACCCGGCGTTCGCAGCCCATGATCAGATCGAGGTTGCGCAGACCGACGTCGAAGTCGATCACCACGGTCTTCTTCCCACGCAGGGCCAGGCCCGTGGCCAGGGCTGCCGCACTGGTGGTCTTGCCGACGCCACCCTTGCCGGAGGTCACTACGATGATCTTGGCCAAGATTGCATTCCCATGGTTTGAATGAGTGATGGATCAAAGGAGTTTGCTGCTCAGTCCAGGGTGAGCACCTGGAGCTGCTCATCGCTCAAGCGGACCTGCACCGACCTGCCAATGAGTGCAGGCTCCATGTCTTCCCTGCGCTTGTAGGCACCGGCAATGGACAGCAGTTCCGCTTCGAGTTCCCGGCAGAAAATGGCGGCCGAGCCGTCGCCGTGAATACCTGCCAGCGCCCGCCCCCGCAGCGCGCCGTAGACATGCACGCTGCCGGCGGCCAGCACCTCCGCACCCGAATTGACCGCGCCGACGATGATCAGATCGCCATCCAGGGCAGCCACCTGCTGTCCGGAGCGCACGGTGCCGCGGTAGGTCTTGCCGACGATGGCGGGGGTCTTGGCAGGCGCACTCCGTTCGCGGCGTATGGATGCCGGCCGGCGGGCCGCGGTGTCCGATTGGGCTGGAAACCAGGCCAGACCGATGCCACGTGCCTGATCGCAGATCGCCTCGTCGCCACCGCGAACCGCGATGGGCAGCAGGCGATGAGCCCGAAGCATGTCCACGATGGCAGCGACGTCGAGGGCCTCTCCGGTCACCTTCTCGACCCCGAGCACCAGCGCTGCATACTCGAAAAAGCCTGGCGCCTGGGCGAGCTTGTCGGGTAGCTCAGCCTCGATACGGGCCAGATCCCGGGTTTCGAGCTCCATGACCGTGAACGGCAGCATGCTGCCCTTGAACTGAAAAGCGGGGGCTTCGGCAGCCACGCCAACACTCATGCATCCGACTCCGAAGGTCAGGGAATGAATTCGAGGGCATGGCCAGATGGGCCTGGGGTCCGGGCTGCTGCCGCAGTCGTGCAGCGGCTATCGGGGACCGCTCAGCGGGCATTGCGCCAGCCCTCCCGACAGGGTTCGTGCGGTTTTGTACGCGATTGCGCGCTGAAATGACAGCGCCACAGCACTGCGCCTGCAAATCTGTCAGCGCCAGGCCGCCGCCACCTCCTCCGGCAGGGGCCGAAGTCGGGGATACCAGGGCGCGCGCAGCTTGTCTCCGGGCGCCAGATGAGCCGAAAGCCCGGGAGTCAGCGGCACCGTCGGATGGGTATCCGGCCGCGTGGCGTAAACGATGTCGTCACCGTAGAGGCGCACGGACAGCGTCCGCCGCCGGCGTCCCTCGGTGGTGTGTCCGCCGCCGTGAAGGACGCCTGGATGCAGCAGAACCACGTCGCCCGGCTCGATGTCGAAGGCGACGATGTTCCACTTCTCCCGCTCGGCCTCGATGTCGGGCAAGCGTGGCAGATCCTTGCCGTAGAACGGCAGCGTCGGGTCCTCCGCCGCGCGCCGGGGATTGAAGCCGTCGAACATGGTGCCGCGGTGGGATCCAGGAATGAACTCCAGGCACTCCGATTTCGGAATCGGGTCCAGCGTGATCCACATGGAACAGATCTGCTCACCAGCCACCGGCCAGTAAGGGAGATCCTGATGCCAGGGCGTTCTACGGCAGGCACCGGCATCCTTGACGAAGACGTGGTCGAACAGCAGCCAGACGTTCTCCGAGCCGATCACCTGCCCGACCATATCGGCGATGGGCGAATCGTAGAGCAGGCGCTGGAACTCAGGCGTGCTGTCGAAGTGCCGGACCATGTCCTTGAACTCGCCGGACAGGCCCTTGAAGAAGGTCTGGATGTAGGGACTGCCGCTGCCGAGGATGCGCTGGATGCCGAGTTCGATCAGCAGCAGCCACTCCGGGTCGATCAGCTTGGGCAGATAGACCACACCCTCCTCGGCATACTGACGACAGACTTCCGGCGTGATCCGCTCACGCCAGTCGGCAGGGCTGCCTCCCACTCGGTCCATATCCTCGGCTCCCTTTATTGTGCGGTCATGCCCGCATCCACGGTGAACTCCGTCCCGGTCACGTAGTTGGCCTCGTCCGACGCCAGATACAGCACACAGTTGGCGATGTCCTCGGCCTTGCCCACCCGACCCAGCGGAATCCGCGACACACCCGCCTCGACCCCGGAAGGATCGCTGGCACCCGTCGCCGCCGCCTGCATGTTGGTCCAGATCACCCCGGGGTGGACGGAGTTGCAGCGGATGTTGTCCTTGCCGAGTTCCACGGCCAGGGATTTCGACATGATCCGCACGCCACCTTTGGACGCCCCATAGGCGCTGCAGGTCGGCAGCCCCACCAGACCCGCCACCGACGACAGGTTGACTATGGAGCCGCCGCCGGCGGCCCGCAGTGCGGGAATGGCCGCCTTGCAACCGAGAAAGACGCTGGTGAGATTGACTTCGATCTGCTTGTTCCACTGCGCCAGGGACAGCTCTTCGATGGGCGCGAGGATGGCGATGCCGGCATTGTTCACCAGCACGTCGAGCTTGCCGAAGGCGGCGGTAGTCTCATGGATCACTTCCTGCCAGCGCTTCTCGTCGGTCACATCCTGGACCAGGGCGAGCGCCTCGCCCCCGGCATCACGGATCGCAGCGGCACAGGCCTCGGCGCCCGGCAGATCGAGGTCCGTGACCACCACCTTGGCCCCTTCCCTCGCCAGGGTCATGGCCGTGACATAGCCCAATCCCGGATTCGATGCCGCGCCGGTCACGATCGCGACCTTGCCCTCCACTCGTCCCATGCTTTGCTCTCCGTTGGTTGCCTACCGTCAGGCGTGCAGGTGAACATACCTGGACCTGAACGGACGGGCCAGCCAACTCGACGCAAAGGCAGATGGGCCGACAGGAAGTCCGCAGCGATCGATCGGCGCTCCCTGAACTGCAAGCCGTAATGGCAACCGGCCCGGACTGCGCATCAGGCAGGCCGGGCCGGCGAAGGGATCAATGGTGAATTGAAGGAAGGGTTTCGGTTCAGCCGGATCCGGCCAGGTCGCGAATGCGCTCAGCCAGCTCCGGGTCCTGGCCCTTGGCAGCGGCGATGCGGTTGTACTCGCTCACCTCGACCCCGGCATCCGTGACCGCTTCGACCATGGCTTCCTGGGCTTTGCTCTGCAGCTCCTGTGCGGTTTCCGCATCGTCTGCGGCCTCGATCCGCCCCATGTAGTCGTCACGGATCTCCTGCACTTCGCTCCAGGCCCGAGCGAAGCGCTCCACCGTCGCGTCATCGAAATCCGGCGTCTGGGCCGCTTGGCCCATGGGCGGCTGCTGACCCGCCGGGGGTTGCTGGCCCGCCGGCGGCTGCTGGCCCGCCGGCGGCTGCTGGCCTGCTGGAGGCTGCTGACCTGCCGGGGGTTGCTGACCCGCCGGAGGCTGCTGACCTGCCGGCGGCTGCTGTCCGTGAGGCGGATTGCCCGGCGCCTGGGCGATGGCTGCATGCCCGAGAAAGGCGAAACTGCCCACGACGAGAAGTCCGGCGAGTTGAGTGCGTTTGCGAGGTGTCTGCCCATGGGAACTGCTCATGGCGGTCTCCTTGCTTGGCTTGAATGAAGTCGAAAGAAAGATCGACAATCCAGCTGTCGCAAGCATCGTGCCGGCCCCAAAACGGGCTCATAACGTTCGCAAACTGTTCGCCTATGCAACAGTTGACCGATCATAAAACGGACAACCCCGCCTGAATCCGGAAAAAGCCGCCCAGTCCTCCGCCACGGGTGGCCCAACTTCAGAGTTCGATGATGGCCTTGCCCCGGTTCGCACCGGTAAACAGGCCACAAAAGGCCGCTGGCGTGGCCTCGATGCCCTGGTGGATCTCATCGAAGGTGCGCAGGGCTCCAGAATCCAGCCAGCCCCGCATGCGGGCCATGGCTTCCGGGTAGCGCGCCACTTCATCGGTGTACATGAAGCCTTTGAGCGTGGCGCGCTTGGTGATGGCCTGCCACAGGTGGGTGATGCCGTAGGGGGTGTCGGCATCATGGTAGTCGGCCACCATGCCGCAGAGGACGACGCGGGCGTTCTGCCGCAGGTGGGTGAGCGTGGTGTCGAGGATGGCACCGCCAACGTTGTCGAAGTAGATGTCCACACCTTCCGGACAGGCCTGCTTGAGGGCCTCGTCGAGTCCGCCCGGAGCATTGTAGTTGACGCCGACGTCGTAACCGATGTCCCGCTGGAGCCAGGCAGCCTTGTCGTCACTGCTGGTGAGTCCGACGGTGCGGCAGCCGAGAGCCTTGGCGATCTGGCCCGCCACGGACCCCACCGCCCCGCCGGCGGCGCTCACCACCACCGTCTCACCGGCCTTGGGCTGGCCGATGTCCAGGAGTCCGAAGTAGGCCGTCAGACCGGTGGGTCCAAGGGTCCCCATGTAGAGATGCAGCGGTAGATCCGGATCCACTTCCAGCGGCGCGGTGAAGTCACTGGCATCGGTCAGGGTGAACGTCTCCCAGGCATGGCGGCCGAGAACCAGTATGCCCTCCTCGAAGTCCGGATGCCGGGAACGTTCGACTCTGCCCAGGGTGAGGCTCATGACCGGCTCACCGATCTGCATGGCCGACAGGTAGTTGTCCCCCGCGCCCTCCCGCATCCATTGCCGGAACCCGGCATCCAGCGAGAAGTAGAGATTGCGGATGAGGAACTCGCCCTCTGCAGGCTCCGCAAGCGGAACCTCATCGAGGGCGAAATCCGCTGCTACCGGCAGACCCGACGGATAGCGGGCGAGCAGGACACGTTTGCTGGTGTTCACAGATTGTCCGGCACGTTTACGCTGGAGGTGATGTTCAACGTGCGTTTTTGGATCAGCCAACGGCCCCGAACGCGGACCACTTCGTCCGTATAGGTCCCGCCGACCACATTGACCCCCGTTCGAGCGCTGGTGGGCCCGTAGGAGTGCGTTGCAATCAGATAGGACTGAGCCGTCCCCGTGTTGCCCTGCGCGCGGCTGGTGATCGTCCCCATGTGGTGCTGGGTATTACGGTATCCCGGAGCGCGAAACGCGTTGTTGACGAAGTTCGCCCACTGCAGGGCGGAGTCGGTACTCGGCGTAACCGTCGCGGGATCCGGAACGGTCAGTGCGGGCACGCCGTCAAACTCGAGCGTGAAGGAGAACCCATCCGCAAAGCACTCCCGGTAGAGCGCCAGCCCCTCGGCGAAAGCTTCGGAGAAGTTCGCTTCAGAAATATTGACCGTGGAATCCAGCGGCTGGTCACCGATCGCATCCACCGCCCGGCCTATGGCATCGGTGCCAAGGGCATAGCAGACCACCAGATCCTGGATCTGATCCCGGGCAGGTTGAGGACTGTTCCCTTGTGGTCCTGCCCATGCCGACACCGACGCCAGCGCCACAACCAGCACCCCCATCAGCACCAAGCCCTGGCCCGTCGCAGCACGACGCCCCATCATCCTCTCCAAATCACTCATGATCTCTCCCCAGTAGCGTTGACGCGGACGAAGGTCGGGAACGCTTCACTGCAGACGCTTCGCCGGGATTCAACCCGGTGCAGACGCCGCACAGAACTTCATCGCCTCCCCATCTCTGTCAGGGCAGACGAGGATCCCCGACCGCTGCAGTTCACCGCTCGAAGATGAGCTGACGCGAACTCCAGCACCCCTGACTGTAACCCTGCCCCGATGGCACCGCAAATGGCCCGCCAGACTGCGCGACGACCCTTGCTTTCCACAGGAAATCAGCCGACATTCGGGGGGAGATGAAGCGTCCAACGCGACAGCAAAGAGGAGCAGCAAAGATGGCGAACAGCGCCGACTGGTACTACCACCGCAACGGTTGAACGGGATGCAGCAGAGCCGCCAAGGTCTTGGGGGCCAGGAACATCCACATCGCAGAGCAGGTCCCTGCCAGCCGCAAACTCGGCCTCGACGCAGCCCTGGAGCTGGTCGCCGACGCCGATGAACTGATCGTGGCCAAGGGACGCAAGGTCGAGCAAATCCCGCTGGGCAAGACCGACCCCAAAACGGCCGCAGCCGCCATGCTCGGACCCACGGGCAATCTGCGCGCCCCCACGCTGAAGGTGGGCCGCACGCTGATCGTCGGCTTCGACGAGGACAGCTACGAAAGGATTCTTGGTTGAGCGCCGGTCATGGGGTGGTGGGCACGTTGAAGTCCCTTAATCTCGTGACGATTGCAGTGGATCACTGCTTGTGAACACGAACGGGTTGGCCGGCCCCGGTGGTCGTATCCCAAAATCACGCTCCAGCAGTCCCTCGCAGACCGCCAGATCCACTTGTCGCCCTGCACGCACTTCGCGTTTCTCGACGTCTGCGTGTCAACTGAGTTTACGCTTTCAGACGAGTTCTCGCCGAATCGGCCCGTCGCCGATCCACAACGCTCATCGGGGTACCCCATGCGTGGGGCGGACCAGACCAACCGACTGAACCATCGGACAGTTTCTCCGACCTTCAGAAACGTCACAGTTCTGGTGCTGGTCCAAACGTTGCCTCGGCCTGACTGCGGCGGCATGAGCCACGCGAAGGCCTGTTGGATGGACAGGTTTCGGTCCGTGGCCCTGCTGGACCAAGGGGCCCGCGAACCTCCTGAACACCGGCCACCTGTCAGAAAAATTTACACAAGCAGGATTCCAGAAAATCACTGAATTCCTAAAGCGCTGTAATCAAATCAGAAATCGCCCGCGGCACCCATCTTGCTTGCACAATCCTCGTTGGCTTTTTCTCGGCAACTTGCCGGGCCACCAACAGCGATGGGCCTTCGGCAAACGGGTCCGTGCCTGTTACTGCAATCCACTACAGAAACCAAGGAACGGGGTTATGACCATGAAGACACCGGCAATTCGACTGGCAGCAGTCGCAGCGTTATTGCTGATCGGCACCGCCGCAAACGCCACGCTGCTTACTACAATTTCGCATGACTACGGCACCGGACCTGGCCAGGTCTCAACGCCAAGCCTCGGCGCAGGTACCTGCGACACACTGAACAGCGACTCGATCACGATCACCAACAGCAGTGGCTGTCAGCGCTTTTTCGATGTGTTCGATTTTTCCGGCGTCGCCTATGACTCCATCTCGGGCTTCGAGCTGACGCTGACCTATTCTGATGCGCGAGCTGGATTTTGGGGGCTACAGCCCTGGCGCGTTCGCCCTGCTTCGTCTCCGACCGAGGCTGTCACATTGACTTCAGAGCAACCCAGCCTGGGCTCATCAAACGACCTGGTGACCAATACCTTTGCTTTCGAACCATCACTCAGCATCTTTGATGACATCCTGGCCGGCGAGGCGTTCTATCTCTGGTTCAACGCAACAGCAGGCGGAGCCCAGAGCTTCAACCTCTTCTCAGCAGATCTCGCGATCTTTGGTGAGCCGGCGACCTCCGCAGTCCCCACCCCTGCGACACTCGCCCTTCTGCTCGGCGGACTTGGCCTTCTAGGAGCATTCCGGCGCCGGCCTCGGGTCTGAGCATTGCGCGCCCGAGACACGTCGACCGCCTGAGTACTGCGAAGTGCCCCACCACCACGGTGGGGCATTTTTCGTATGTATGGAGTGCCGCCCTACCCAAGAGGAGGGCGGGCAAGATCTGCGGCAGGCACCGGGCCGGTGCAGCAGGGCAACCTGGCAGACAGATCGCTTCAGTCTGGACTGACTGCGCGCCGTACCGCCAGCTTTCACGCCATGTGGTGCCTTTTCCTCCGAATTCACACGCTCTCCGACTTGTCGTCTGCCACCCAAACAGCGGACGGCTAGGGGAGTTCACGACGCGCCCCTTTGAAGTCGACCCCACATTCCTGGACTTGTTCTCCAGAGCGCCTTGTGGAGTCTTTTGCGCGCCAATCAGCCAAGGCTCTGAGGCGCGGAAGCTAGTCCTCTGGGGTAGCGTTCCAACAGCACACGCTGATTGACCATGATCCACCCTCCAGGTCCAAGCGGGACGCCACAGTAGATCATCCCAGGACGGCCGCGTGCCCGAAACCTGCTGGTTTTAGGCTAGGATGCAGCGTCCGAAGAGGTCAGCAGGAGGACCCCCGAGATGGCGAAAACCGCTGATTGGTACTACCACCGCAACGGTTGAACGGGATGCAGCAGAGCCGCCAAGGTCTTGGGGGCCAGGAACATCCACATCGCAGAGCAGGTGCCGGCCAGCCGCAAACTCGGCCTCGACGCCGCGCTCGCGCTGGTCGCCGACGCCGATGAACTGATCGTGGCCAAGGGACGCAAGGTCGAGCAGATCCCGCTGGGCAAGACCGACCTCAAAACGGCCGCAGCCGCCATGCTCGGGCCCACGGGCAATCTGCGCGCCCCCACGCTGAAGGTGGGTCGCACGCTGATCGTCGGCTTCGACGAGGACAGCTACGAAAGGATTCTTGGTTGAGCGCAAGCGAGGGAAGACGGCGCAAGGCAGGGAGTGGTGGGCCGTGCTGGACTCGAACCAGCGACCAAGTGGTTAAAAGCCACCTGCTCTACCAACTGAGCTAACGGCCCCGTCGCGAGGGGCGCATTATAGTCATCTCGGACGCGAAAACAACGCGGGATGATGGTCCCGCGACGGCCGCCCCTCAGGCCTGATACGGCGTGGGGTCGGCCACCCCGGCAGCGCGGAATCCGGCCGCCCGGAAACGGCAGCTGTCACAGCGTCCGCAGGCCTTGCCGGCGCCGTCCGGCTGATAGCAGGACACCGTGAGCCCGTAGTCGACACCGAGGGCCGTACCAGCGCGGATGATGTCAGCCTTGGTCAGCTCGATCAGCGGCGCGTGAACCTGCAGACGGGCACCTTCCACCGCTGCCCGCGTGGCCAGATTGGCCATGGTCTCGAAGGCCGCCACGAACTCCGGCCGGCAATCCGGGTATCCGGAGTAATCCACCGCGTTGACGCCGATGACCAGATCCGAAGCGCCGAGCACCTCCGCACAACCGAGGGCATAGGCGAGGAAGATGGTATTGCGGGCCGGGACGTAGGTGACCGGGATACCCTCACTTTCCACCTCCGGTACGGCCAGACTGGCGTCCGTGAGCGCCGAACCGGCGAAGGCATCGGGATCGAGCCGGATCACCCGGTGCGTGACAGCCCCCCCCGCCGCCGCCACGCGTGCGGCCGCTTCGAGTTCCACCGCGTGCCGCTGTCCGTACTCGAAGGACACCGCGTGGGTTCGATAGCCTGCGGCAACGGCCATCGCCAGGGCCGTCGCGGAATCGAGCCCGCCCGAAAGCAGGACTACCGCGTCCCGGCCGTGGCCAGGCGGAAGCCAGGCATCGGAAGCGGTCATCGCCCCTGCACCTCGCCCCAGAGGATCTTGTGCAGCTGCAGCTGCATGCGCACGGGCAGGCGGTCTTCGAGAATCCACTCTGCCAGGACCGCAGCGGGCAGCTGACCGTGACTGGGCGAGAACAGGACGTCGTCAACCCGCTCCGCGAGATCGTGCTCCGCCAGCTTGAAGCGCGCCCACTCATAGTCGGAGCGGTCACAGATCACGAACTTGATCTGATCCTTGCGCGTCAGATGAGCCAGATTCTCCCAGCGGTTGCGATGGCTTTCGCCGGAGGCCGGCGTCTTCAGATCGAGCACCTTGACCACCCGAGGATCAACTGCGGAGACATCGAGCGCACCGCTGGTCTCCAGCGACACTTCCGGCGCCGGCTCGAGGTCGCAGAGCGCCTCGAGCAGGGGCAGACAGGCGGGCTGGGCCAGAGGCTCACCGCCGGTCACGGTGACGAAGCGGGGCCGATAGGCCAGCACCTCGTCGACAACGGCGTCCAGGTCGCGCATCTCGCCGCCGCTGAAGGCATAGGCGGTGTCGCAGTAGACACAGCGCAGCGGGCAACCCGTGAGGCGCACGAAGACCGTGGGCAGGCCCACGGTGCGAGCCTCGCCCTGCAGTGAGTGAAAGATTTCGGTGATCCGCAGCCGGACCGGGTCTGTCATGGTCTTTCCATCGTGGGCTCGGAATCGGAAGCTGAGGGAGGTCAGATCCGTTCGAGGTAGCCGGTGGCGAGGCGCGCGGCAGAACTGCCGGCGAACTCGGTGCGGACCCGCTGCAGGTACTGGCGGGCCGCGTCGGGCTCGCCGAGCTGATGGTAGACCACACCCAGCTTGTACAGGGCGTCGGGGATCTTGTGGTGATCCGGCCAGCGTTCCAGCACCTGCACGAAAGCCTGACGGGATTCCTCGAGATCCGGTTCCGACAGGGCCAGGTAGATCTCGCCGAGCCAGTACCAGGAGTTGGCCTCGTAGGCACCTCCGGGGTAGTTCTCGATCAGGTTACGAAAGCGACCGATGGCAGCCTCGAAGTCCCGCTCCCGGGTGAGCGCAAAGGCCGCCTCGTAGGCGCTGCGCTCATCGGCACTGCCTCCGGCCGGCATCTCCGGATCCAGCGGTGCATAGGGATCAGCCAGGGACTCGGACGCCGCCGCACCACCCCGCGCCAGACGCCGGTCGAGATCGAGGTAGCGTTCCCGCTGTTCGCGTTCGAGCCGGCTGATGGTGTGCTGCTGGGATTCGACCCTGCCGCGCAGCATCATCACTTCCTGCTGCAGTTGCTGCAGCTGCAGGACCACGCCGCTCAAGCTCTCCGGGACGGCTGACATGCCCCCTTCGTCACCGCCCGGGGCATCGAGCACAGGGGGGCGGAAGGGAACGGTCTGCGAACCGTCCTCGCCTGTGACGATGACACCCTGGCGCTGCTGGCCGGCACCGGCCGGGCGCGCCTGCTCGCTGCGCTGGGCACCCGGTGGTGTAATCAGGGGAGGCTGTTGCCGTTCCACGGCTGGCCGCGGCTCGAGCACAGGTGCCTGAGCCGCGACGCTTGCGCCCGTGACCGCGAGGACTGCGAACAGTCCTGCGGTCACGATGCCGATGTTACTGATAGACGAGTTCCGCACGACGATTCTGTGCCCATGCCGATTCATTGGAGGCAGGGTTGACCGGGCGCTCCTCACCGTAGCTCACCACACTCATCTGCCGATTGGCCACCCCCAGGGACTGCAGGTAGCTGCGTACCGCCGCTCCGCGGCGTTCGCCGAGTGCGAGGTTGTACTCACGGGTTCCCCGCTCGTCGGTATGGCCGTAGATCACCACGCGGGCTGACCCGTTGTCGCGCAGATAACGGGCATGCTGGCTGAGCTGGGTACGGGCCTCGGGCTTGAGCTCGGACCGGTCGAAATCGAAGTAGAACACCCGACTGATGGGCTGACCGTCTTCGCTGAGGAGATCACCCTGACCGTCCACACGCTGCTGCCGTGCAGGCGGGGTCACCGTCGGCGGCAGAGCAGGTTCGGCCCGCGTCCTGTCCGTCTGCGGTTCGACCGGCGGGGCCTCGGGCTCTGCCGTGGTCTGACATCCAACCAGGACGAACAGGGCCAGCAGAGCAACCATGAGACTGCGCGTGAAGCTGATGTTCATCTCTCGTACTGCTCCTCAAAAGAACCGCATGCCGGAGTGGCATTAGGTTCGAGCGCCCGACAGGACTCCAAACTTGAAGGAGGGAGGCCAGTCACCTAAGAAACGGGGACCAGGACGGTTCCCGGACGTCACCTTCGCTGGAGGGTAGGCGATAGCGAACCCTGCCATCGATGGAGACTACGGCCAGTATACCGCGCCCTTGCTCGCGGGTCGCATAGATCACCATCGATCCGTTCGGCGCCACGCTCGGCGATTCGTCCAGAGAGGTCTCCGTGAGCACGCTGATCTCGCCGCTTTCCAGGTCCATGATGGCAATGTGGAAGGTGCCCCGGCGACGATGGACAAAGACCATCTGCCGGCCGTCGGGCAGCATGCGGGCGCGGGCGTTGTAGTCGCCTTCGAAGGTCAGCCGTTCGATCACGCCGCCATCGATGGTCACGCGATAGATCTGTGGCTGGCCGCCGCGGTTGGACGTGAAGACCAGGGCACGCCCGTCCGGCGTCCAGCTCGGCTCGGTATCGATGGCAAAATGGCGCGTGACCTGACGCAGACGTCGGGTATCGAGATCGAGCAGATAGATGTCGGGCTGCCCCCCCATGGACAGCACCAGCGCCACCTGACGGCCGTCCGGAGACAGCGCAGGCGCCCCGTTCAAGCCATCGAAATCGGTGATCATCTCCCGCCTGCCGGAGGCAATCTCGTGGATGAAGATGGTGGGCTTGCCGGTTTCGAAGGAGACGTAAACCACGGATCTGCCGTCGGGCGCCCAGTCCGCCGAGAGAATGGGCTCCCGGGAGCGCAGCAGCGTCAACGGCCGGCCACCGTCGGCATCCGCCATCTCCAGACGGAACTCTTCGCGTTCGGTGGCAATGTTCTGCGCCACCACGTACAGCAGCTTGGTCGAGTAGGCCCCGCGCACGCCCGTGAGCTGCTCATAGACGATGTCTGAGATCTCGTGGGCCATGTCCCGCAGCCGGGACTCCGAGCCCTCCAGGGTGCCCTGCAGCAGGCGGGTTTCCCGGAAGACGTCGAACAGGGCGTAGTGGACGCGGAAGCCGCTGCCGCTGCGCTCGAGACGGCCGATCAGCACATAGGCCACCCCCTGAATGCGCCAATCCCGGTAGTGGAGATCCTGCTCCCGGGACGGCAGGCTGAGCATGTCCACCGCAGCGGTCATGGCGAACTGGCCGCTGCGCGCCAGATTGAAACGGACGATGTCACCGAGGTTCTGTGGCGGCGGGTCGACCTCCTGCCAGCCGAAGGGCACCACCGCCACCGGCACGGGATTGTCCACCCCCCGGGTGATCTCGATGGTGAGTTCCGCCGCGCGCAGCGACCCCGCGGACGCCAGCAACATGCACAACAGCAGCAATGGCAGCACTGGCAGCAAGCGTGAGCGATTCATCGGTTCCTGAGATCCTCTGGTGTGAACAGCAGACGCAATTGCCGGAAACGCTGCTCGAAAAGGGCTGGATTGTCCGGCACCTGGAACGGGGCAGCCTGGCGAACCGCAAGTTCGGCCGAGCGGTCGAAGGCCGCATTACCACTGGAGCGTACTATGCTGATGCTGACCAGTTCACCGGTCGGCACCAGATTGATCAGCACTTCCACCTGCATTCCCCGGCGTGCGCTCGGGGGTCGTGACCAATGGCGCTCGATCTGCCGAATGATCGCGCCAATGTAGCTCGCCGATGCCGCCTCCGCCTGGGTGGCCGCCATCCGCTGGGCCTCGGCATCCAGAGCGCGGGTAAACACTTCCTCCTGCTCCTCCTGCCAGCGCCGATCCGGCACCGGCTCAGGTTGCGGCCGGGGCGCGACCTCCGGGGTGGTGATGCGTGGGGCTTCGGGCTCGGGCCGGGCCGGGGCCGCCTCCGTGGGCAGCGGCCGCTGCTGTGCCGGCTGCGGCCGCGGCGTCGGTTCCGCCCGTCGCTGAGGCGGGGTGACCGGTGCCGGTTCGGGTGCCGCCGCCTCGATGGTCAGCAGGTGAGCGGATATGGTCTCCCGGAACATCACCCGGTCCGGCTCCCGCACACCTCCCCAGCCCTCCATCAGCGCCAGTGCAGCAATGATGTGGATCACCACGGCCAGCAGCAGGGGTACCCCATACTGGGCCCACAGGATGCGCGGCGTGGAAACGCGGCCGGTGTCGGCGATCACCGATCGATCCTCGACAGATCCACCGGGTCCGTGACCAGCCCCACGTCAGCAATACCGGCCCGCTGCAGAATGCTCATGACCTCGATCACGCGACCATAGGCCAGGGAGGTATCGGCCCGGACGAACACCGGCAGATCCGGGCGCGTACGGGCAATCTGCGCGGCCTGTTCACCGAGCGCCCCGGCGGAAATCTGGGTGCCGCCTCCGGTAGCCGCCTCCGGTGAACCGAAGTTGACCCAGATCGAGGCGTCAGACCGCAGCGAAACGATCAGCGGATCCTCCTGCTGAGCCTTGCTCAGGGGCGTGTTGTCAGCCTGGGGCAGGGCGATCTCCACACCCTGCATCAGCAGCGGCGCGGTGGCCATGAAGATGACCAGCAACACGAGCATGACGTCGATGTAGGGGACCACGTTGATCTCCGACATCGGCCGGCGCCGCTGGCCGCGACCGCGAATCACTGCCCGTCCCCTCCTGCCACCAGGGTACGGTGCAGGATGCTGGAAAACTCCTCGGCAAAACTGTCATAGCGGTTCATGAGCACATCCACCTCGGCCGCAAAGCGGTTGTAGGCGATGACGGCGGGAATGGCCGCAAACAGTCCCATGGCGGTGGCGATCAGGGCCTCCGAAATGCCCGGCGCCACGGTCGCCAGGGAGGCCTGGCTCACCGTAGCAAGCTGGCGGAAGGAATTCATGATGCCCCACACCGTGCCGAACAGGCCCACATAGGGGCTGGTGGAGCCGATGGTCGCCAGCAGCGGCAGATGGCGGGCAACCCGCTCCTCCTCCCGCACCAGGGCCACGCGCATGGCTCGCTGCACGCCCTGCATCACCATTTCGTTGTCGGACACCCGCCCCTTGGACAGGCGGGTGAATTCCCGGAAGCCGGCCACGAACACCTGCTCCCCTCCGGCTGCGATGCGCTCGTCCTCACGCTCGGTAATGTCGCGGTAGATCTGTCGCAGATCGGCACCGGACCAGAAATCGTCTTCGAAGGCCTCCAGTTCCAGCCGCGCACTGCGCAGCAGGATCAGGCGCTGAAAGATCACCACCCAGGACACCACCGATGCCAGCACCAGCAGGGCCATCACCGCCTGCACCAGCAGGGAGGCATCCATGATCAATGCCCAGACCGACAAGCTTTCCGTCATGCACAGACTCCCATTGCGCGCACCTGTCCAGGCCCAGGCAGGTGCGACTCGTCGCTGCCGTCAGGAATGATCGGCATCCAGATCGATTTCGTGCTGGACCGACCCTGCAGGTGGGCGTAGACCGAAATGCTGCCAGGCCAGCCGGGTGGCGATACGCCCACGGGGGGTGCGGGCCACGAAACCCTGCTGGATCAGGTAGGGCTCGATGACGTCCTCGATGGTCCCCCGCTCCTCACTGATGGCCGCCGCAAGGCTGTCGATGCCCACGGGCCCACCGTCGAACTTGTCGAGCATGGTCAGAAGCAGGCGTCGATCCATGGCATCGAGACCGTCGCCGTCCACTTTCAGCATGTCCAGTGCTGCATTGGCGACCTCGCGATCGATGCGACCATCGCTCTTCACCTCGGCATAGTCCCTTGCCCGCCGCAGCAGCCGGTTGGCGATCCGCGGGGTTCCACGGGCGCGTCGGGCGATCTCGCCCGCTCCGGCGACGTCAGCTTCGATGCCGAGCTTCTCGGCTGATCGGGAGACGATGCTCGTCAGGTCTTCGACAGCGTAGAACTCCAAGCGTTGCACGATGCCGAAACGATCGCGCAGGGGCGAGGTCAGCAGCCCGGCCCGGGTGGTGGCGCCAACCAGCGTGAAATTCGGCAGATCGAGCTTGATGGAGCGTGCCGCCGGGCCCTCGCCGATCATGATGTCGAGCTGGTAATCCTCCATGGCGGGATAGAGGATCTCCTCGACGATGGGTGACAGGCGATGAATCTCATCGACGAACAGCACATCGCCGGGCTCGAGATTCGTGAGCAGGGCCGCGAGATCACCGGGCCGTTCGAGGACCGGCCCGGAGGTGGACTTCAGCGCCACGCCCATCTCATTGGCAATGATGTGCGCCAGGGTGGTCTTGCCCAGCCCGGGCGGGCCGAATATGAGCGTGTGGTCCAGGGACTCGCCGCGCTGCCGGGCCGCCTGAATGAAGATCTCCATCTGCTCGCGGACCGCCGGCTGGCCGATGTACTCCAGCAGCCGCAACGGCCGCAGCGCCCGGTCGAGGGCGGCGTCCTGCGGCGAAGCCGCAGCGGTCACGATCCGGTCGCTGTCGATCATGGGGGTCAGGCCGAGTGGAGGGGCAAAACTTCGGGTGGATCATACGCAAGGGCTGATGACCACGCCAAACATCGCCTGAAGTTCGCGCGCTGTCCCGGAGAACGTGGGTCTCGATGGACGTGGCGAGGCCAGTGGGAGCATTTCGTCAGGAACGAAATGCGTCGCACGCTGCTCCTGGCAGCATGCGCCCACAAGGGCGTGACCTGTTCTGAAAGTTATTTAAACATCAGATATTTGTCGTATTTTTCATAAGAGCCGCCACGAACGTTGTTCGTTCACGCTGTCGCGGAAGAAACTTGCGATGCGCTGACTGTGGGCGCATTTCGTCTGGCCTGTTTCGCCTGGAGCGAAACAGGTCGCGCAGCGCCCGCAGGGTGAGCGCCATGGACGGCGCTCAACAGCGAAATGCGTCGCACGC
>JAFIFJ010000056.1 GCA_020832085.1 Gammaproteobacteria bacterium | reverse complement strand
TAGCGCCCGCAGGGCGATGCGCCGATTGGCATGACGTACAGCGAAGCCGGTGCCTTCAGCTTCGGCACAACGCCTCGCAATCGGCCCATTCGCTGCGCGAATAGGGCGCTCCCACAAGTGCGTGTTCCGATCTGAAAAGTTGTCTCAAAATCAAATGGTTGTCGTATTTTTCATAAGAGGCTCCCGGAGCGGAGCGCAGGGGGCCGATCTGGACAGCTTCGATCGAGGGCTACGCCATCGTTCCCCTTCGCTGCGCTGTTGAGCGCCATCCCTGGCGCTCACCCTCCGGGCGCTGCGCGACCTGTTTCGCTCCCGGCGAAACAGGCCGGGAAACTTCCCACAATGGCGTTTCGCTCGATTCTGGCGCGCCGCTCTGAACCGCCGCCGCGGGCTTTATGGAGACTCTTTGGTATTAGTCAGGCCACCGGCTGTGTAAGAACACGGGCGAGGCGTCGGGCTTCGCGTTCGGAAACACCGCTGACGCGCTCGACCTGTATCCGGTCGCAGTCGTTCATCCTGGCCAGGGCCACGAAGCCTTCTAGGAGTTTTTCCGCGTCGGCCGGCACGGTCGCCGGTTCAAGGGCCAGATGACGGCAGATCAGTTGCCGATCCTGGCGCAGGGCCTTGCAGTCCGCGCGGCCCACGAAGCGGGTCCCGGACAGCAAAGGCAGGCTGAAGTAGCCATAGCGGCGCTTGGCTTCGGGCAGGTAGCACTCGATCTGATAGTCGAAGCCGAACAGGGCCAGCAGCCGGTCCCGGTGGATGACCAGGGGGTCGAAGGGAGACAGCGCACGAACGCCGCGGCCGATGCGGCGCCCCGCCTGCTCCAGCGCCTGGCGATCCGCATACCAGCGCAGGCCCGGCGGCAGCTGGGCATGGCGTACCTCCAGCAGTTTGCCGCCCTTAAGGCCATCGGCGATGGCCGTTTCGACGGCGCGCCCGAGGCCTTCCTCGCGCCGCTGGTAGCGGACGTGGCGGGCACTGAACACGCCGAGGCTCTGTCTTGCCCGCGCCACCAGCCAGCGGGCGTGTTCGTCCAGGGTCGGGGTGCGGGTGTCTACGGCTGCCGGCAGCACCCGCTCGGTGAGATCGAAGACCTTCTCGAAACCGATGCGGCCCACCACCATGAGCTGTCCTTCCTGGAACAGTCGCTCCAGTGCCCACTTGGCAGGTTTCCAGGACCACCAACCGCCCTGATGACCGGCTGGCGCCTCGAAGTCACGGGCACGCAGGGGACCTTCCTCGCGAATCCGGTCCAGCACCCGCGCCATCTCCTGGTCCTGGCGATTGTCCCGCCCCCAGTGGCGTCCACCGCCTGCCAGGCGCTGCATTCGGGGCAGGGCCTGCCGGTAGTCGGCCATGGGCAGGAACGCTGCCGCATGGGCCCAGTACTCGAAGGCCTCCCGCCGGGCCATGAGTTGCTGCAGGTGCTCCGGTCGGTAGCCGGGCACGCGGCTGGCCAGAATGTGGTCGTGAGCGCGGGCCACCACCGAGATGGTGTCGATCTGCACATGCCCGAGATGGTCGAGGGCGCGTCCGGCACCGGGCCGAGCGCGACCGAAGGGTGCATGGCTGCCGAGCCCGCTGGCGTGGACCACGACCCGCCGCAGAGCGTCCATGGGAATGTCAGTCTGGATGTTCCTGCCCATGACGCCATGGTGCCGGGTTTCTGGCCGTCAGGCAGCTTCGCGGTGCAGGTTATTCGGGAAGTCTTTGCGCGCTTGCTCCGGATGCCGGAGAATCAAGGGCAATCCGCACGTTGCGAAGGGTTCCTGCGTGGCCCCGCCGCGGTCGGTCTTGCAGCGTCCTGAAGCTCGCCGCTACGGCGGGGAGCAGGGGCTTCTCTGGGTTCGAAGCCTGCCGGGCTCATCGGGCCGAATCATGCCGGAGTCACGCATTGGCCATTCATGTTGCCTTGAGGCACATCACCCGCTATCGCTTCGATCGTGCGGTGGAGATCCATCCCCACGTTCTGAGGCTGCGGCCGGCGGTTCACAGCCGGACACCAGTCATCGCCTACACCCTGCGGATGAAGCCCGAGAACCCTTTCATCAACTGGCAGCAGGATCCCTTCGGCAACTGGCTGGCGCGACTGGTGTTTCCCGAGCGGGCGCGGGAACTGGAGTTCGACGTGGAACTGATCGCCGACATGACGGTGATCAATCCCTTCGAATTCTTCCTGGATGAGACGGCCCAGCACTACCCCTTTACCTATGGCGAGCGTCTGAGCCGTGACCTGACGCCCTACCTGGAAGTCACTGAGAACGGGCCGCTGCTGCGGGAATGGGTGGCATCGGTGTCCCGCAAGGCGACGCCGACGGTGGACTTCCTGGTGGCGCTGAACCAGCGGCTGGCCGCTGACATCGGCTACACCATCCGCATGGAGCCCGGGGTCCAGACCTGCGAGCAGACGCTGAAACTGCGCCGTGGGTCCTGCCGGGACTCGGGCTGGCTGCTGGTGCAGATCCTGCGCCACCTGGGCATGGCGGCCCGCTTCGTGTCGGGCTATCTGGTGCAGCTCAAGTCCGACATTCCGGCCATCGATGGTCCCTCGGGTCCGGAAGAGGACTTCACCGATCTCCACGCCTGGGCCGAGGTCTACATTGCCGGTGCCGGCTGGGTGGGCCTCGATCCCACCTCCGGTCTGTTCGCGGGGGAGGGTCACATCCCGCTGGCCTGCACTCCGGAACCCTCCAGCGCGGCGCCCATCACCGGCAGCACTGGTGTCTGCGAGGTGGACTTCTTCCACTCCAACACGGTTTCGCGCATCCACGAGGATCCTCGCGTCACCAAGCCCTACAGTGATGCCCAGTGGCAGGCGGTACGCGATCTCGGGCGCGGCATCGATGCCGATCTCAAGGCGGCAGACGTGCGTCTGACCATGGGCGGCGAGCCCACTTTCGTCTCCATCGATGACATGGAGTCGGCGCAATGGAACATCGACGCTGACGGCGTCGAGAAACGGCACCTCGCCGAACGCCTCACCCGCCGGATGCGCACGGAGTTCGCGCCGGGGGGCGTGCTGCACTACGGCCAGGGCAAGTGGTACCCGGGGGAACCGCTGCCCCGCTGGCAGAAGGCCTGCTACTGGCGTCGTGATGGGCAACCCATCTGGCAGCGCGAACAACTGCTCGCCGCGCCCGACCGGCCCCTTGGCCATGGCGTAGCCGAGGCCGAGCGGGTGGCCAGGGCGCTCAGCGCGGGCCTCGGGCTGCCGGAGGAGTGTCTGGAAGCGGCCTACGAAGATGCCCTTTATCTGCTCTGGCAGGAGGGCAGGCTGCCCACCAATGTCGACCCGCAGCAGGCTGATCTGGCCGATCCCTCCGAACGGGCGAGTCTGCTGCGGCGCCTGCAGGGAGATCTCAACGCTCCGGTGGGTTATGTCCTGCCGCTGGAACATTCCGAGCTGGCCGGGCGCTGGCAGTCGAGCCCCTGGCCCCTGCGCCGGGGCAAGCTGGTGCTGCTGCCCGGCGATTCGCCCATGGGATTCAGGCTGCCCTTGGACAGCCTGCCCTGGCAGAGCGAGCGCGAGGCGAAGCGTCACCTCGACGAACAGCCGCCGGATCCCTTCGCGCCGCGCAGTCGCCTGCCGGCCCAGCGAGTGGGGCACCCGCTGGGAAGTAGTCCCTGGGCACCCAGAATCACCGAGCAGAAGCTCACGACCCGTCAGGGTGGGCTCGCGGAAGGCAACCGGGTGGTCAAGACGGCCTTGTGCGTGGAGGCCCGCAACGGAGTGGTGCACGTCTTCCTGCCGCCGCTGAATCGCCTGGAGGCCTGGCTCGAACTCATTGGGTTGCTGGAGGACGTGGCCGCGCAGGAGAAGGTGCCCCTGGTCATCGAAGGCTACGATCCGCCCCGGGATCCTCGCCTGCGCAAATTCGCAGTGACGCCCGATCCGGGCGTGATTGAGGTGAACATCCATCCGGCAGAAAACTTCGATGAGCTGGTGGTCAACACCGAGCGCCTCTATGAGCTGGCCAGGGAGTGCCGCCTCGGTACCGAGAAGTTCATGCTCGACGGGCGCCACACGGGCACCGGAGGCGGCAATCACGTGACCCTCGGCGGCGCCACGCCCGCGGACTCGCCGTTGCTGCGGCGCCCCTCGCTGCTGCGCAGCCTCATCACCTACTGGCAGAATCATCCGGCGCTGTCCTACATGTTCTCCGGGCTGTTCATCGGGCCCACCAGTCAGGCGCCGCGGGTGGACGAGGCCCGCGACGACAAACTCTACGAACTCGAGATCGCCTTCTCCCAGCTGCCGCAGAATGACGAAGGCCCACCCTGGCTGGTGGATCGCGCCCTGCGGCACCTGCTGACGGATCTGACCGGCAACACCCATCGCAGCGAGTTCTGCATCGACAAGCTCTACTCGCCGGACAGCCCCACCGGCCGCCTCGGCCTGCTGGAACTGCGGGCCTTCGAGATGCCGCCCCATGCGCGCATGAGCGTGGTGCAGATGCTGCTTCTGCGGGGGCTGGTGGCGCTGTTCTGGAAGCGGCCCCTGAAACGGCCGCTGGTGCATTGGGGCACGAGCCTGCACGACCGCTTCATGCTGCCGCATTACGTCTGGGCAGACATGCGCGAGGTGATCGCAGATCTGCGGGAGGCCGGCTACGGTTACGAACTGGAGTGGTTTGCGCCGTTTTTCGAGTTCCGCTTTCCTCATTACGGCAACGTTCGCGTCGCCGACATCGACATCGAGCTGCGTGCCGCCATCGAGCCGTGGCATGTGCTCGGCGAGGAGTCCAGTTCCCAGGGCACCGCCCGTTACGTGGATTCCTCGGTGGAAAGGCTGCAGGTGAAGCTCACCAACCTGACCGACAGCCGTTACGAACTGGCCTGTAATGGTCGTCGCGTTCCGCTGCGCGCCACCGGCGTGCGCGGTGAGTACGTGGCCGGAGTGCGCTACCGGGCCTGGCAGCCGCCTTCGGCGCTGCATCCCACCATAGGGGTCGACTCACCGCTGGTATTCGATCTCGTCGATACCTGGAACGGCCGGTCAGTGGGGGGCTGCACCTACCATGTGAGTCATGCCGGAGGACGCAGCTATGACGACTTCCCGGTTAATGCCAACGCAGCTGAGTCCCGTCGGGTGACCCGCTTCTGGAACTTCGGGCATACCCCGGGGGTGATCCAGGCCCGGCCTGATCTCGGCAGTCGCGGGCGTTTCATCGCCGAGGGTGGCGGACGCAGACCCATGGAGCCGCCGCCGGCGGAGATCAATCCCGACTATCCCCTGACGCTGGATCTGAGGCGCGGTCGATGAGCATGGGCAGTAGTCATGACTGAAGCCCAGGTGAAGAAGGAGCCGGGCGCGCTGCTGCCGGCCGGCTACCTGGACGAGCGCAGCGAGTACGACGAGCTGTGGTCGACCACGGCGGATGGCGCCAAGCACAGCGTCAGAGGGCATTGGCAGTCTCTGCTCAGTGCCTTTCAGCAGCTCGGGGGGCGGGATCTGGAGGCCCGGCGGCAGGAGGCCCGTCGCCTGTTCCGCGAGAACGGGGTCAGCTACAGCGCCATGGCCGAAGGCGGGCGCGCAGCACGACCCTGGGAACTCGATCCGGTGCCGTTTCTGATTCCGGCAGATGACTGGAGCCGTATCGAGGGCGGGCTGGCCCAGCGGGCGCGGCTGCTCGATGCCATTCTCAAGGATCTCTACGGACCCAGGCACCTGATCCGTGGCGGCATGGTCCCGGCAGAACTGATCTTCCGCCACAGCGGCTTCATGCTGCCGGCGGATGGCACCCTGGCTCATGAGCATTCGGCGCTGACGCTGTATGCCGCAGACGTGGTCCGCGGCCCGGGCGGGGCCTTCAGGGTCGTGGCCGATCGGACCCAGGCGCCGGCTGGCGCGGGGCTCGCGCTCGAGACCCGCATCGCCTGTTCGCGCATTCTGCCCAATCTCATCCGCGCGACCCATGTGCATCGACTGGCGCGCTTCTTCCGTACCCTGCGCAATGATCTCGCTGGACGGGCCCCGCACCAGAAGATTGACCCGCGCATGGTGGTGCTCGGCCAGGGCGCAGAGGATCCGGCCTATTTCGATCACGCCTATCTGGCGAGCTATCTTGGATTCCCGCTGGTGGAGGGGGCAGACCTCACGGTCCGGGAAGGTCATCTCTGGTTGCGGACCATCGAGGGCTTGAAGCTGGTCGACATGATCCTGAGACGGGTTCCGGACCCGCTCTGCGATCCCCTGGAACTCGACCCGTCTTCCCAGGTGGGCATTCCGGCCCTGCTGGAAGTGGCTCGGCGTGGCAACGTCGGCATCGTCAGCCCGTTAGGTGCGGGGATTCTAGAGAATCCGGGACTGCTGCCCTTCCTGCCGCGTATCGCCCGGCAGTTCCTCGGCGAGGATCTCAAACTCGAATCCATCCCCACCTGGTGGTGTGGTCAGGCCGAGAGCCGCAGCTACGTGCTGGAAAATCTGGACCGACTGGTGGTCAAGTCCATCGAGCACAACCGGCAGGCAGCCGTGTGGTGCGGCGGACTCAGCGCCGAGGAGCTGCAGCAGTGGCGGGCGAAAATCGAGCGCGACCCTGGCCTTTACGTGGGACAGGAACCTGGCTCCAACGCCACCACGCCGGCGCTGGTCAAGGGTGAGCTGCGTCCTCGCGCTGCCGTCACCCGCTGTTTCGTCTCGGCGACGGAAGACCATTTTCAAGTCATGCCGGGGGGCTTCACCAGGACGACCCTGCCCGGCGAGATCTCCGGTGGCCTGTCCGCGTCGCTGCAGGGCACGTGCAAGGACACCTGGGTGCTGGCCTCGGACGAAGAGAAGCACCTGATTTCCTGGCCGGCTGCCGCAGCCCCGAGTTTTGCCGTGGCCTTCGAGAGTCTGCCGAGTCGTGCCGCGGAAAGCCTCTACTGGGTGGGTCGGCACGCCGAGCGCGCGGAATTCCTCACCCGGCTGGCGCGCTCCGCACTGCGCAAATTTAATGAATCGCGGGACTACGGCGACCCGGCGGATTCGGGTTGCCTGTCCATCCTGCTGTATGCCCTGAAGGTGCTGTCGACGGGGCGTGGCAGCACCCCGGCGCTGGTCAGTGGCAGCGAGTTCGTCGAAAACACCCTGTTGGAAACGGTCCGAGACGCCACCCTGGAAGGGTCGTTGGCGGCGACGTTCAAGTCACTCGAGCGCAGTGCCGTGAGTGTTCGCGACCGCTGGTCCACCGATACCTGGCGCGCGATCGACGACATCAGCGAGACGCTGGAAGAGCAGCGCCGATTGCCCCGCGCCGGGCTGGTGGCGCTGGAGAACACGCTGGATCGCCTGGTTTCGGCCCTGGTGGGGCTGACGGGGCTGACCATCGAGAGCACCACTCACGAGCATGGCTGGCAGTTCCTGATGATCGGCCGGCGTCTGGAGCGGGCCCGGAATCTCATCCTGCTGATGCAGAGTACGGTGATGCGCGAGGCGGAGGAGGGCGTGGAGCATCAGCTGCTCGAAGCCTTGCTCATTGCCAACGAGAGTGTCATGACGCACCGGCGCCGTTACCGGGCTGCCTTGGACATTTCCAGCGCGGTACAGGTGCTGCTGCTGGATACCAGCAATCCGCGCTCCCTGGCCTATCAGGTGCTGGAACTGGCCAAGCATTTGGACGCGTTGCCGCGGGAGGGCGGGGTCAGGCGTGGATTGGCTGCAGATCAGCGCGCCCTGCTGCAGGCCAGCACCCTGGTGCGGTTGGCCGACGCCCCGGACCTGCTGGCGGCGAATCCGTCGGCACCCCATCAACGGGAGCGGCTGACGGCCTTCCTGGCAGGCGTGGACAGCGAGCTGTCCGTGGCCACGGCAGCCCTCGATCAGGCCTACTTCACCCACGTTCAGCCTACCCAGCAGCTGGTGGCGGTGAGCCGTGACCTCAACGACGATCGGCCGGGGATGGACTGAACCATGCGCTACCGGGTTACGCACGTTACGCGCTACGACTACTCGGAACAGGTGACCCTTTGTCACAACGAGGCCCGCCTGACGCCCTCGACGGAAGGTCGGCAGCATTGCCATCGCTACCTGCTGACAGTGACGCCCACTCCCAGGATGATGCGGGAGCGACGCGACTACTTCGGCAACCGTGTGACCTACTTTGGGGTCGAATCGCCCCACAGCGAACTCGTGGTCAGCATGGTCAGCGAGGTGGTGACGGAAGCTGCGCCCGCCCAGCTGCAGCTGGGTTCCGAACGGCCCTGGGAGCAGATTCGCGATGCGGTCCACGCTGGTGAAGATGCGGACCTGCGCCTGCTGCAGCAGTTCGTCTGCGATTCCGCGCTCGTGCGAACGCTTCCGGAGCTCTCGGCCTATGCCCTGGAGTCGTTCACGCCGGGGCGCGGTGTCATGGAAGCGGCCATGAACCTGACCAATCGTATCTACGCTGATTTCAAGTACGACCCCACGGCCACCACGATCTCCACGCCGCTGGCCCAGGTCTGGCGCGAGAAGCGGGGTGTCTGTCAGGACTTTGCCCATCTGGCCATTGCGGCCCTGCGCGGGATCGGCCTGCCGGCAGGCTATGTCTCAGGGTACCTGGAAACCATTCCGCCGGAGGGGCAGAAAAAACTGGTGGGCAGCGATGCCTCCCACGCCTGGTTCTCGCTTTATCTGCCGGACGTGGGCTGGCTGGAGTTCGACCCGACTAACGATCAGATGCCCACTGAGCAGTACATCGTGCTGGCCAGGGGGCGGGACTATGCCGACGTGTCACCCTTGAACGGCGTGATTTACGGGGGGGGACCGCACACCATGGATGTCAGCGTCGATGTGCTCGATCTCGATGCCCCGGCGTGATCACGGGCTTGCCCGGTGGGCGGAGGCGGGTATTGAATAGTGGTGTCACAAGGAGTTGCGGATGATGATCGACTGGAAGGGCTACCCGGCCGCGGGGCTCTATGACGAGATGGTCTCACCGAGTGGCCGCATACGCCCTGGCGGAGGCAAGCTGGCCTCCACGCTGGCCCGGTTCTCAGACGATGAACTGGCCACCCGCAAAGCCGCGCTGGACCTGTCCATCAAAGAAATGGGCATCACGTTCACGGTCTACACCCAGGAAGAAGGCTCCATCGATCGCTCCTGGCCGCTGGATCTCATCCCTCGCATCATTCGTAAGCGGGAGTGGGATGCCATCGAAAAGGGCCTGATCCAGCGGGTCCGGGCCCTGAATCTCTTCATCGACGATCTCTACCATGATCAGCGCTGCATCAAGGACGGGGTGTTTCCTGCTGAATTGCTGGAGAACTCGGTGAACTTCCGGCCCCAGTGTGTGGGTGTGGAGCCGCCTCTGGGCGTCTGGGCCCACATCTGTGGCTCTGATCTGGTGCGGGACGAGCACGGCACCATGTACGTGCTCGAGGACAATCTGCGCGTTCCGTCGGGAGTGTCCTACCTGCTCGAGAATCGGCTGGTGATGAAGCGGGTGCTTCCGGAGCTGTTCGAGGATTACACCATCCGCCCGGTGGATGACTACCCGTCCCAGCTCTTCGACACCCTGGCTGCACTCTCGCCGCGGCCCGCGGCCCATCCGGAAGTCGTGATTCTCACCCCCGGCATCTACAACTCCGCCTACTTCGAGCACTCCTATTTGGCGCAGCAGATGGGGTGCGAACTCGTTCAGGGTGAAGACCTGGTGGTTGGCAGCGACGACTGCGTCTACATGCACACCACCCGGGGTCGGGCGCGGGTCGACGTCATCTATCGCCGCATCGATGACACTTTCCTCGACCCGGAAGTCTTCGACCCGGCTTCGGCCCTGGGCGTACCTGGACTCATGCGGGCCTGGAAGAAGGGCAACGTGGCCCTGGCCAACGCTCCCGGCGCCGGCGTGGCCGACGACAAGGCGGTGTACACCTTCGTCCCCGACCTGATCCGCTACTACCTCAGCGAGAAGGCGATCCTGCCTAACGTCCCGAGCTACGTCTGCGAGCGCAAGGAGGATCGCGAGTACGTCCTCGACAATCTGGACAAGCTGGTGGTGAAGCCCGCCAACGAATCCGGCGGCTACGGCATGCTCATGGGACCCAAGGCGAGCAAGAAGGAACTGGCGGAGTTCGAGCAGCTGGTGCGGAAGAATCCCCGCAACTACATCGCTCAGCCCATGCTGACCCTGTCCACCGTGCCGACGCTGATCGGATCCAATGTGGAGCCGCGGCACGTGGATCTCCGTCCTTTCATTCTTTCCAGTGATCGCCATGCGGTGACCATGGGCGGTTTGACCCGGGTGGCGCTGCGCAAGGGGTCACTGATCGTGAATTCATCCCAGGGTGGCGGCAGCAAGGACACCTGGGTCGTGGACGAGGAGGGCAACTGATGCTGGCTCGTGTCGCAGGCAACATGTACTGGATGGCGCGTTACCTGGAGCGCGCCGAAGACGTGGCGCGGCTGATCAACGTCAATGGCAATCTCATGCTCGATCTGCCACGAGGGATCTCGCCCGGGTGGCGGCCGCTGGTGATGATCATGGGTGCGGATGCAGCCTTTGCCGAGAAGTACGGTGATGCAGACGACGAAACCAAGGTGCTGCGCTTTCTGATGGCGGACCGGGAGAATGCTCAGTCCATCCTCTCCACCATCGGCTCGGCCCGTGAGAATGCGCGGACCTTCCGTGATGCCATTCCTCGTGAAGCCTGGGAAGAGATCAATGCCCTGCATCACTTCACCCGGGATCAGATCCAAAGCGGGCTGTCCAAGCGTGGCCGTTTCGGCTACCTGAAGGAGATCATCCGCCGCAGTCAGACCGTCACCGGTCTGCTCGCTGGCTGCATGAACCAGGACGAGGGCTATGCCTTCATCCAGATCGGTCGCAAGCTCGAGCGTGCCGACATGACCACCCGGATTCTCGACGTGCGTACGGCCAGCCTGCTCAAGCGTGACGTGGCCGGTCTGGTGGACAGTTTCGACAACATCCAGTGGATGAGCGTGCTGAAGTCCCTGACCGGATATCAGATGTATCGGCTGGAGATGCAGGTGCGGGTACAGCGCGACGATGTGCTGCGGTTTCTGCTGCAGTCCCGTCGCTTTCCCCGGGCGGTGCTGCGCTGCCTGGACGAACTGATTCATCGCATCGAGGTGCTCGGTGGGGGCGAGCATCCCCTGCGGGTGGTGGTGCGTTTGCAGCGGGCACTGGGTGACCTCGACGTCTCGACCCTGAGCCAGCTCGGACTGCACGAGTTCATCGACACCCTGCAGATCGGTTTTGCCGAAGCTCATGCGGCGCTGGACGACACCTACTTCCTCGGCCTGCGCGACGCCGAAAAGGAGGCCGAGGCCTCGGCGGCGTGACCTCCGTGCGCTGTGGCCGCACGAGGACCCGTCACGCTGGCCTATTGCTATCGGGATCGCTATCGAAATCGATCCCGATAGCGATCCCGATGTGGAACAGCCCAACGCGCGGGCCTGACATTCCTCAGCGCCCGAGCAACGTCTCCAGATCCCGCACCCGGCGGCGCAGGTAGCGCACCTCGTCCAGCAGTTCCAGGGCCAGGGACAGGGCTTCCGTGTTCAGACGGAGGTCCCGCTGCAGGCGCATGGCGCGGCGGCTGCGGCCCAGCTCGGCGCCGCTGAAACGCCAGACTTCAGGGTGACGGCCTTCCGGTTCCAGGATGCCGTGTTCCACCAGCTCGATGACCCACTCCCTCGGCAGGTCGCAGCTGGCGCACAGCTCCTCCAGAGTGAACGGCCCGCTGCGCTCGAGGACCACACCGATGTGCAACTCGGTCATCGCTTCGCCTCCCTGGCGTCGAAGTCGGACGCCTTGGCCAGTGATTCGAACAGCTCCCGTTCCCTGGCGGAGAGCTGCTTGGGCACCACCACTTCGAACTCCAGATACTGATCCCCAGTCGGGTTGCCCGGCAAGCCGCGACCCCGCAGCCGCAGGCGATTGCCGCTGCTGGTTCCTGCGGGCACCTTGACGTTGACCTTGCCGCCGAGGGTCTCCACCTGGATCTGGGCACCGAGGGCGGCTTCCCACGGCGCCAGCGGGACCCGCATGGTCAGGTCGCGGCCATCCACGGCGTAGCGCGGATGGGGGACGAGCTGGATCTCCACGAACAGGTCGCCTTTCCGGTTGCCCGGGCCGCCGCCGCCCTGACCCTTGAGCCGGATCTGCTGGCCATCGGTGACCCCTGCGGGAATCTTGACCCGGAGATTGCGTTGCTTGCGCGTCAGCCGGCCCTGGGCGTCCACTTCCGGGATGGACAGGGGCAGGGTCTGTTCACAGCCGGCAAAGGATTCCTCGAGGGTGATGGGCAGACGGACGTGAAGGTCCTGGCCGCTGTCGGCGAAGCCGCCACCGCCACCGAACATGCTGCGGAAGAAATCGCTGAAGTCGGCACCGGCGCGATCTCCCCCGGAGCCGCCCCCGAAACCATCCCCGAAGCCATCACTGAAGCCGGGGCCCGGGTCACCACCGGGATGTCCGAACTTGCGGACGTTGTCATAGGCCGCGCGTTTCTCAGTGTCTCCGAGCACCTCCCAGGCCTCGCTGACTTCCTTGAAGCGTGCTTCGGCGTCGTCCTCGTCGCTGACGTCAGGATGATAGCGGCGTGCCAGTTTGCGATAGGCGCGCTTGATGTCCTCCACCGGGGCATCCTCGGCGACGCCTAGGGTGGCGTAGTAATCCTTGCTCTCCATGGGCTCTGACGCTCTGGGCAATGGCCAATTGATGTCTGGATCAGGCAGTTCGTCGGGCAGCAGCCGAGGTTCGCGGCAAGCAGCCAGCCAACCGAACTGAAGGCAGTATCCGGCGCCGGGCCGGCACAGCGCCTTGCCCTGGATCAATTGGGTCGGGTGTGGCTGAAATCAAGCGCTTGGGCAGCCGCCTTCCGGACGTGCATCTGGCAGCCATGGGCAGGCATGAGTTGAGTTGAAGGGCCGCTGGCGGCACAATTCGGGCCCCGAACGGGCGCCCTTCAGCCGTTCCCCCGACAGGCAGCGCGCGACCGTGGATACACGGCTTGCTGCGGCTTGCAGTTCACCACAGGAGATCTTCCGATCATGAGTCAGACGCCACGGGATACCCTGAAGACCCGCCGCACCCTCACCGCCAACGGCAAGGAATACGATTACTTCAGTCTGCCGGTTGCGGAAGAGGCCGGCATCGGTGATCTGAGCCGCCTGCCGCGATCGCTGAAGATCCTGCTGGAGAACCTGCTGCGTTTCGAAGACGGTTCCACGGTCACCACCGACGACATCAAGGTGCTCGGCAACTGGACGCAATCCTCGCCCGAGCGCGAAATCGCCTACCGGCCGGCGCGGGTGCTGATGCAGGATTTCACCGGCGTTCCCGGTGTGGCCGACCTGGCCGCCATGCGCGACGCGGTGGCTGCAGCGGGGCGTGACCCGAGCATCATCAATCCGCTGGTTCCGGTGGACCTGGTGATCGACCACTCGGTGATGGTGGACAAGGCCGGAACTTCAGGGTCCTTCGCCGAGAACGTCGAGCTGGAGATGGAACGCAATGCGGAGCGCTACCGCTTCCTGCGCTGGGGCCAGAAGGCCTTCGACAACTTCCGCGTCGTGCCGCCCGGCACTGGCATCTGTCATCAGGTCAACCTCGAGTATCTGGCCAAGGGCGTGTGGAGTGCCAAGCAGAATGGCCGCATGGTGGCCTATCCGGACACCCTGGTGGGCACCGACAGCCACACCACCATGGTCAACGGCATGGGTGTGCTCGGCTGGGGCGTGGGCGGTATCGAAGCGGAAGCGGCCATGCTCGGTCAGCCCGTCTCCATGCTGATTCCCGAGGTCATCGGTTTCGAGATCAGCGGCGAGCTGAAGGACGGCGTCACCGCCACCGATCTGGTGCTCACCGTCACGCAGATGCTGCGCAAGAAGGGTGTGGTCGGCAAGTTCGTCGAATTCTATGGCGACGGCCTCGACCACCTTTCCCTGGCCGATCGCGCCACCATTGCGAACATGGCACCGGAGTACGGGGCCACCTGTGGCTTCTTCCCCATTGACGCCGAAACCGTGAACTACCTGCGCCTGTCCGGGCGTGACGAGGATACGGTCGCTCTGGTGGAAGCCTACTGCCGTGCCCAGGGCATGTGGCGCGAGGCCGGCGATCCGGCACCGATCTTCGCCGCCAGCCTGCATCTGGATCTGGCCAGCGTCGTGCCGAGTCTGGCCGGTCCCAAGCGGCCCCAGGACCGGGTGCCCATGGACCAGCTCAACAAGGCCTTCATGGAGGCGCTGGAACTCGATGGCAAGGCAGGCGACGTGGACCGCCGGGTGCCTGTAGCCGGCAGCAACCATGATCTCGGCCACGGCGACGTGGTGATCGCGGCCATCACCTCCTGCACGAATACCTCCAATCCGGCGGTGATGCTGGGCGCTGGGCTGGTGGCCAAGAAGGCCCTGGCCCGTGGGCTGACGGTCAAGCCCTGGGTGAAGACCTCCCTGGCTCCTGGTTCCAAGGTGGTGACGGAGTACCTGAGTCGCGCCGGTCTGCAGGAACCGCTGGATGCCCTGGGCTTCAATCTGGTGGGCTATGGCTGCACCACCTGTATCGGCAACTCCGGCCCGCTGGCCGAGCCCATCGAGAAGGCCATCGAAGATGGGCAGCTGGTGGTGAGTTCGGTGCTGTCGGGCAACCGCAACTTCGAAGGCCGCGTCCATCAGCTGGTGCGCGCCAACTGGCTGGCTTCACCACCCCTGGTGGTCGCCTATGCCCTGGCCGGCACCACCCGCATCGACCTCACCACCGAGCCCCTGGCCCAGGATGCCGACGGCAAGGACGTATTCCTGAAGGACATCTGGCCGAGCACCGCGGAAGTGCGTCAGGCCGTCTCCGAAGTGGATGCGGAGATGTTCCGCAGCCAGTACGCGGATGTCTTCTCCGGCGACGCCACCTGGCAGGCCATTCCCGTGGCCGACTCCAAGACCTATGGCTGGGACGAGTCCACCTACATCAAGGCGCCGCCCTTCTTTGCCGCCAACGGCGGTATCGAGCAGAGCGAGGAGGTGAAAGGGGCCAGCATCCTTGCGCTGCTCGGCGACTCCGTCACCACCGATCACATCTCGCCGGCCGGTGCCATCAAGGCCGACAGCCCTGCTGGCCGGTACCTGCAGAAGCATGGCGTGGCGCCAGCGGACTTCAATTCCTACGGGTCACGGCGTGGCAACCACGAGGTGATGATGCGCGGGACATTCGCCAATACCCGCATCCGCAACGAAATGGTGCCGGGCGTGGAAGGCGGCGTGACCCGCCACGTTCCCAGCGGTGAGCAGATGTCGATCTACGATGCCTCCATGAAGTACCAGGAGGCCGGTACGCCGCTGGTGGTCATTGCCGGCAAGGAGTACGGCACCGGGTCGTCCCGGGACTGGGCGGCCAAGGGCACCTATCTGCTTGGCGTCAAGGCGGTCGTCGCCGAGAGCTTCGAGCGCATTCACCGTTCCAACCTCATCGGCATGGGCGTGCTGCCGCTGCAGTTCGAGCCCGGCGTCAGCCGCCAGACCCTGAGCCTCGACGGTACTGAGACCATCGACGTGCTGCCGGCGGAAGGCGGCCTGCGTGCCGGACAGAGCATGAAGATCCGTATCACCCGCGCCGACGGCAAGTCGGAGGAGGTGGCCGTCGTCAGTCGTCTCGATACCGACAACGAGATCGCCTACTTCAAGAGCGGCGGCATCCTGACCTTCGTCCTCAACGATCTGGTCAGTCGGGCGGCCTGAACGGGACTGCCACGCCAACGGCGGACCCGGTGTCTTACGCCGGGTCCGCCGGCCTCGTGGTGCAGGGCGGCTGGCGTTGCAGCAGGAGAAGTTCATGAGTCGCAGGCGGCGCAACGTGCTTCTGATCACGGTGGATCAATGGCGCGGAGATTGCCTGTCCCGCCTCGGCCATGACGTGGTGAAAACGCCGCATCTCGATGCCTTCGCCGAGGAAGGAGTGCAGTTCGCGGCCCACTACTGCAACGCGGTGCCCTGTGGCCCGAGCCGCGCCAGTATTCACACCGGCATGTATCTGGCCAATCACCGCAGCGGCACCAACGGCACCCCTCTGGACCGCCGCTTCACCAACTGGGCGCTTGCGGCGCGCAGCCTGGGGTATGCCCCTGCATTGTTCGGGTACACCCACACGGCACGGGACCCGCGCGAGTTCGACGCCGATCACCCCTACATGCGCACCGACGAGGGGCCCCTGCCGGGTATGGATCACGTCCTGCCCATGGGTACCGATTGCACGCCGTGGCGGGACTGGCTGGCGCAGCTGGGCTACGAGCGCCTGCCGGAAGACCCCCAGTACACCTTCCTGATGCGTGATGATGATCCGCGCTGGGAAGCGGCCGGTCAGCCTCGACCGCTGGCCTTTCCCGCCGAGCACTCCGATACCCGGTTCATGGTGGACCGCCTGCTGGACTGGCTCGGTGAGCAGGAGCGCGGGGGCATTGCCGACGGCGCGCCGGGCTGGATGGCGCACCTGTCGCTGGTGCGGCCTCATCCGCCCTGGATCGCGCCGGTGCCCTACAACACCCTGTATCCCATCGAGGACCTGCCACCGCCGCTGCGGGCTGCTGACGTCAACAGCGAAGGCGCGCAGCATCCCTGGCTGGCCTACCAGCTTGCACGCCCGCGCAGCGCCGCCCATGCCGATCCGCTGCGTCACGGCCTGCTGCAGGCCAGTTACTACGGCCTGATGAGCGAGGTGGATGACAACCTCGCCCGCCTGTTCGAGGCCCTGAAGGCATCGGGCGCGTGGCAGGACACGCTCATCGTGCTGACTTCCGATCATGGCGAGCAGATGGGTGACCACTGGTTGTTGGGTAAGACGGGTTACTTCGATCAGTCCTATCACGTGCCCATGTTCGTGCGCGACCCGGACGCGCGGGCGGATGCCACCCGCGGTCGCATCGTCGAGGCCTTCACCGAGCATGTGGACATCCTGCCGACCCTGCTGGAATGGATGGGTGCGCCGAGGCCACGGCAGGCGGATGGACACTCGTTGCTCGGCTGGGTCCACGACGTGGGCGCGCCCGCGAGCTGGCGCGAGGCCGTGCATTGGGAGTACGACTTCCGTGATCCCATTGCGGGGGAGGCGGAAGCCGCCTTCGGTCTGGATCGGGAAGCCTGTCACCTGGCGGTGCGACGTACCCGGCGCTGGAAGTACGTCCACTTCGCGGCGCTGCCGCCGCTGCTGTTCGATCTCGAAGCGGACCCCGGTGAGCTGCACAATCTGGCCGACGACCCGGCAGCCGCCGTGGCCCTCTCCGAGGAGGCGCGAGGACTGTTATCCTGGCGCATGACCATCGGTGACCGGACCCTCTCGCACATGCGTATCAGCAGGGATCGGGGTCTGGTGGTCGCGGAGTGATCCGAGCACGGCCTGCGGATGCCCCTCTAAACTTGTCAGGAGTATCGACATGCTCGACATCGGTGATGGCGGTGGCCGCCGCGCCCGCAACGTCCTCGGTGGTGAATTGCTGCCCTGCTCCCTGAACCCGGTCACGGGCTACTTCCGGGATGGCTGCTGCAATACCGACGCCACGGATCTTGGTCTGCACGTGGTGTGCTGCAAAGTGACGGCAGACTTTCTCGAATTCTCCAGGTCCCGGGGCAACGACCTCAGCACGCCCATGCCGGAGTACGGATTTCCAGGGTTGTCGCCGGGTGATCAATGGTGCCTGTGCGCGGCACGCTGGGTGGAAGCCTGGCGGGCGGGGAAGGCCCCCCGGGTGGTGCTGGGCGCCACCCACGAACGGGCCCTGGAGCTGATTCCCCTGCCCCTGCTGCAGGAGTTCGCCAGCGACCTGCATTGAGCGTTTCGACGCTCTCGGGATCGGGATCGAAATCGCTATCGGGATGGAAATCGCTACCGCTACCCCTACCGAAACCGACCCCGCCATCCACCTGCCCCGGACACCGACTCAGGATTCCTTCGTCGAGGCAGACTCGTCTTCCTGCTCAACCCTTGGCGGCTCTGGTTCCGGGATCGGTTCCGCTTCCATGCGTGGATCCATCTCCATGGCGGCGGGGGTGGAGACATCCGCTACGGCGCGGAAGGGAACGGTCTCGTCCACCACTGGCAGATAGTGGGTCTGACGCCGCCGGACCACGCCCAGTGCCAGCAGTGCCAGCACCATTCCTGCGAACAGGAACAACCCGCCGCCGCCCATGAGGCCCATGGTCAGCGCCGCCAGGGGTGCACCGATGGCTGAGGCGACGCCGAAGGTGAGCAGGATGCTGGTGCCCACCATCACGAAGTCCTCCGGCCGGGCCCGGTCGTTGGCATGGGCCAGGCAGATGGCATAGAGGGTCATGGTGGTTCCGCCCCAGAAGAAGGCGAGGGCGATGCGCAGCCAGCCGGACAGGTCAGGGATGAGGCCCAGGGCCACCGAGAGCCCGGCGCCGACGATGGCGGCTCCCAGCACGACGAGGCGGCGGTCGTAGTGATCGGACAGGCGGCCCAGCGGAAACTGCAGGGCGGCGCCGCCGAGTACCGCGCTGCTCATGAACAGGGTGAGTTGAGCGGTGTCCATGCCCACTTCCCTGGCGTACAGGGGCCCCAGGCTCCAGAAGGCGCCGGTGGCCAGGCCCGCCGCGACGGCGCCGCCTACGCCCACCCGTGACAGGCGCCAGACCTTGCGCGGCGAGAGCTTGACCCGAACCAGTGGTGCCGGCGCCAGCGCGGTGGTCATGGAGACCGGAATGATGGCCAGGGACAGCAGGATGGCTGCCACGGCGAACAGGGTCGTGGCCTCCGGGTCCGCCAGATTCACCAGCTGCTGACCGACCACGATCATCAGCAGATTGATGATGGTGTAGATGGACAGCACCGTGCCCCGGGTTTCGCGCGTGGCGCGTTCGTTGAGCCAGCTCTCGATGATCATGTAGAGCCCGGAGATGCAGGCACCGGTGACGAAGCGCAGCAGCAGCCAGAACCAGAAGATCGGCAGCAGATCGAACATCAGCACGAGGGCGGAGAAGCCGCTGGCGAGTACCGCGAAGCTGCGGATGTGGCCGGCGCGACGCACGATCCACGGGGTGATCAGGCAACCGGCGACGAAGCCGAGAAAGTAGGCTGAACCGGTGAGGCCGATCTCGGTGTCAGACAGGCCTTCGAGGGCGCCGCGCAGGGGCAGCAGGGTCAGCTGCAGACCGTGTCCCGCCAGCAGCAGGGCGTCGGAAATGAGCAGGGCGGCAATGGGCAGCAGCAGGCGGCGCATAAAGGAAAATCGATCGATCCTGGTGGATTGAGTTCCGCCGGCTGACGGCGTTCAGTTGAATTCGCGCCTGAAGATCAGGTCGATGGCCTGGGTGGTGCCGGTTTCGGATTGTACCGACAGCCAGTCCGTGACCCGGTACTCGATCTGCAGACCACCCAGGCGTGAATGCAGACCATAGGTGTAGCGCACGTAGATGTCATCCGTCAGTCTCGTACCGACGATCACCGCACCGGCGTCCTCGTCCAGCGGGCTGTCCACGGCGAGTTCGTCGATACCGAGGCGGTTGACCAGACGGCCCACCACCGGGACCGCCTGACCGATCCCGAAATTGAGGGCTGCGTCGCTGACGTTGGCGAGTTCGGCCGAGCTGGCTTCACCGGGCATGCGCCCGGTGATGAGCATGGTCAGGGTCTCCACATCCTCCCGTGCGGGTGAAGAGTAGAGGCGGGTTTCCAGTGCGTCGAGGAAGCCGCCCACCTGCACCCCCACCTCGGAGCTGTTGACCCGGCGCACGGCGAGGACGTCCACGGCGGGGTTGTCCAGCGGGCCGTCGAAGTTGAGCCGTCCGGTGCGCAGCTCGAGTTCCTGACCATAGGCGTTGAAACTGCCTTCGCGGGTCTCAAGCCGGCCCCGGGCTGTCAGCGGCGAGCCGGGGGACTCCAGCAACTGCAGGCGCCCGGTGAGCCGAGTCTCGAGTCCTGCCGCGGCCAGATGGACGTTGTTGCCCAGGATCACAGCCAGATTCAGATACAGGTCCCGCTGTCTCGGGGCCGCTTCCTCACCGGCCGGTCGATGGATCACCACGTCCTGGGACAGGGTGTCGCCCCCGCCCTGGGGCAGAGCCCGGATCCGCGCCCTGGCTTCGGGGATGGTGGCGCTGCCGTCGAGGCGGATGCTGGTGTCGTCCAGAGTGAAGCGGAGATCCGGACTCAGGGTGAGGTTCAAATCCGGCAGCGCGGCCAGGGGCAGGGCGTCGCCGTGCAGGCGGCCGCTGGCGATGAGGCCGGAGTTCATGTCCCAGTAGGCCTCGGCGTCCACTTCCAGCACCTGGCTCCCGGCATGAACGCGGCCGGCGAGCACGATGGGCGCTCCAGCCGTGGCGTTCACGCTGAGGGTCACAGGGTCCAGCTCCAGGGCCAAGGCCGGAACTTCGGTTCGACCCGCGAGTTCGAGGTTGCCGCTGAGTTCCGGGTCACCGACGCGACCGCTGATGGCCAGCTCGCCGATCAGGGTGCCGCCGGTCTCGGCGGTGCCGGGAATCAACGGGCCAAAGGGTGTGAGGTCGGCAACGTCGAGACGGAGGGTGCCGGTCAGGGCTGCGTCCTCCAGTGGCCCGTCCGGGATCAGTTCGAGTTGCGCCTCGACCCCCAGGCTGCCGACGAGGGCGGCGTGGGCGGTCAGCGTCACATCGAGCAGCGCGTCCCGGCGCTGGACGTCCAGGCGCAGGACGCTGAACCGGTCGGCGAAGACTTCGTCCTCATCCTCGGGGTCGAGCACGTGGAAACGACCATTGTCGACGGCCAGGCTGACGTCGAGGTCCGTACCGCGGACCTGCGCTCGCCCCTGGACGGCGCCGTTCACCTGCAGCCAATCCGGCACCAGGATCGCGAAGGATTCCAGGGCGAGATCGGCCAGCGTCGCGTCGAGATTGAGGCCGTGTTCGTCCATTCGCCCGGCGGCCACGCAGAGGCTCGGCTGACCGATGCCGTCGCCGAACAGGCAGGCCTCGTTCCAGGTCATGACGGGAGGCGTGTCCGCGCTGCGGCTGATCTCGAGCGTGTCTGCGAGTTCCCAGCGGCCGCCGAGGCGCTGATCGATGGTCAGCTCCCTGACTTCGATGCGGCTGAGCGTGGCCACGTCTGCTGTGGCAGCGGCTGTGACCGCCAGCTCTGCTGCAGGCATATCGAGGGTGAGGTCAGCGCTGAGTTGGGGCCAGTTGCCCTGGATGGCCGCCGTGGCGTCCAGCATCAGATCGCCAGTGGACATGCCGTTCAGGATCGCGCTCAGGCGGGTGGGCTGGGTCGGGCCGAGATTGAGGCGGCCGCCGATTTCGGCGCTGGCGACGCGCAGTTCATCCCATTCCAGCTCAAGCAGGTTCAGATCCAGGGTCAGATCCGGCTCAGCCGGGGTGCCTCGCGCGGCAACGCTGCCGCGCACCGCGCCGGCGGCACCCGGCCAGAGCTGGCTGAGATCATCGAGGGCGACGTCCATATCGAAGTTCAGGGTTTTGGTAAGCGCACCGCGGCCTCCGACCTGGTTCTCGCCCAGGTCGAGTTCGAAGCGATCCAGCGTCAGCGCCAGCTCCTCGTTCGGCCACGACAGATTCGCGCTGGCGCGCAGCCGCGCGGGCGCCTCGTTCCAGGAGCCATTGACGGCCAGACGCCGGAGGTCGAAGCGGCGCTCATGGGCCTCGCTGCCGAGCTGGCCGTCCATGCTGGTGGTCAGGTCGAGCCGGGTGGGAAAGTCTTCGAGCCAGGGCGACAGGTCCAGGTCGTTGGCCAGAAGCTCCGCCTGAAAGCCGAAGGGCGCGGCCAGTGCCAGCGCCCCGCTAAGCTCGACGGCATTGGCATCCAGCGACAGTTGGGCATGATCGAGCTCGAGCCGCAGGCCCTGCTCGTCATCCAGGAGACTGCCGTGAGCCCGCAGTCGAGGTTGCATGGCGTCCCAGCCGGCAGCGAAGGTGATGTCCCAGGCCAGGGCGTCGGGACTGCCCTCGGCGTCGAATGCCAGGCGCTCCCACTCCAGTTCCGGTGGCAGGCCGTCCCATTCCACAGCGGTCACTTCACCGTGCAGCCGGCCGCGATTGGCCGTGAGGTTCCAGTCAGCGACCACGGTGCCGACCACGTCGCCGCGCAGTCTGGCCTGCAGGCCGATCTGCTCGAGGCTGCCGATGACGTTCAGCCGCGTCTGCAGGGTGGGAAGTTCGCCGGCCGGGTCGCTGCGGACGACGTCAAGGGTGGCACCGAAGGCATGGGTCGGATCCAGACTGACGTTGGCCTGGCCATGGACGAGCAGCCCCTGATCGGGCCAGCGCAACAGCACCTGCTCGAAATCCAGAGTCTGATGCCGGCCGCTTAAGGCGAGGGCGAGATCCACCTCCCGCAGCAGCTCGGTGTCACCCTGAGTAAGGCGAAAGCCTCGCAGGGCGAAGCGGTCGAGGACGATGGGCAGCGGCAGGCGGATGTCCACGGACTCTGCCTCCGGGTCACCTTCCGGCATGGTTTCCGGCAGCTTCACGTGGAGATCATCGATGAGCAGGGCCTGCAGGGCGATCTGCCCGAACAGGATCCGCCCCAGGGCGGGGCGGACCTCCAGGCGGCCGATGCTGACTTCCAAGCCCACCGCTTCCAGATCCAGCCCCTCGAGCACCAGTCCTGTCAGCAGGCGGCCTTCGGTGGCGTCCAGGGACCAGCGTTCGGTACCGGTGTCGAGGGCGAAGGTCAGGACCCGATCCCGCAGCCAGGCGCTCTGCAACGAGGCCCCGATGACCACTATCACGGCGCAGAGCAGCAATGAGAACCAGAGCAGGAAGCGGCTCACTGGAAGCTGCTCCCGACGCCGATGTGCAGCCGGACACTGGTTCCGTCGTCGTCCAGGGGATGGGCCACGTCCAAACGGATGGGACCCACCGGAGACAGCCAGCGCACGCCGACGCCGACGCCACTGGAAACCTTCTCCGAGAAGGTGTTGAAGGCACCCCCGGTGTCGGCGAAGACGGCCACAGACCAGTTCCCCCTGATCGCCCGCTCCAGTTCGATGCTGGCCACGGCCAGATGGCGGCCGCCGCTGACTTCACCCTCGGCGTCGGTGGGGCCGAGTGCATCGAGCTTGTAGCCACGAATGGATCGGTCGCCGCCGGCGAAATAGCGGATCGAGGTGGGAAGTTTCGACAGCGATGAGGCCAAGGTGGTGCCCAGTTCCACCCGCCCAACGGCACGGGCGCGTTCACCCAGGGGCAGGGCCAGGGAGCCGCGGCTGTAGAACTGGAGGAAACTGGTGCTCGAAAGCGGCGTCGATGCCCCGCGCACCTGCCCATCGAGGCGCCAACCTATCTCCAGCGGTCGCTGGCGGGTCTGCCGGGTCTTGCTGATGGCGATCCCGGGCATGAGCAGGATGGCGACGTCGTCGTCGCTGGCGACGTCGAAGTCCTCCCGCTGCAGATTCAGCGACTCGGTGAGCCGGGTTCCCCAGGGGCCGCTGCGAACGCGCCGGACGCCGACAGCCTGGGTGATGCTCTCCGCACTGTCGGTGTCCTCCCGACTGACCGTGGCATCCATGATCAGCCAAGCATCGTCGCCCCGGCGCAGCGGCATGCGGTAGTCAGAATACAACTCCTGCAGCACTGGCGACAGGTTCAGGCGCACCGCACCCTGATGGCCGCGTTGGTTGAGGTAGCGGTTTTCGTAGGCAGCCTTGATGCGTGGCCCGAAGTCGGTGGCGAAACCGAAACCGCCGCTGAACTCGTGGCGTGGCCGCAGGCCGAGGTCCACATCGAGATCGATGTTGCCGTCCGCGCGAACTTCGGTCTGGGGATTGACGTCCACGCTGTCGAAGTACCCGGACTGCAGCAGTCGGCGCCGCAGGCGTTCCACGTCCTGATTGCTGTAGTGCTCGCCGGGCTCGAAGAGCCGGAAGCGCTCGAGCATGCTGGCGCCGAGCATGTCGGGCTCGACGGTGAAGCGGGTGTCGCCGAAGCGATAGCGGATGCCGGTGCTGAACTCCATGCTGACGTCGGCGGCCAGTTCCGCCGGGTAGACGTCCACCCGAGCCGTGACGAAGCGGCTGTCCAGATAGCCGCGCTCCAGGGCGACCCGCCGCAGGCCGCGCTTGAGGGCCTCGTGGGCGTCCTCGCGAAAGGGCCGGCCGGTCGCAGGCCGAAGGTTGTCCAGCGCCGCGGCGAAGGCCGGGTCGTCGCCGCCTTCGCCGGTGATCGTGACGTCGAAACCCCGGAGCAGGGTGGCTTCGCCGCGGTCCACGGTGACGCTGAGCTGCCAGCAGACGTCGTCACGTTCGAGGCGGCTGGCGATCTCGGGTGCATAAAAGCTTCGCGCACGCAGGCTCCGCCGAATCTCTTCTTCGAGATCGCGGGACCACGTGCGTGCAACCCAGCGCGGGCTGTCGCAGCGGACACCGTCTGACGGCGTCCGCTCGATCACGCGAGCTGCGAGATCGTTGCTCAGGCCGTCGATGGTGGCAACGGGGCGAGCAAGGGAGTGGGACGCGACCAGCAGGGCCGGGATGATGAGCAGGTATCGAAACAGCATGCCGTAGGGTTGGAGTGGACAGACAGGGTTTAGTTCAACGCTCGAATCGCGTGGCGGGCTGTGCAGGATAGCAGATCAGCCGGACGATGATGCCGGCCCGGTTTCAGTCCCCCGGTCAGAACAGGGAGACTATGCGTTCGGTGAACCAGTACATGCCGAGAATGCCTGCGCCGGCCAGGGCGGCAAGCCTCGCCTGCCTCTGCCAGGCCAGCAGGCGGGTCGCATGCAGCATGAAGAGGGTGAAGGCCACGAACAGCAGTTGACCGATCTCGACGCCGAGATTGAAGGTCACCAGCCCGGTGACGCGCTCTCCTGCGGATACCCCGAGGCCCTCGAGCTCGCTGGCGAAGCCGAGGCCATGGAGGAGGCCGAATCCCATCACCACCGCGGGGTAGCGCAGCCCGATGCCGACCCGGGGCATCACGGGTTGCGGCTGCAGGATGGCCTCGCGCGCCATGAACGCCACCGAGAGTGCAATGACCGCCTCCACCGGTCGCATGGGGATACTGATGTAGCCCAGGTAGGCCAGGGCCAGGGAGGCGGAGTGACCGACGGTGAAGGCGGTCACCAGCAGCAGCAGGCCTCGGCCCCCCACCAGCAGGCACAGACAGAGTACGAAGGCGAGATGATCGAAGCCCTCCAGAATGTGGAACATGCCCAGCCCGGCATAGTCGCGGGCTGTGGCGAGCAGGGAGCGGGGCTGGGCCTCACCCTGGCCGAGGGGGATGTCGACGCCTGAGCGGCGGCCGGCCAGGATGAGGGTCTGGGGCTCGGCTGTGGAGTCGGCACCGCTCTTGCCGAGGTAGGTGGTGAAGACCGCGCCGTCCTGGCCCCAGGGGGTGCTCAGCAGGGCGTCGCTGCTCAGGCCTTGATCGCAGGAGAAGGTGAACTCGATCCGGGCGCGCCCTCCGTGGAAGACCTCCTGGGTAGCGTCCACTTCGCAGCCCTGTGGCCAGCCCAGCCGCTTGGGTCCAACGAGTCCTGCGGTATCGGGCAGCAGGACCAGCAGCCGGTAGCTTGGGCGTTCTCGTTGGGCAGGGGCTGTGCCGGCAGCGGCTTCAGGGCCCTCGGCGAGGCCGAGTTCGAAGCGTGCGAGACTCAGTTCATGGGCTTCGGCGGTGGGCGGCTGAAGCAGTACGGCCAGGATCGTCACGAACAGCAGCGCCACTGCCGTTGTCCCCGGCCCAGGCGTCCACTGTCCCGCCGCCCGCGGAAAGCGCCGTTTCATCCTGCTCCAGGTGCAGCGCAGCATCAGCAGCCACCCATGGCAGTTCACAGCTCCCTGATCGCGTAGTTGGCGCGCAGCACCTCCAGGCGCTGCTCGATGCTGGCGTTGCGGCGCATGGCGGACCAGTCCTCCCGGACCTGGCTGCGGATGTCTTCGTAGCGCAGAGGTTGGCGTGGAATCACCTCGTCGACACGGATGAAGTGGTAGCCCCGGGGGCCGCGGTGGGGGCCGCGCCCGTGGGGCGCGGCCGGGGCGTTGGCAACGGGGCGGGGGGGGGGGGCGCCGGCGCGGTG
>JAFIFJ010000046.1 GCA_020832085.1 Gammaproteobacteria bacterium | reverse complement strand
CACCGGAGTCGGTCTGGCCGTGGACGACCTGCTGGCTGAGCATGCGCGTCTGGCCGCCGAAGGTGTGCAGTTTTCCATGGCACCTGCGAAGCAGCCCTGGGGCGGTTTCATGGCGTTGATGGACGACCCTGACGGCAATGTTTTCTACCTCGATCAGGTCGCGGACGTGCACGGCTGACCCACGTCGGCGGCAACGGACCATGGAGGCGATGGGCAATGATTCTCGAGGTGGCCACGCTCGATGTGATTCCCGGCCGGTCAGCCGCCTTCGAGGCGGCCTTCGATCAGGCCGGGCACATCATTGCCGGCATGGCGGGCTACCGGAGCCATCAGCTTCAGCGCTGCCTGGAGCAGCCTGCCCGCTACCTGCTGCTGGTGGAGTGGGACACCTTGGAAGATCACACGGTGGGCTTCCGGGGTTCTGCCGAATACCAGCAGTGGCGGGCGCTGCTGCATGAGTTCTACGATCCCTTCCCGACGGTAGAGCACTTCGAGCGCGTGTTCTGAGTCCGGACCCCGCCAGCAGGACGCGCCCGTTCAAGCCCTGCCTTGTGCGAGACTAGGCGTCATCTTTGAGGATCCCGAAGGAGGAACACGTCATGAGCACTGCCGCGAGACAGTCATCGCCCGCCGAGGCAACCCCGGAGGCCATTCGCGCCAAGCGTAAGCGCGACGTGGCCTTAGGCTACCGTCTGCTGGCCGCCAACAAGTGGGGCGATGCCGGCGACGGCCACATCAGCGCCCGGGATCCGGAGCGGACCGACTGCTTCTGGACCTTGCGCTACGGCGTCTCCTATCACCGGGCCAAGGTCGAGCATCTGGTGCTCGTAGGCCCGGACGGCGAACTGGTGGAGGGCGAGGGGCCGCTGAACATGGCCGCCTATTACATCCACTACCCGATCCTGCGTACCCGCCCCGACGCGGTCAGCGCCACCCACGTCCATACCGGCTGGGGGACGCCGTTCTCCTCCGAGGCGCGCCTGCTGGAGCCTATCACTCAGGAAGCCTGCGTGTTCTTCGAGGATCATGCCCTGTTCGACGACGAAGAGGTGCAGGTCCAGAGCGTGGAGGCTGGCCAGCGCATTGCCGACGCCCTGGGCAGCCATCGCGCCATCATCTTGCGCAACCACGGTCTGCTGACGGTGGGCGACCGGGTGGCCGAAGCCGTGGGCAGTTTCATTCAGATGGAGCGGGTGGCGGAAGCGCACATGAAGGTGCGCAATCCCAAGCCCATCTCCCCGGAGGCCGCACGCTTTGCCAAGGAGGACCTGCTGCGCCTGGGCACGGGGCGCAGCGCTTTCTGGTCCATGGTGGATCGCCATGTGGGCGATCTCAACGCGGTGATGTGAGGGCGCCGCCCATGCTGATCGTGGCAGGCCCAAGGCACCCTGGAGCATGCTGGCCAGGGCTGACCGCAAGCGGCTCCCGGGCGCCATGAGACGCTCCCGGCGCCGTCGGTTCGCGTTGCAGTGGTGGCTGACCATGGTGTCGGCGACGCTGTTCTTCGTCTCGGTGACGCTCGTCGTGGCCCATTTTCTCGGCGGTTGGAAAGGGCCGCCGCTGCTGTTTGGGGTGCTGGCCGTCACGTTGCTCGGCGATCTTGTCGTGGCGCTGTGCTTTGAGGCCCTGGCGCCGACGCGGGTGGTGGTGACGGCAGGGGAGCGAGACGGCCGGGACGATCTAAGTCGCGAAATTGGCGTGGCCTTCGATGGCTTCGAAGGTTCCCTGCTCGGGCGTGTGCGGGTGCGGGGGGAACTTTGGCGGGCACGGCATGTGGCGGACGGAGAGGCGAGCCCGCGACGTGGTGATCAGGTGCACATCCTGGCCCGGGATGGACTCATGCTGCTGGTGAAGCAGGGCCCCGGGTCGCACTGAGCAGGGCCGTTCCCGGTGGCGGCAGCGCTATCTGCGCTGATCTTGGTCACAATCATGCGGCGGTGCTCGACGGCCGGGTGCGGATGCGATTTACTGTGATCCTGCCCTGTGACCTGCTGACCGTGGCGGGTTACTCAGCTTGCCGGCCATGGAGTGGTTTCGCGGTCATGCTGCAGTCGAGTCCATCACAGTCGTGAACATGCTTCGCGTTGGCTGCTTGCTTACCTGCCTCAGTATGGTTTGCCCCCTCTCGCCTGCTCTGGCAGCGGATCGTGAACGCCCCGAACGGGACACCGAGGAACGGCAGGCCGACCAGGAAGCGCTCATGGAGCGCTACTGTCGGGATGAAGCCGAACGTCCGATCAGCTGGCTCGACCGCTCCCATTCCTACATCAATGAACGGCTGTGCGAACCGGCAGCCTGGTTCGATGGTTTCTTTGGCGATGCGCGTTCCTTTGAGGAAACACCCATCGGCACCTTCATCCGCATCCGCAACTCTGCCGAGTGGGATCAGGATGGCGGCTGGAGTCATGGCCTGCGGATCCGGGCCAGCATTCTGCTGCCGCGGGTTTCGGATCGATTTCGGCTGCTGATCAGCCGCGACGAGGACATCTCCGGAGAACTTCGTGATGAGGCGACTCTGAGCGAGGGCAGTGACCGGACGCGCCTGGGTCTGCGCTTCATCGCCAGCGAACGCAGCCGCTCCCAGCTCGATTTCGACGGCTCGATACGGGTGGACGGCGGCGGCCTCAATCCGGAGATCCGCAGCCGCTACCGTTACGTCTACGGTCTGACCGATCGCACCCTGCTGCGGGCCACGCAATCGGTGTTCTGGCAGCGTGAGGACGGGTTCGGCACCACCTCCCGTATGGACTGGGAATGGCTGCAAAGCCGGGACGGCCTGCTGCGTTGGACTGGCCAGGGGACCTATTCCGAAGGGTCCTCCGGGGTGGACTGGCGTTCATCAGTGATCGCGTTCAGGCAGCTCGACGCCCGCTCCGCCCTGCGTGGTGAGATCGGCACCTTCGGCTACACCCGACCGAGCTTCGAGGTGGAGGAGTACTTCGTCGCTCTGCGCTATCGCAGGCAGTTCCTCCGTCGCTGGCTGTACTACGAACTGCAGCCGGAGCATGCCTGGCCGCTGGACGAGGACACCGGCAGGCGGCGCTCGGACTGGCGCTTCACGCTGACTCTGGAGGTTCAGTTCGAAAACGAGTCCTCCCGCCACCGTCGCCTCGATCGCTACATGGGCGACGATGCCGATGCAGAGGCCTGGGATGAGGCAGATCTGCCTGTGCCTGCGGAAGCCCCTGGGGAGAGCGCCGTCCTCGATCCGGTACTGGACTTGGACAACGACAATGGGGATGGCTGAGCCACGGGGTCTGGCCACGCTGGCCGCGACCGTCACATGTCCCGGGTCCGATTCAGCTGCTGGGCCATCTGTCGCGTGTGGCCTTCCTCAATATCGATCATGCGGGTGATCAGCTCCTCGACTTCCGCGGTGTCCGCGCGCGCCATGAGCTGATGAAACAGGCGCATGATCTCGTTGTGGGCGGAGAACAGCTCCCGGCCCAAGGAGTCGAGGTCGATACTGCTGTCCTGGTTGCGCGTGATCCCTTCGGGTGCCGGCGGCGGGTGCTCCAGCCAATCGTAGACCCAGGTCTGCAGCGCCTTGGGATCACTTTCGCCGATCATGGCGGCGATCTGTTCCGCCATGTTCCGCTCGTGGCCCGCCGCATAGTCGGCGAAGAGACTGGCCGGGCCCTCGCCGGCTCCTGCCGTCGCCGCGTCGAGCGCTTTGGCGAGATGCGTGTGCACTGCGCTGGACCAGGTGATGAGATGTTCCAGGGTGTCGACCTTCACGGTTGCCTCCTGCTCGCGGGCTCGGTCAGAGTCTAGCCTGCAGATCACCGCCGGGGCCAAACCTTGTCGAGCGGGTGGCCGAGGTTGACCCCGGGTCACCCAGGGTTCATCTTCCGCCCCCGTCGCTCGGCAGCACACAGGACCCTGACCGTGACCGCAACTTCGGCTTCTCCCAGGATCATCGTGGTCGGCAATTCCTCTGACGACCCGTTCGCCATTGACGTCGCCTTTGGGGTGGGTCAGGTGGAGGACATCGCCGACCTGATCAGCATGAAGAACTTCGCCAACTCCGAGTTCTGCCCGCGGTTCATTTCAGACGAACAGGATTTCTCCCGCATCGGCCGTCAGCTCGAGGGGCGGACGGTGGTGATCGTGAGTACCACCAGCCGCTCGGTCAGCCGCCAGACGCTGGCGATGCGCACCCTGCTCATCGCCCGTTCCGCGAAGGAGAACGGTGCCGAGGAAGTGGTCCTGGTGGAGCCGGATCTCTACTACAGCGCGCAGGACCGGGGTCCGCGGCGGGATTTGGGCGAAACCGGCTTCGAGCGTGACGATGCGGATCTGAAGAAGTTCGACGGCCAGCCGTTCACGGCCAAACTCTATGCCCAGATGCTCAAGCTCGCCGGCGTGGACCGGGTCATCACGGTGCACAATCACTCCCATGCGGTGCAGAAGATGTTCAAGGACATCTTCGAAGGCGAGTTCTACAACCTGATTCCCTATGACATCTACATCGACTACCTGAAGAACTCGAACATCGTCACCTACGGCCCGGAAGGCGAGGGGCTGGCGCTGTGCGCTCCGGATCAGGGCGCGCGGGATTTCGTCAAGGAGCTCTACAACCGCCTGGGGTTGCCCAAGGCCAAGTTCATCCTGCTGGACAAGGAGCGCTTCGGTGAGCGGGAGGTGCAGATCACCCTGCACCGCAACAGCGAGTCCACCTTCGAGGAGATTCGAGGGCACGACATTGTGCTGCTCGATGACATGGTCCGCACCGGTTCCACGGTGGTGAAGACCTGTCAGTTCTTAAAGCAGATCGAGCCTGGCCGGCTCGTGTTCGGCGTCACCCACTTCTACGCCAGCGAAGAAGGTCGGCAGAAGATGGCCGACACAGCAGTCAATGAAATCCTCACGCTCAATACCCTCCCGACCATTCTCAATCGCGATGAACAGGGCCGGTTGCGGCGCAAGATGGTGGTGCTGAAGATCGAGAGTTGGCTGGCGCGGCAGCTCTGCGAGATTCTCGACATCCCGAGCCGTGAGGGCACGTCGCTCTACCAGATCGACATGTCGTCGAAGAACCCGCGCTTCATCCGCAAGATCTGGTCCAACGACCAGCTGCCGGAACTGCACGGTTCGAGCTGATCGGGCTCCCCGCCTTCCCCCCGGGCGGCGTATAGTTCGGGCGATACCGGCGCTGCTTGATTCGCCGTCAGAAACAAGACCGGTGCGAGAGGTCAATCTTCGGGGGGAGACCTGAGCATGGAGATCAATCTTCTGGCTGCGCTCGCGGCGGCTGTTTCCGCGTTTCTGCTTGGCGGCATCTGGTACTCGCCGTTCGCCTTCGGTACGGCCTGGCAGCGGGAAGCCGGCGTGGACATTGCTGACAGCAATCCTGCGCTGATCTTTGGCGGGTCCTTTGTTCTGGCCCTCATCGCGGCCTTGGTGTTTGCCATGTTCCTGGGGCCGAGACCCAGCCTCGCCCTCGGCGTCGGGGCGGGTTTTGCCGCCGGATCCTGTTGGGTGGCGGCGTCCTTTGGCATCAGCTATCTGTTTGCCCGCCGCAGCCTGAAACTGTTCCTGATCGATGGCGGCTACCACACGCTGCAGTTCACGCTGTATGGATTGATCCTGGCGCTGTGGCACTGATCAGCGCCGGGTGGAGGAAGCCTGTATGACCCGGACCCCGCTCTGAGCCCCGCTGGATGGTCCACGCGTCACGCATCACGCTGAGGCCGGCGGATCCCGATGATCTGGCGCTGCTCAAGCACTGGGACGAGCAGCCCCATGTGATCGAGGCCGATCCCAACGACGACTGGGAGTGGGAGGTGGAGCTGGCACGCTCACCGCCCTGGCGTGAACAGCTCATCGCGGAACTCGACAAACGGCCGCTGGGCTTCGTGCAGATCATCGATCCGGCGCTGGAGGACAGCCACTACTGGGGCGATGTGCCGGCAGGGCTGCGCGCCATCGACATCTGGCTCGGGGAGGCTGCAGATCTCGGCCGCGGCTACGGCAGCATCGTCATGGGGCTCGCCATCGAGCGCTGTTTTGCCGCCGCCGAGGTGGACGCCATTGTCATCGACCCGTTGGCCAGCAATGTCAGGGCCCATGCCTTCTATCAGCGCTTTGGCTTCAAGTTCATCGAACGAAGGCGCTTCGGTGAGGACGACTGCTGTGTCTTCAGGCTCGATCGCAGTGACTATCAGCGCCGTTCCGATCACGACCAGAAGGGGTGACGGCAGGGGCTGTGCGCTATACTCTTGCGTTCACCAGCAAGCATGAATGATTGAGGGACCATGACCGCGAAAACGCCGCAACACGCCGATAGCCCGCTGAAGTGCCCGGTGACCGTGGAGGACGTGGACCTGTTCTCCCCAGGCGCCCAGGAGCGTTGGTACGAGGCCTATCCGATCCTGCATCGGGATGCGCCGGTGCTGCGCATTCCCGGCGAGGGTCTGACTCCGGGCACCGACGGCTACATCCTCAGCAAGTACGAGGACATCGCGATGGTGGTGCGCGACCCGGTGCGCTTTCCGCCGACATTGACCCTGGCGCTGAAGATGTTCGAGGACTCCGATGTGCCGCCGGAGGAGATGAAGCACGTCAACGCCATGATGGTGTCGATGTACAGCCTGCGGCCCACCGACGAGCTCTATCGCGCCCACCGCCAGGAACTCACCGATCCCTGGGTCGGCCCCGGCGCCAGTCGCCACACCGAGATGATCACGGGTCACGGCAATGACCTGATCGCAGCCTGGATCGACCGGCCTTCCTGCGAGGTGGAGTTCATCAGCGAGTTTGCGCGGCCGCTGCCCCAGCGGGTGATGGCCAGCGTCCTCGGCTTTCCCCAGGAGGATGTGGAGCAGCTTGCGCGCTGGGGTACCGAGCAGGTGAAGCCCTACGTCATCGGTCGCGGCCACAAGAACGAACTCACCCAGGAGCAGCTCGTCGAGCAGTTCAAGGGCCTCGACGGCTTCAAGGAATACGTGGCGGATGCGGTGAAGGCCAAGCGCAAGAATCCCGCCGACGACATGATCAGCTGGCTGTGCGACGTGGAGTACAAGGCGCTCGGACGCAAGCTCACCGATATCGAGATCAATGGCATCGTCTATGCGATGGTTCTCGGTGGTCTCGAGACCACCCAGTACGCGCTGGAAGAGCAGGCCCAGCTGATCTGCGAGACGCCGGGGCTGTTCGAGGAACTCAAGGCCGATCGCAGCAAGATCCGAGGTTTCTGCGAGGAGGCGATGCGCCTGCGTTCGCCGACCCAGGGACTGTCGACCCGCATCACCAGTCAGGACGAGGTGTTCCAGGGGGTGACGGTGCCCAAGGGTTCGCTGCTGCACCTGCGCTGGGCGGCCGGCAACGTGGACCCGGACGAGTGGGAATGCCCCTACGAGCTCGACATCGAGCGCAAGGCGGTGACCCGCCATCTGGCCTTTTCCCAGGGTCCCCGGGTCTGCCCCGGTGCAGGTATTTCGCGCATCGAGCAGCAAACGGCCTGGAACCTGCTCCTCGACCGCCTCGAGGGCATCGAGTACGGCGAAGGCAATACCTTCGAGCACCAGCCCGGGATCATGATGGGCACGTTGAAGCTCAATCTGAAGTTCCAGAAGGCGGGCTGATCCAGCTCACAAGGCGCCCCTGGCGCCGATTCGGCAACGCCCCGTTCGCTCTGCGAGTGGGGCGTTTTCCGTTCTGGGCTCCTGTCCCTGGGGCCGAGCCGGCGTCCTGCTGCTCTCGTGGCGGGGCTGATGGCTGTTGCCGGCTTTCCATTGTGCCGGGCGAAAGCTAGCCTAGGCGGCTTTCACGCTTCGTCGTCCTGCAGCCAAGGAATCGCAACATGGCCCTCATCAGCATGCGCCAGCTCCTCGATCACGCCGCCGAGCATGGCTACGGTGTCCCGGCGTTCAACGTCAACAATCTCGAGCAGATGCGGGCCATCATGGAGGCCGCCGACGAGACCGACTCCCCGGTCATCGTCCAGGCGTCGGCAGGTGCGCGGAAGTACGCCGGGCCGAACTTCCTGCGCCACCTCATTCTCGCCGCCGCGGAGGAGTTTCCGGACATTCCCATCGTCATGCACCAGGACCATGGCGCATCACCGGCGGTGTGTCAGCGCTCCATCCAGCTCGGCTTCACGTCGGTGATGATGGACGGCTCCCTGCGTGAGGACATGAAGACCCCCGCAGATTACGACTACAACGTTCGCGTCACCCAGCAGGCCGTGGCCATGGCCCATGCCTGCGGCGTGTCCGTGGAAGGTGAGCTCGGCTGCCTCGGGTCCCTGGAGACCGGTCAGGCGGGCGAGGAGGACGGGTCGGGTGCCGAGGGCACCTTGAGCCACGACATGCTGCTCACCGATCCGGAAGAGGCGGCGGACTTCGTCCGGCAGACCAAGGTGGATGCCCTGGCCATCGCCATCGGCACCAGTCACGGCGCCTACAAGTTCTCCCGCCCGCCCACGGGAGACATTCTCGCCATCGACCGCATCAAGGCCATTCATGCCCGCATCCCCGATACCCATCTGGTGATGCACGGTTCGTCCTCCGTCCCCCAGGAGTGGCTGGAAATCATCAACAAATTCGGCGGCGAGATCGCCGAGACCTACGGTGTGCCGGTGGAGGAGATCCAGGAGGGTATTCGCCACGGCGTGCGCAAGGTCAATATCGACACCGACCTGCGGCTGGCTTCCACGGGGGCCACCCGGCAGTTCCTGGCCGAGAACCCGGCGGAGTTCGATCCCCGCAAGTACTTGAAGGCCACCATGCTGGCCATGAAGGACATCGTCAAAGCCCGCTACGAGGCCTTCGGCACCGCGGGCAACGCTTCCAAGATCAAGGTGATCAGCCTCGACGACATGGCGGCGCGCTACGAGAAAGGTCAGCTCGACCCCGTGATTAACTGAGCCTCGCCGGGCTGCCGCAGCACCTGCCGGCGCTGATCGCCCCCGCTGGGGGCTCCCACATATCTTCGATCGAGCGAACTGCCAGATGCCACGCCTTTCTCTACTGTGGGAGCCCGCGGTGCGGGCGATGGCGAATGGCATGCCTCACGGCGCAGATCGACCCCGCGGGGGGCAGTCCCTCCGGACCGCCAGAACCTCAAACCAGCGGCCAGATCATCGGCACCAGCAGGATGGTCACGATGCCGGCAACGATGTTCATCATGATGCCGATGCGCATGAAGTCGGTGAAGCGGTAGCCCCCGGGCCCGAACACCATCAGGTTGGTCTGGTAGCCCAGGGGCGTGGCGTAGCTGGCCGAGGCCGCGATCATCACGGCGATGACGTAGGGCTCCGGATTCAGCCCCAGGACGCTGGTCATGCTCAGCACCACCGGCAGCATGATCAGCGCGGCGGCGTTGTTGGTGATCATTTCGGTGAGCAGGGATACCGCGAAGAAGGTCAGCACCAGCAGCAGCAGGGGATTGCCGTCGGCCAGCACCAGTACGCCGCTGCCGATCCACGCCGCGGCACCGGACACCTGCAGGGCGTTGCCGAGGGCAAAGCTGGCCGCGATGGTGATGATCACGGTCAGATCCAGGCTGCGCCGGGCCTCGGCCATGGTCAGGCAGCGCGTGGCCACCATGGCGAAGGCGGCCAGCAGCGCCGCATTGAGCATGGTAGTGATGCCAAACGTGGCCAGGAGCACCATGGTCGCCAGGATGCCGATGGCCATGCCGGTCTTGCTGTGGTCCGGGCGCTGTTCGTTCAAATCGTTGATCATCAGAAAGTCGCGCAGCTGCCGCTGCCGGGTGATGAAAGGCGAGCGGGCTTCCAGCAGCAGGACGTCGCCGGCCTCCAGGGTGATGCTGCCGAGATTGCCGCGGATGGATTCGCCGTTGCGGTTCACCGCCAGCACCACAGCGCCATAGCGGTCCCGGAAGCGGCCGTCGCGCAGGGTCTGGCCGATGCCGTCACACAGGGGGGAGACCACTGCTTCTACCAGACGCCGCTCGGCCATGTCCTTCTCGATCACCGGCGTGCTGCTGTCCGAGGCCACCAGACCATTGATGCGCAGCACGTCGACGATGGCATCCGTCTCACCCACGAACACCAGGCGGTCGCCGGCCTGCAGGCGCTCTTCCGGTGCCACGGCGGTGACAATGGCGCCTTGGCGCTCGATTTCGGCCAGGAAGATGCGTCCGAGATGGCGCAGGCCGGCATCCTGAATCGACAGCCCCACCAGGGGGCCGTTCTCGGCGACGGCCACTTCGAAAGTGAATTCACGGCGGTTGGCGAACTGTTCCGACACGCTTCTTCGTTCCGGCAGCAGCCATTTTGCGGTCAGCAGCATGATGAGAAATCCGGCGAAGGCGACGCCGAGGCCCACCGGGGTGATGTCGAACATGTTGAAGCCGTCGCGGCCGGTGAGGGCCTGGAACTGACCGTTGACCACCAGATTGGTACTGGTGCCGATCAGGGTCAGGGTGCCGCCGAAAATGGACGCGTAGGACAGCGGGATCATCAGCCGGCTCGGCACGATGTCGATCTGCTTCGACCAGCGCGAGACGGCGGGAATCATGGTGGCGACCACCGGCGTGTTGTTGAGAAAGCCGCTCATGGCGCTTACCGGCAGCATGAGCCGGGTGAGGGCACCGCGGTAGGACTTCGGCCGCCCCAGGACGCGTCCGACGATGGCGTCCACGCCGCCGGAGTTCTGAACGCCAGCGGCGACGATGAACAGGGCGGCCACGGTGATCAGGCCAGGATTGGCAAAGCCCCCCAGGGCCTGCTCCGCCGTGAGGATGCCGGTGACGCTGAGCAGCGCCAGCGCGGCCAGCAGCACCAGATCCGGCGTCAAGCGGGTCAGCGCCAGCGTCAGCAGTACGCCGACGCAGGTGCAGAGCGTCAGCCAGCCTTGCCAATCGAGTGCGACCTCTGGTGCCACGTTGTTCTCGCCGAATGGGCTGGGGCCCCGGGAGCCTCAGGGATGAATGGGACCGCATGATAACCGTGCGGGCCGCCATGATGGCGAGGCGGACGGCCCGCGAGAAGGAATGAAATCCGATGTTCTAATACGAAATGGTTATGTCCGGGGAGTACAGAACCTCTGGGGCGCCGGTCGTCGCCTCTGCACCCACGGATCGGAGGATCAAGGGTAGGGCCCGCGTCGTCCAGGTCTGCCTCAGCGCTCGTCCGGCGCCGGCCGTGCCCGCTGGTTGTAGAGGAGTTTCCTCAGGGCCTCCTTCTCGGCATCGCTGAGCTTTGCGAAGTCGTTGCCGAAGTCGGAGCCCACCGCCATGCCGCGCCCGACAGCAGGCCGGGCACCCATCTCTTCGAACCAGCGCTTGAAGTGTTTGAAGTCGTTGATGTCCTGGCCCTGGGCCTCGAAGCCCACCGTCCAGGGATAGCAGATCATGTCGGCGATGGTGTATTCGGTGCCGGCCACGTAGGGGTGGTAGTAGAGCTGGGTATTGAGGACGCCGTACATGCGGTTCACCTCATCGGTGAAGCGAGTGACGGCATAGCTCTGATCGCCCTGGCTGTCCTTCAGGCGGCGGAAGTGGCCGCATTCACCGGTCTTCGGCCCCTGGTTGGCCATTTGCCAGATCAGCCACTCATGGACCTTGGCGCGGCCGCGGACGTCCTGAGGCAGGAAGCGCCCCTCCTTTTCCGCCACGTACCACATGATGGCGCCGGACTCGAAAACGGAGATGGGCTCGCCACCGTCGGCCGGCGCATGGTCCACCAGGGCGGGCATCCGGTTGTTCGGTGATATGCGCAGGAAAGCGTCGGTGAACTGATCCCCCTTGCCGATGTTGCAGGGGACGACGTTGTAGGGGACGCCGAGCTCCTCGAGCAGGATGGTGACTTTCTTGCCGTTGGGGGTCGGCCAGTAGTGAACGTCATACATTCGCGAATCTCCGAAGCGGATGGTGCCGTGGATGCCGCAGGGGTTGCGTTGGGGCATGATACGGATAGCGGTACCGTCTGCGTACCGGCGCACGATGCTGAGGGCCCCTCATGGCTGAAGAACTGCGTCCGCTTCCGCTCACCCGCCGGCGTTTCCTGGTGACCAGTGCCGGTGCAGGGTTTGCGCTGGCGGTGCAGCCGATCCGGGCCGATACGGTGATCCGCACCGACAGTGCGGGCCTCGTGGTGGTTGACGTCATGATCCCGGTGGAGGACGGCATCGAGATTCCGGGCTATCTGGCCCGCCCAGAGGGCGAGGGGCCGTTCCCGGTGGTGCTGGTGGTTCAGGAGATCTTTGGCGTTCACGAGCACATCAAGGACGTCTGCCGGCGATTTGCCCGGGAAGGCTATCTGGCGCTGGCGCCGGAGCTGTTCCACCGCCAGGGGGAGGTGTCGGGGCTGACCGATTTCGAAGCCATTCTGGCCATCGTCCGTCAGGTCCCGGACCAGCAGGTCATGACCGACCTCGATGCCACGGTGGCTTACGCCGCCGGTCAGCATGGCAACGTGGCGCAACTGGGGATCACCGGCTTCTGCTGGGGCGGGCGCATCACCTGGCTGTATGCGGCCCACAGCGAACTGGTGACCGCTGGCGTCGCCTGGTACGGCCGGGTAACCGGCGAGGCGACGACGCTGCAGCCCTATCACGCCGTCGACGTGGCAGCGGACCTCAATGCGCCGGTGCTCGGACTCTATGGCGGCCAGGATACGGGCATACCCATGACCGAGGTGGCGAAAATGCAGGCCGCGCTGGAAGCGGCCCAGTCACCGTCCACCTTCCACATCTACCCGGACGCGCCCCACGCCTTCCATGCCGACTATCGGCCGAGCTACCGGGAAGCCGCCGCCCGGGACGGCTGGCAGCGCGCCCTGGCCTGGTTCCGCGAGCACGGCGTCGGCTCAACAGGCCAGCGGTGAGCCGGCCGGGTGGCCGGTCGCGCCCGGCGTGATTCAGCCCGTGTCGGACTTCCACGCCCACGCTGAAAGCGAGACACTCGACGATCCATTCCCAGCAGGGAGGACACCATGCTGTTGCGATCACTGACGATCCCACGCGCCGACTTCGAGGCCGGGACCGGCTGGCAGCTGAAGCCGGAAGGGGCCTGCAAGGGCGACGTCTGCATTCCGCTGCCGCAAGTCCCAGGCGACGATGCCGACGTCAAGGCGCTGGCCGCGGCTATGGGTCTGCCGCTGGTGTCCGCCCCCGAACATGGGCTCTGGGCCCTGGGACCGGAAGCCATCGGCGGCCGCGCCCTGGTCACGGCCCAGGCTCCTGATCTGCGACTGCCCGACCTGGACGGCAACGAGTTCGCGCTGTCCAGCCTGCGCGGCAGGAAGGTGCTGCTTTACGCCTGGGCCCCTTACTGAGGTTGTTCCGGCGACCTGTCCGTGTGGCAGGCACTCAGGAACGAACTCGCGCCTTCAGGCTTCGAACTCGTCACCGTCGGTCTCGACACCCTGGGTGCCGAGGGCTGCCGCCACTTCATCGAAGCGGCTAAGCCTGAGCATCCGTCACTTATCGACCAGTACCACAAGCTCGCTGATGCCTTCGGGGTCATCAATATCCCGAGCAGCGTCTGGATCGACGAGCAGGGCATGATCGTGCGCCCGGCCGAGGTCGCACCCGCCCCGCCGGGTTCCCGGTCCGGCCCGCCGCCGCAACTGCCCCCCGAAACGCCGGAGCGATTGCGCAATATCATGCAGGAAGCGGTGAAGATCCCCGACGATTCGGCGGTCTACCACGCGGCCCTGCGGGATTGGGTGGAAAAGGGCAGTGCCAGCGAGTACGCCCTGACGCCTGACGAAGTGATCGCCCGCTCCCGACCCCGGGACGAGAACCGGTCCCTGGGTCATGCCCACTTCGAGCTGGCCAGTGCCTTGGAAGTGGCCGGACATCACGCAGCGGCTATCGAGCACTTCCGCGAAGCTCATCGGCTGGTGCCGGAAAGCTGGACCTTCCGGCGTCAGGCCTGGTCCCTGGAGCGGGTCGAGGCGGCAGGACCTTTCGCCCGCTTCTGGCAGGGACCCAAGCCCGACGACCCCGACTCCTGGCCCTACGAAGGCGGCTGGCTGGAGGATGTCCGCCGCGAAGGCGCCGAAAACTACAACGAGCGCTGGAAACCCTGACCCCAAAATATTGGACATCCACAAATTTGCGGGCCAAGAGCATCAAAAGTATTGGACATCCAAAAACTTTGCTGGATGTCCAATACTTTGGTGGATGTCCAGAATTTGGGGTGGGTGAACGATGATCGAGCTCGTCATCTTCGACTGCGACGGGGTGCTGGTGGACACGGAGCGGTTGGCGGTGCGCATCGAGCAGGCGGCGCTGGCGCAACTCGGCTGGGAGCTGTCGGCGGAGGAGCTGGCGGAGCGCTTCATCGGCTGCACCGACGGGCACTTCGAGCGTGAGGTGGCGCGGCAGATCGGGAGGCCCATTCCGGAATCCTGGCGGGCGGCGGTGAATGCCCGTTATCAGGAGGCGTTCCGGAACGAGCTGGCGCCCGTGGAGGGTGTGGTTGAGGCCCTCGATGCCATCCCCCATGCCACCTGTGTGGCCTCCAACGGCAGCCATCGCAAGATGGCCATGACCCTCGGCATCACGGGTCTGCATGAGCGTTTCGCCGGACGCATCTTCAGCGCCTACGACGTGGCCAAAGGTAAACCCGCTCCCGATCTCTTCCTGCATGCGGCTGAGTGCATGGGCCATGCCCCTGAGCGCTGCGTGGTGGTGGAGGACAGTGCCAATGGGGTCGCCGCAGCCCGGGCCGCAGGCATGCACGTCTACGCCTATGCCGGGGGTCTCATTCCGGCCGAGCGCCTTGCGGGTCCGGACACCACGGTGTTTGCCCACATGCGGGAACTCCCAGGGCTGATCGCCTCGCGATCGGCCGGGTGAGGCGAAACATCAGAGCTTGGCGGGCAGGTGGCCGCCGAGGGCCGTCAGCGTTCGTCCGATGACGCGCTCCGCCAGGGTGGCGGCATCGAGTTCGGAGTACCGTCCCACGCGCCCATCCAGATAGAGATGGGCGAATCCATGCACCAGCGACCACAGCAGCACGGCGTCGATGTTGCCGTTGGCGTCAGCCATGGCATCGTCCACGGCGTGCAGCGCGGCCACCGGTCGTTCCAGTTCCAGAAAAGCTGCCCGCCCGCTGGCGCTGAGCGCCTCGTCTTCGGTGTTCACCACCGAGCAGCGGAACATCAGGTAAAAGTGCTGGGGCTCTCCCAGGGCAAAAGCGATGTAGCCCTCACCGGCGCCCTGCAGCTGGGACAGAGGATCGCCAGGCGCCAGCGCCTTGCGGTCGTGCATGGAGGTGGTGAGGCGGTCGAAGGCGCCGGCGGCGACGGCGGTCAGCAGGCCGCGGACATCCTTGAAGTGATGGGCGGGCGCGGCGTGAGAGACGCCGGCGCGGCGGGCGCATTCGCGCAGGGTGAAGCCTTCCACACCCCGGTCCTCGAGCAGGCTGTCTGCAGCCGCCAGCAGCGCGCTGCGCAGGTCGCCGTGATGGTAAGCATTGGAGCCTGAGGGGGTTCGAGCCATATCCGGGATGTCGTCCTGAGTTTGGCGACAGTCTGCCACAGCCCTTAATCTTGACGCTGACAAAATTATCTTGACGACGGAAAGATTGCTCGCTAACTTGACCTCGAGCCGGCCGGAGAAGCTGCGCCAACAGGAACCCCCACCCTTCCTGCGGGAGAGACGTGATGTTGTGGATGGAACCGCAATCGCTGTTCGGCCATGCCGGCACGCTGATGCTGCTGCTCTGGCTCCTGCTCATCGCTTCGCTCTGGGTGTCCCGCCTGCAGGCAGCTGCGGACTGGGTGGCGTTTGTCGGCCTGCCGCTGCTGTTCGGCCTGCTCTATCTGCTGCTCATGGGTCCGCATGTGCCCTTCGACGAGGGCGGCTTCGGCAGTCTGGCCGAGGTCCGGGCGCTGTTCGCCCATGACGAAAGGCTGCTGGCGGGCTGGCTGCACTTTCTGGTGTTCGACTACTTCGTCGGTGGCTGGATCGCCCGCGACCAGCGCAACGAGCCCGTGAACGCATTTCTGATCGTGCCCTGCCTGCTCCTTTGCTTCCTGGCAGGCCCGGTGGGTCTGATGCTCTACCTCCTGCTGCGAACTGCCGGACGTCTGCTGCAGTCCCGAACCCAGGCCGCCCCATGAACGCCCTGGCGGCGGAGCTCTACCGCCGGGGCCCGTGGTTGGTCCGGGTGGCCCTGGCGCACGTTCTGGTCCTGCTGGTGCTGCTGGCGCTGATGCTGGTGGACGACCGGCATTTGCTGGGGGGCAGCGTTTGGCTCAAGCCGGCCAAATTCGCGCTGTCGATCGCCATCTACCTGCTCACCATGGCGTGGTTACTGGCCGAACTGCGGCAGGCGCGCCCGCTGGTGGGTCTCATCGCCCTGGTCGTCATCGCCTCCATGTGTCTGGAACAGGCCACGATCACCCTGCAGGCCGCGCGGGGCGTGCAGTCCCACTACAACGCGGCCACCGTGTTCGACGCCGCCGTGTTCAGCCTGATGGGATTCGGCATCGCCGCCAACTCGGTGGCGGCGGCCGTGGCCCTGCTGCTCTTCCTGCGGGAATCCGATCCGGCGCGGCCAGCCTACTGGTGGGGCATACGCCTGGGTCTCGCCGTTTTCCTGCTCGGCAGTCTGCAGGGCGCCGCCATGCTGGTGAACTCCGGTCACACCATCGGTGGCGCCGATGGCGGGCCGGGGATACCGCTGTTCGGCTGGAGTGTGTTGGCCGGCGATCTGCGCATTGCTCACTTCATCGGCATTCATGCCATTCAGGTCCTGCCCCTGACCGGCTTCCTGCTGGATCGGAGCCTGCAGAACAGGTACTGGCGTCTGGCGTGCATCACTGTGGTCACGGTCCTCTACGCCGGCTGGGGCCTGCTCGCCCATGTGGCCGCTATGGCCGGACGGTCCTGGTTTGGCTGGCTGCCCGCCTGAGCAGGGTCGTTGCAGCGGGTCACTTGCCCTCATTAGATTGAAACACGTTATGATTATTCGCCCAGCTGACCGGACTGCGGAGACTGACCCATGGCCAGAACCTTGCCGCTTGAGTACGACAACCTCGGTTTCGACCCTGACGCCCTGCGTGAGAAGTACCGCCAGGAGCGCGATCGGCGCCTGCGTCCGGATGGCGAAGAGCAGTACGTTGAGGTGGAAGGCCGCTTTGCCCACTTCATCGAAGATCCCTACGCGGACCGCGTCGAACGCGATCCTCTCCAGGAGCAGGTGGAAGTGGTCATCATCGGCGGCGGTTTCAGCGGCATGCTGGCCGCGGCGCGGCTTCAGCAGCGGGGCATCACCGATGTCCGCATTCTGGAGGCCGGCGGTGACTTCGGCGGCACCTGGTACTGGAACCGCTATCCCGGTGCCCAGTGCGACATCGACGCTTACTGCTATCTGCCGCTGCTGGAGGAACTCGGCTACATGCCGAAGGAGAAGTACTCCTTCGCGCCGGAGATCTACGAGCACTCCCGGCGCATCGGAGAGACCTTCAATCTCTACGACATCGCCCGCTTCCAGACTCGGGTAGAGGCCATCCATTGGGATGAAGACCTCGCCCGCTGGCGGGTCGCCACCGATCGCGGGGACGACATCCGCGCCCGCTTCGTGATTCAGGCCACGGGCCCGGCAAGCCGGCCCAAACTGCCGGGCATTCCCGGCATCGAGGATTTCAAAGGCCACACCTTCCACACCAGCCGCTGGGATTACGCCTACACCGGCGGCGATCACAACGGCCATCTCACGGGCCTGGCCGACAAGCGGGTCGCTGTCATTGGCACCGGCGCCACCGCCATCCAGTGCGTCCCCCATGTGGGTGCCGCGGCCAAGGAACTTTATGTCTTCCAGCGCACACCGAGTTCCGTCGACCTGCGCGGCAACAAGCCCACGGATCCGCAGTGGGTGGAGTCTCTGCAGCCCGGGTGGCAGCGCCAGCGGCGGGAGAACTTCAACGCCGTGGTCATGGGGCAGCCGGTGGCAGAGGATTTGGTAGACGACGGCTGGACCGACATCTTCCACAACATCCGTTCCCTCATGGTCCAGGCCGGCGAAGCGCCTAAGGACCTGGAGACCTTCGCCGCCATGGCGGAATTGGCCGATTTCCAGAAAATGAACAGCATCCGCTCCCGGGCGGAGGAGACCGTCAGCGACGAATACATCGCCGAGGCGCTGAAGCCCTGGTACCGCCAGTTCTGCAAGCGCCCCTGCTTCAACGACGAGTACCTGCCCACCTTCAACCGTCCCAATGTGCACCTGATCGACGTCAGCGACGCCCATGGCGTGGAGCGCATCACCGCCAATGCGGTGGTCGCCAATGGCGTCGAGTACGAAGTGGACTGCATCATCTTCGCCACCGGCTTTGAAATCACCACGACACCGAAACGGCGCATCGGCTTCGACATCATCGGCCGCGAGGGTGAGTCTTTGTTCGAGCACTGGGCGGGCGGGCTGCGCACCCTGCACGGCTTCTCCAGCCACGGCTTTCCGAACTGGTTCTTCGTCGGCATCTCCCAGAACGGGCTGTCGGTGAACATGACGTCCATGTTCGACGAGCAGGCTCAGCACATCAGCTACATCATCGACGAGGTGAACAGGCGCGGCGCCAGAGTCGCGGAGGTGACCCCCGAAGCGGAAGCCGCCTGGGTGGAGGAGATCAAGCGGGTGGCGGTGTACAACCGCGACTTCCTCGAGGCCTGCACGCCTGGCTACTACAACAACGAAGGCGAACTCGATAACGCCTCCGGGGGACTCGGCGGGCAGACCTACGGCCTCGGCATCAACGCCTTCAACGCCTTGCTTCAGCAATGGCGCGATCAGGGCGAACTCGAAGGCTTCGAACTGCGCTGATCCCCTTCGCGCAACCGCAGATCCAGCACAGCAACCACTCAGACGTTACCGACAGCCAAGGAGATGCCATGACCACCGTTACCGTCACCGAAACCATTGCCGGCCCCGCCGCCACAGTCTGGACCCTGCTCAGCGACTTCGGGGGCGTGCAGGTGGGCGGCCCCATCACTTCCGTCGAAGTGCAGGGCGAGGGCGTCGGCATGGTCCGCACCCTCGGTCTCGGCGGCGGTGTGGTGGTGGAGCGCCTCGATGCCTACCAACCCGAGGCCATGACCTTCGGCTACAGCATCCTCAATGACGACAGCCCGCTTCCGGTGCAGGGTTATGCGGCCAGCGTACGCATCGCCGATCTCGGCGATGGCACCTGCCGAGTGGACTGGAGCGGGACCTTCGAGCCAAGGGGCGTGCCGGAAGCCGATGCCGTGAACGTGGTGGAGGGGATCTACAAGGGCGGCATTGCCGGCGTGCGCAAAGCCGTGGCTGGCTGACTGCCTGCCTCGGGATCGCTCCGTTCTGCTGATCTGAACGATCAGACGACGAACATGATCCCGAGGTGACAGGCGACCACCACCACGGTGAGCTGCCAGCGCAGCATCCGGTAGGCTGGGGGGTAGTCCCGATCGATCCCGCTAACGACTTCGCTGAGGCGAAGGGTCAGAAACAGCAGGGCCTGGATCGGGGCGACCCACGTCGGCAGGAAGGCGAAAGCGAGGAAGCTCGCGACGGGAAAACTCACGGCCGCGATCGCCATGGTGCGCGCCGCCTGGGGGCGATACAGCACTGGCCACAGCACGCCCGCCATGAAGCCCAGAATCAGGGCGCTGTAGATGTGGAAGAGCTGAACGGCCTGGGCGCTGGACCCGATGACGGGCTGCCAGGCCAGTCCCAGCAGGCCGACGAATGGCAGCAGTCCCGCGTAGCCCAGCCCCCGGACCAGGGTCATCAGAACAGCACGCGCGTGCGGATGGTGCCCTCCACCTTGCGGATGCCTTCAAGCGCCCGCTCGCTGTGCTCGACGTCGGTGTCGATCACCACGTAGCCGATCTCGGCATTGGTCTGCAGATACTGGGCGGAAATATTCAGACCGTTGTCCGAGAACACCTGGTTGATGGAGGAGAGCACGCCGGGCACGTTGCGGTGAATGTGCAGCAGGCGGTGTTTGCCCGGATGCGCCGGCAGCCCGACCTCTGGAAAATTCACCGATCCGACACTGGAGCCGTTGTCGCTCCAGAACGTCAGCCGCTCGGACACCTCGCGGCCGATGTTTTCCTGGGCCTCCACCGTGCTGCCACCGATGTGCGGGGTGAGGATGACGTTGTCGAAGGCACACAGGGGCGACTCGAAGGGGTCGTCGTTGGAGCGCGGCTCCTCCGGGAAGACGTCGATGGCGGCGCCGAGAATGTGCCTGGCTTCCAGAGCAGCGGCCAGGGCGCCAATGTCCACCACCTTGCCCCGGGACGCGTTGATCAGCACCGCATTGCGTTTCATGTAGCCGAGCATGGTGGCGTCGATCATGTTGCGGGTGCTCGGCGTGTCCGGCACATGCAGGGTCACCACGTCCGCCTCACCGAGGAGATCGCGCAGGCTGTCCACCTGCTCGGCATTGCCGAGCTTGAGCTTGCGGGTGACGTCGTAGAAGCGCACGCGCATGCCCAGGGATTCCGCCATCACCCCGAGCTGGGAGCCGATGTTGCCGTAGCCGATGATGCCCAGGGTCTTGCCCCGCAGCTCGTAGCTCTGGCGGGCCGTCTTCTGCCAGCCACCGCGGTGGGCCACGGCATTCTTCTCCGGAATGCCGCGCAGCAGCAGGATGGCTTCGGCCAGCACCAGTTCCGCCACGCTGCGGGTGTTGGAGAAGGGCGCGTTGAACACGGGAATGCCACGCATCAAGGCTGCCATCAGATCCACCTGGTTGGTGCCGATGCAGAAGCAGCCGACGCCGATCAGGCGCGTGGCGGCGGCGAATACCTCCGCGTCGAGCTGGGTCCGCGAGCGGATGCCCAGCAGGTGCACGCCGGAGACGGCTTCGAGCAGCTCCTCCCGGGACAGGGATCCCGAGATCTGCTCGACGTTGCGATAGCCGGCGCGGGCGAAGCCCTCCACGGCGGTGTCGCTGATGCCTTCGAGCAGAAGGATGCGGATCTTGTCCTTGGACATAGATGTGCGGACGCTGGTCATGATCGAAGCCGTGCCTGGGTAGCGGGGAAAAAGGCCGCGCATGATAGCATGACGGCCCTCGAGCACTGGCCCCGCGAGCATCATGGAACAAGCTGCCTCCCGCACCGCCCCGAGCCCTCTTACGACCGCCGCCGTGGCGGCCCTGTCGAGCCTGTTCGGTGATCGCCTGCGTCAGGACGATGCGTCGCTGGCGACCTGGGGCCGGGACTGGACCCGCAGCTTTACCGTGGCGCCCGGCGCGGTGGTCTTCCCCGACCGCACGGAAGAAGTGGTGGCTCTGGTCCAGGCTGCCCGCGAGCACGGTTTCGCCCTGGTCCCATCGGGTGGTCGAACCGGTCTCTCAGGCGGGGCTGTCGCCCCGGCTGGCGAAGTGGTGGTGTCCTTCGACCGCATGAACCGCATCCTGGAGCTGGACCCGGCGGGTCAGCTGCTGCGCTGCGAAGCGGGCACCATCACCCAGACCATTCAGGAACACGCCGAGGCACACGGCCTGTTCTATCCGGTGGATTTCGCCTCCGCAGGCTCGTCGCAGATCGGCGGCAATGTGGCCACCAATGCCGGCGGCATCAAGGTCATCCGCTACGGCATGACCCGGGACTGGGTGGCCGGACTGAAAGTCGTCACCGGCCGTGGCGAGGTGCTGGATCTGGGCCGCGGGCTGGTGAAGGACAACACCGGCTACGATCTGCGCCACCTGTTCGTCGGCTCAGAAGGCACTCTGGGCCTGATCACGGAGGTCACCCTGCGCCTGGCCCGCCAGCCCGCCGCCCAGCAGGTGCTGGTCCTGGGCCTGTCCGCTTTCCCGGTGGTCATGGAGGTCCTGCACGCCTTCCGCCGGCGTCTGGAGGTCTCGGCCTTCGAGTTCTTCGACGCCAAGGCCCTGGCCAAGGTGCTGGCACGGACCGGATTGCCGGCGCCCTTCGCGGCCGATGCCGACAGCTGCCCCTACTACGTCCTCGTGGAAGTGGAAGTGAGCCAGGATGCGGAGGCAGCGCTTGCGGTGTTCGAACACTGCGTGGAACAGGGCTGGGTGGTGGACGGCGTGCTCAGCCAGTCCGAGGAGCAGGCCAGGAAGCTCTGGCGCCTGCGCGAGGACATCTCCGAAACCATCAGCCACTGGACGCCCTACAAGAACGATCTCGCCGTGCGCGTGTCCCAGGTGCCGGAGTTTCTGGCTGAGGTGGACGCCTTCGTCGGACGCCACTACCCGGATCTCGAAGTGATCTGGTTCGGCCACATCGGCGACGGCAACCTGCACCTGAACATCCTCAAACCCGAGGACATGCCCCAGGCCGATTTCTACGAACGCTGCCACGGCGCGTCCAAAGAGATCTTCAGCATGATCCGCCGCCACGGCGGCAGCGTGTCAGCGGAGCACGGCGTGGGCCTGCTCAAGAAGGACTACCTCGGCTACTCACGCTCCCCGGAAGAGATCGCCTACCTTCAGGCCATCCGTGCCACCTTCGACCCGGATGGCGTTCTCAATCCAGGCAAGCTCGTCTGAGCTGCCGCGCTCCCGGCCCGAGGCCATGACGGCACATCTTCTTGGCGGCGTGATGGCCCTGATTGCAGGCGTGCTGGCCCTTGCGGCGGCCAAGGGTGAAGTGCTGCATCGTGGCAGTGGTCTGGTGTTCGTGGTGGCCATGGTGGTGATGGCCGTGACCGGCGGGGCGCTGGCGGCCTTCATTCCTGAGCGGCTGTCGGTGGTGGCCGCCGGGTTGTCACTGTATCTGGTGGTGACGGCGCTCCTGACCGTGCGGCCGCCACCTGAGGACGACCGGCTGGTGCATGGGACGGCGCTGGCGGTGGGAGTCGGCGTGGCCGTGCTGGGCTTCACCTTCGGCATCGAGGCCATCCGCCGCGATGATGGCCAGCTGGACGGTTTCCCGGCGCTGCCCTACTTCGTCTTCGCTGCGGTTGCCGCCCTCGCTGCGGTGGGTGACATCCGCATGCTGCGCGGGACCCCCCTCGTCGGACACCGGCGCATCGGCCGTCACCTCTGGCGCATGTGCTTCGCCCTGTTGGTGGCCACGGCGTCGTTCTTCTTAGGCCAGGCCCAGGTCTTCCCGGAACCAATCCGCCACTTCGCGCTGTTGTCTGTTCCGGTGATTGCCGTACTTGGGGTCATGGCCTACTGGCTGCTGCGGGTGCTCTGGTTCGAGCCCCGCAGAGCCAGCCCGGGTGAAGCCACGGACTGATCAGTCGTCCTCGGCTTCCTCTGCGCCGGCGGCGGCTTTCTCGGCTGCGCGCGCCTCCCGCTCGGCTTTCTCGGCTTCCTTCTTCTCGTTCTCGGCGGCGGTCGCATCCAGGTAGAACTGCTGATCGCCGTAGTAGTTGTCGATGGCATGCTCGGCCGACACCGGGCTCAGATAGTGCCGCTCCGTGAGACCTTCCTTGTGCATGGCCAGTCCGGTCAGGCAGGCCTTGACGATATGAGCGCTGTTGAGGACCGTCATGTAGGTCGGGTCCAGTGCCGGATGCAGTTCGATGAGATCGAAACCGATGACGTTGGACTCGGCGCAGAGTCGGCGAATGATGGTGATCGATTCACGCATGCTCAGGCCGCCGGAGACCGGTGTTCCGGTGGCGCGCATGTAGGCGGGATCGACCACATCGATGTCGAAGGAGATGAACAGTTTCCGGCCCTCTTCGCTGGCCTCGGCCACCACCCGATCGAGCACTGCTTCCCAGCCCCGGCGCTCGATCTCCGCCATGGTGTGGTAGCGCATGCCGTTCTCACGCATCCACTCGAAGGCGGCCCGGTCCGGCCCGCTGGAACGCAGGCCCATCTGGATGTAGTCCGAGATGCGCACGTGGCCTTCGTTGAGGAGCCGATACACCGGTGCACCATGGCTGATCAGGTGGGGGGATCCCCACCAGGCATCGTAGTGGGCGTCGAAGTGGATGACGGTGATCTCTTCCTTGCCGTAGACGTCAGCCAAGCCGGCGATGTTCGGATAGGACAGGGAGTGGTCGCCGCCGATGATCAGCGGTATCGCTCCGGTCTGGGCGATTTCGCGGACCACCCGCCGCACTTCCTGCATGGAGCGCTCGGTGCTGTCGTTGTCGATGGCAATGTCGCCGTAGTCGACGATGTTCAGCACGCTGCTGGGATTCACGTGCACATACTGATCTGGGCCGCCCATGCCGCCGCCCATCACGCGCATCTCGGTGGTGCTCTGGCTGCCGGAGTCGCGCCATGCGGATCCCATGTTCAGGGGCGCACCGACTACGGCCGCGTCCACCTTGCCTTCGATCAGATCTTCCTGAGTGAGGGCCAGCGGGAATCCCCCGAAGGTGGGCGGGCCGCCCCGGCCGTTGTAGCGACCGAGCCCGATGGGCCCGGCCTCACGTACCGGATCCATGGATCGGGGGCGAACCATGCGCCAGGCGTTGAACTCAGGTGAGTCCGTGTTCAGCGGAATGTTCGGCGCGTCCCGGCCTTCCTTGTAGCGGCTGCCCTCGACCACATAGACCATGGCCTGGACCCAGGCCTGGATCTCCTCCGGCGTGCGTTTCTCCAGTTCCTCCACAGTCTTTTCGAGATTGCCTGCGAAGCGGCGGGCGTCGCCGCTGGCGAGAAACTCGATTTCCTCTTCCGTCAGCAGTTCGAGCTTCGGCATCACTGACTCCGGCAGCTCGATACCCTCACGTTTCTCCTCCCGGGGATCGACGGTGTCGAAGGGATAGGGGTTCGTGCCCACCACGTGTTCAGGGGTGTCCGGCACTTCGAAGGTGGTGGGCGTCTCGGCCTCGGTCTCGGCTTCCCGCTCCTCGGCAATGGCGGGCACCATGGCCGTCAGGCCGAGGACCATCGACAGTCCGAGCATTGCGACGCCCCGACGGAGCGGGCGGGGCGTGAATTCGGCTTGCATCACAGAACCTCCAGGGCTTTGAAACGGCGCGGTGGCGGCAGATGAGCCGTTGGCATCAGCCCTGGCCATGATCGAGCGCCAGCGGATGAACGTAGTTGGGCCGAAGGCCGGCCGCGCGTGCGGCTATGCCCACGAGGCAGGCATTGAGAATGGCATTGGCGTTGAGTGCCGACAGGCGTGAGTAGTCCAGCATGGGGGCCATGTCCGTGATCTCGAAGCCGACGATCTCCTTGGCGTTGCAGATGTGGCGCACCGCCCGGGTCACCTCGCCCACCCGCAGGCCATTGCTGGCGATGCGCCCGGCGGCCACCATGTCGCTGGGTTCGATGACGCTGACGTCGATGGACAGGAACAGTTTGGAGGGGCCCCGCTCGACCTCCCTGATCACCCGCGAGAGCACCCGGTCGTAGCCGCGCCGCTCCACCGAGGCCATGGTGTGGTAGCGGACGCCCTGGTCGCGCAGCCACTGCAGATTGGCGGGGGTCACATCCTTTCCGCGCAGGCCGACCTGCACCAGCGAGCGGCCTTCCACAATGCCCTCATTGAGCAGCAGGAAGATGGCCTGGGTATCGGAAATGGTATGCACAGCGGTGCGATGCACGTCCGGGTGGGCGCTGAAGTGCACCAGACCGAAGCTGCCGTTGCCGTGGTGCTGTGCGACGCCTTTGACGCCCGGATAGAGCATGGAGGTGTCGCCTCCCACCAGCATGGGGACGGCACCGGTGGCGGCGGTCTCCGCCACCATGTCAGTGACGTGGCCGATGGTGCGCGCGGTGCTCATGTTGTCCACGGAAAAATCGCCGTAATCCACCACCGACAGCACGTCCAGGGGGTTGAGCAGGGTCTGGACGTCGGGGGTGGCAATGGTGTTCAGGGCGCGCATGACGCGGGGACCGTGTTTGGCATTGCGTCGGCCGCTGCCCATGTCGTTGGGGATGCCGATGATGGCCACGTCGACGCCACCGGCAACGAGATCTTCCGGATAGATGGCCACCTTGGCCCCGGCGAAGGTCGGCACGCCGCTTTCCGGGAAGATGTAGCGGTGCACGCCGAAGGGGCCCGGCTCCCGTTCATGCTTGCGCAGCGGCGCCGGCGTGGGAATCGTCTGGCCATTGAAGTTGTCCGAATCGAGGTTCAGCGGGATGGCGCCCATGTCCCGCGTGGCGTCGTAGCCCATCTCACCGGCCACCTGCATCAGGTCATTGACGAAGCTGCGCAGGGAGTCGGCGTCGCGCGTGGCGATCTCGTGTTCGAGCTGCCGTGCCGGCAGGAAGGTCAGCGCCGCCCCACTGACGATGAACTGCTGCTGCTCCTGTTCGAGGGCGGCAACTTCGTCACGCAATTCCCGCGGCAGCTGCCAGTTGCGGGCGAGCACACTGCCTGCGGCAAGCAGCAACGCTGCGAAGAGCACGGCGCAGACCAGGCGCGCATGGATGGGTGGGCCATTCATGATTGGTTCTCCAGATCCCCGTAGGCGCCTTCCCGGGCCGGCCGCGAAGACAAATGAAGCACGTTGCAGGCGCCGGCCTGCGCCATCAGTGATGCGGGCCCCTCTCGCGCCAGTCCCCACATACTATGCACGCCGCGGACGAGCGGCGGTCCATTACTATGCAATCTCGGCGCCATCTTGGCTCACTCTCGATCTTGCGCCCTCGGCCTGCCGCTCCGGGGCAGCGTGGGCCGCCGCCCTGCCTGGGCGGCGCCAAGCCCCTCGCCTCGATTCCCTGATGGCGATGACGCACCGGGATGGCGCCCGGTCTGCCGGGGAAGGTTCCATTGCAGTGCGTGCTGCGCTGAGATGGTCCATCAGTGGGCACGGGTTGACAGCATCGACCCCAGGACGTCCACTCCGTCAACAGCTATCCACAGCAACCAAAACCGGAGCCTGATGCCATGACCACGATCCACGACATCGAAGTCACCGCCATCGACGGTCAGCCGCGCCGTTTGTCTGATTTCAAGGGCAAGGTCCTGCTGGTGGTCAACGTTGCGTCCCAGTGCGGTCTCACGCCCCAGTACGCCCAGCTGGAAAAACTCTACGAGAACCGTCGTGATGCCGGCCTGGAAGTCCTCGGCTTTCCGTGCAATCAGTTCGCCGGCCAGGAGCCCGGCAGCGAAGAGGAGATCGCTACGTTCTGCGAGAGCCAGTACGGCGTGCAGTTCCCGCTGTTTGCCAAGGTGGAAGTCAACGGCCCCGGCCGGCATCCGCTGTACAAGTCCCTGATCCAGGCCAAGCCGGAAGCTGTCCAGAATCCCGACAGCCCGCTGCGCGGCAAGCTCACGGAAATGGGCCTGCTGGGCAATGACACCACGGCGGTCATGTGGAATTTCGAGAAGTTCCTGATCGGTCGTGACGGCAAGGTCATCGGCCGTTTCGCGCCCGACATTACCGTGGAGAATCCGGAACTGGCCACGGCCATCGACAAGGCCCTGGCCAGCTGAACAGAGCGGCGCCTTGGGCGGTTGTGCCGGGCGGACAGCGTGGTTGTCGCGCGCGGGGCGCGCTCCCATCAGGGGCCTGGCGTCAGGTCGTAGTGCGTGGGAGTCCGCAGTGCGGGCGATGAGGGATTGGTGGCGCTGATGGGGTGGGGGCTGGGTCGACAGCGATTCCGATTCCGATAGCGATAGCGGAAGGCGGGGGAGTGAGGGGATCGTGGGGGGGCGCTGGGCCGGCGCGCTTCAATTGGGAATCAGTGTTTACTCGGGAGAGGGGTCATCATGCGTTGCGGATTGCGTCTTGTCGTCACAGCCTTGTTCATTGCCAGCGCCACCCTTGCTCAGGTTGCTGCGGCATCCGAAGCACGGGACATCCAGGAGATCGACGCGCTTTACGCCAGTTGGCGGGAGGCGGTTGAAACTGGCGACATTCCGCAGTACGTCTCGGTCCTGCACCCTGATGTGCGCCTGCTGCCCCCCGGTGCTCCAGCCATTGTCGGCGCCAAGAACTACGGGCGCTTCCTTGGGCCGGTCTTTGCTGCTGCCGACTACCGCATCGAGGTCATCGAGCCCCACAGCATCGAGGTGGCCGGCGACGTTGCCGTGGCGGAATACACTTACGTCATCCATCTGGACATGAAGGCCGAAGCCGAAGGCATCAGTGAGCCGGGGGCCCTCACCGACGCCCGCACCGTGGCCCGATACTTCGACGTCCTGAGGAAGGTGGATGGCCACTGGAGGGTGTGGCGGCACTTCTGGCAGGACCCGCCGCCCGGGGTGGAATGACGCATGAGTTTTGCGGGCATTGGCCCACTGGCGGGCGCAACCGCCTGCATTGCCCGGGTGATTTAGGTGATATGAGCCGCCGCGGGACCGGGACTATCGGTCCCCCCGCATGTAGTTCGCCACCCCGGATGTTCCCGCGACCAGCAGCGCATCGGCTGGACGCAGTGCGAAAAGTCCGTTGCAGACCGCGCCGACCAGATCGTTCAGGGCGCGCTCCATGGCAGGTGGGTCCCGCAGATCCAGCGCGGCCGTATCGACGATCAGATTGCCGTTGTCGGTGGTGAACCCTTCCCGCACCTTGGGTTGTCCGCCGAGTGCCACCAGGGCGCGCATCACCAGTTCCCGTGCCATGGGCAGCACTTCGATAGGCAGCGGATAGTCACCCAGGGTGGCCACGCATTTGCTGTCGTCGACGATGCAGACGAAGCGTTCCGAGGCGGCAGCAACGATTTTCTCCCGGGTGAGCGCGCCGCCGCCGCCCTTGATCAGGTTGAGGTCCGGGTCGGCTTCGTCCGCACCGTCCACATAGACGGCCAGGGTGCCGGCGTCGTTGAGATCGAGGACGCGGATGCCGTGACTGCTGAGGCGGTCGGCGGTGGCCTGAGAGCTGGCCACGGCGCCGTCGAACTGCTGCTTGTGCTGGGCGAGCAGGTCGATGAAGGCGTTGGCCGTGGAGCCGGTGCCGACGCCGATGATCGCGCCTGACACGAACTGGCCGCGAATGTCTTCGATGGCGGCGGCGGCTACCGCCTGCTTCTTGGCTGCCTGATCCATGTCGGGGCCCCTGTTGGCGAGGCGGCCATCTTAGCAGGCGCTTGGGCCGGGGTGCTGGCGTGGTGGGGTGGGGGTCCGTACCATCCGCAGCGCCGATGGGGTTGTGGTTTTTCCTGGGTGGCGGGCGTTATGCAGGTCAGCCTGCGTCGGGCAGACCGGGGGTCGGTCTTGGTGGGCTGCGGACCGCAGGCGGTCTCGCCCACAGGGACACGCTGCTTAGTGCAACTTGTCAGCAGCGCCCGATCAAGAGGACAGAAGGAGTGCCGAAATGCTCGAGCGTTACGTCAAACGGATCCTGGAAGCGCGGGTCTATGACGTCGCCATTGAGACGCCGCTTTCTGCGGCGCCACAGCTGTCGGCACGGCTGGACAACGAGATTCTCATCAAGCGTGAGGATCTGCAGCCCATCCATTCCTTCAAGCTGCGTGGC
>JAFIFJ010000041.1 GCA_020832085.1 Gammaproteobacteria bacterium | reverse complement strand
TTGACGAGATCGACAAGGCCGACATCGAGTTCCCGAACGATCTGCTGCAGGAACTCGATCGCATGGAATTCTTCGTCTACGAGACCGGCGAGACCATCAAGGCGGTGAACCGGCCGCTGGTGGTGATCACGTCGAACAACGAGAAGGAGCTACCGGACGCCTTCCTGCGCCGCTGCTTCTTCCACTACATCAACTTCCCCGACCGGGAGACGATGCAGCAGATCGTCGAGGTCCACTATCCCGGCATCAAGCAGGAGCTGGTGAAGGAAGCCATGGACATCTTCTTCGACGTCCGCAAGGTGCCGGGCCTGAAGAAGAAGCCGTCCACGTCGGAACTCATCGACTGGCTCAAGCTGCTGATGGCGGACGACATTCCCGAAGAGATCCTCACCGAGCGGGACCCGTCCAAGGCCATTCCGCCGCTCTACGGCGCGCTGGTCAAGAATGAGCAGGACGTGCATCTGCTGGAGCGTCTGGCCTTCATGCATCGCCGCGACTCTCGGGGGTGAGGCGTCGGAGACGCCGAACGGGCGAGCAGCCGGGGCCTCTGTGCCCCGGCGGTGACGCGAGCCCTGGGGGTGCTACGAAGGATGAGGTTTCGCCAGGGATGGCTGTGTGATGGGTCGTTCTTTAGTTGGGCGACCGCAGGCAGGTAAATCACGGCTGATGTGTTCCCTGACGAAGGCGTTCATTTGGCCGTCGCAATGCGCTCAGGAGAGCCCCGAATGCTGATTGATTTCTTCTTCACGCTGCGCCGGCACAAGGTGCCGGTGTCCATTCGCGAGCTGCTCGATCTGCTGCAGGCTCTGCGGGCGCGGGTGGTGTACAGCGATGTGGATGATTTCTATCTGCTGTCCCGCGCCTGTCTGGTGAAGGACGAGAAGCACTACGACAAGTTCGATCAGGCCTTCGAGGCCTACTTCAAGGGACTCGAGGATCTGCACGGCCTGCTCGAAGCGCTGATTCCCGACGAATGGCTGCGGCGCGAGTTCGAAAAGTCCCTGAGTCCCGAGGACCTTGCGAAGATCAATTCCATGGGCGGCCTCGAGAAGCTGATCGAGGAATTCCGCAAGGCCCAGCAGGAGGCCTCCCAGGGCGGCCAGGACGGCGAGGGTGAGGAAGGCAGCGGCTCCGGCAAGGGCGAGCAGGTGGGGCAGGGGGGCGAAGGCCCCAATGGCACCGGCGGCCGTCAGGGCAAGGGCAAGAAGAAGAAGGGCAAGAAGGCCTGGTCTCAGCGCAACTACAAGAACCTGGATGACTCGGTGGAACTCGGCACCCGTAACATCAAGGTGGCGCTGCGGCGCCTGCGCAAGCTGGCCCGGACCGGCAAGGAAGAAGAGCTGGACATGGACGGTACCATCCGTTCCACCGCCCACAATGGCGGCATGCTCGACATCCGCATGCGCCCGGAGCGCAAGAACACGGTGAAGGTGCTGTGCTTCTTCGACATCGGCGGTTCCATGGACGCCCACGTCAAGGTCTGTGAGGAACTGTTCTCGGCATCGCGGACCGAGTTCAAGCACATGGAGCATTTTTACTTCCACAACTTCCTCTACGAGTCGGTGTGGAAGGACAATCGGCGGCGGGCCGGGGAACGGCTGTCGACCTGGTCCATCCTCAACAAGTACGCCCACGACTACAAAGTGATCTTCGTCGGCGATGCCACCATGGCGCCCTATGAGATCACCCATGCCGGCGGCAGCGTCGAGCATTGGAACGAAGAGCCCGGTGCCCTGTGGATACAGCGTTTCACTGACATTTACGACAAGCTGGTGTGGATCAATCCGACCCCGCGGGACACCTGGGAGTATTCCTCATCGGTGGAGATGACCCGGGAACTGGTGAAGGGCCAGATGTATCCGCTGACCATCCGTGGCCTGGAAGAGGCCATGAACGAGCTTTCGAAGTAGCTTCACCCGGACCGGGAGCGCGATCGCTCCCGGGTTCCAGCAGCTTCACCCCAGCACCGCCATGGCGCCCCCATTGTGTCCGATAGGCCCACCTCCCTTCCCGAGCCGGATCTGCTGAGCCGGGATCGTCCGGAGTACGACAGTCTCACTGCGCGCATGCAGCGGCGGCTGGCTCGTGGTCAGCCGGCAGACCGGCTGCAGGCGAAGCGGCAGCAGCTGCTCGATCGTTCCGGCGCCGCGGTGGCAGGGCGGCGGGAACGGGTGCCGGTCCTGACCCTGCCCCCGGAACTGCCGATCACTGACCATGGGGATGCCATCCGGGCAGCCCTCGAATCCCACCAGGTGCTGGTGGTGGCTGGTGAGACCGGTTCGGGCAAGACCACCCAGCTGCCGAAGCTGGCCCTGGCCGCCGGCCGAGGTGTCTGTGGCCTGATCGGCCACACCCAGCCGCGGCGGATTGCCGCCCGCAGCGTGGCCACCCGCATCGCCGAGGAACTCGGCAGCCCGCTGGGGCAGGTGGTGGGCTATCAGACCCGCTTCGAGGAACGGCTCTCGCCGGATGGCCTGATCAAGGTCATGACTGACGGCATCCTGCTGGCCGAGACGCGCTCGGATCCGGAACTGCGGCGCTACGACACGCTGATCATCGACGAGGCCCACGAGCGCAGCCTCAACGTGGACTTTCTGCTGGGCTACCTCAAGCGGCTGCTGCCGCGGCGCCCCGACCTCAAGCTGATCATCACTTCGGCCACCATCGATGTGGAGCGTTTCGCCCGGCACTTCCAGGCTTGTGCTGACGACGATACTGAGGGGGCGCGGGCAGCTTCCGTCGGTGTGCCGGTTGAGGGCAGGGCGGAAGTGCCGGTGTTCAATGTTTCCGGCCGCACCTTTCCCGTCACTCAGTACTATCTGCCGCCGGAGGAGCAGGCGACGGATGCCGACGGCGACGTGGAACCTTCCCTGGAAGGCGGCGTCCTGGCCGCCCTGCAGGCCATCCGCAGGCTTGAGCGCAGCGGTGAGGGTACGCCGCCCGAGGCCCGGGACGTACTGGTGTTCCTGCCCGGAGAACGGGACATTCGCGATCTCGGTCGCTTTCTCGGCGATCGCCTGGACTGGCCCGGGGTGGAGGTCCTGCCCCTGTACGCCCGGCTCACCGCGGCGGAACAGCAGCGGGTGTTCAGTCCCGGCGCAGGACGGCGCATCGTGCTGGCCACCAATGTGGCGGAGACGTCGCTGACCGTTCCCCGCATTGGCTATGTGATCGATCCGGGACTGGCGCGGATCTCCCGCTACAGCTATCGCTCCAAGCTCCAGCGCCTGCCGGTGGAAGCCATCTCTCAGGCCAGCGCGGCCCAGCGTGCCGGTCGCTGCGGCCGGTTGGCCCCCGGTATCTGCTACCGGCTCTACAGCGAGCAGGACTTCAGCAGCCGGGATGCCTTCACCGACCCGGAGATCCTGCGGACCAATCTGGCTGCCGTGGTGCTGCAGATGAAGGAACTCGGGCTCGGTGATCCTGAGGCCTTTCCCTTCCTCGATCCGCCCGAGCCCCGGGCGCTGAGCGATGGCCGCCGGCTGCTGGAGGAGCTCGGGGCGCTGGATGGTCAGGGTGCCCTGACTGCGGTGGGGCGGGATCTCTGTGCGCTGCCGCTGGACCCGAGGCTGGCGCGGATGCTGGTGGCCGCCCGGGACAAGGGCTGTCTGGCCGAGATGATCTGTATCGTTTCGGCCCTGTCCCTGCAGGACCCGCGCCTGCGGCCCATGGACAAGACCCAGGCCGCGGATGAGGCCCACGCCGAGTGGCGCGATCCGCAATCGGACTTCCTGGCCTTCGTTCGGCTCTGGGACTGGTTCGAGGCCCAGCGCAAGGAGCTGTCCCGTTCGGCGCTGCGGCGGGCCTGTGAGCGCCGCTTCCTGTCCTGGATGCGATTGCAGGAGTGGTGGGGGTTGCAGCGGCAGGTGATCCGTACCTGCCGGGAGCGGGGTTGGCGGATTCAGAGTACTGCGGCAGCTGGCGACAGCGTCCATCAGGCGCTGCTCTGCGGCCTGCTCAGTCAACTCGGCATGCGCACGGAGAAGCAGGACTACCTGGGCGCCCGGGGTCTGAAGTTCCAGATCTTCCCGGGTTCTGCCCTGTTCAAGCGCCAGCCGCCCTGGTTGCTGGCGGCGGAGATCGTCGAAACTTCCCGGGTGTACGCGCGCACGGTGGCGGCCCTGGACCCGTCCTGGGTCGAAGCTGAGGCCATGCATCTGGTGCGCCGTCAGCACGAAGCGCCGCGCTGGCAGCGGCGCCGGGGCCGGGTGATGGTCAGCGAGCGGGTCACGCTCTACGGGCTGCCCATCGTCGAGGGCCGTCAGGTCCCCTTCGATCACATCGACGCCGCCGCCGCCCGGGAGATCTTCATTCTCGATGGCCTGGCGCGTGGGGATATCGACACCCGTGGCACCTTCCTGGCCCACAATCTGAAGCTGATCGAGGACGTGCGCGCCTTGGAGGCACGGGAGCGCCGGCGGGATCTGCTCATTGGCGAGGACGCCCTGGCCTTGCTCTACGGGGAACGCATTCCTGCTGACATCGCCGATGCCCGCCGCTTCGAGAAGTGGCGGCGCAAGGCCGAGGCCAGGGACCCTTCGGTCCTGCACTTCACCCTCGATGACCTGATGGCAAAGCGCCCGGACGCGGCGGTGGAGGCGGACTATCCGGGGCAGCTCGAAATCGGTGAGCTGCGGCTGGAGCTCAGCTACAGTTTCGCACCGGGGACGGCGGGCGACGGCGTCACCCTCCGGGTGCCGAGGGCCTTGCTGCCGCAGCTCCGGCCCGAGCCTCTGGACTGGCTGGTCCCGGGCATGCTTGAGCAGAAGTGTGTGGCGCTGCTGCGGGGCCTGCCCAAGCGCATTCGCCGCGAGCTGGCGCCGGTGCCGGATCATGTGGCGGCCGTCATGCCCTATCTGCTGGACGCTGAACGGTTCCGGGTCGGCAGCCTGCTGCGCACGCTGACGCTGGCCATCGAACGTACCCATGGGGTCGTGATTCCGGCCGACGCCTGGGAAGGGAGTCGTGTGGAGGACTTCCTGCGCATGCGCATTGCGGTCATCGGCGATGACGGTGCCGAACTCGCTGCAGGCCGGGATCTGCAGGGGCTGCAGGCCGAGCAGGGGGCTGGTGCCGATGCCGATCTGCGCCGGCACAGCGCGGAAGCCGGCTTCGAAGTCGACGGTCTCACTGAGTGGAGCTTCGGCGAGTTGCCGGAAACCGTCACGCCGACTGCCGGGGTGCGCGCTTGGCCTGCGCTGGTGGATGATCACGACAGTGTGGCCATCCGATTGTTCAGCGAGCCCGAAAGCGCCGAGGCGGCCATGCGTGCCGGTGTGGTCCGGCTGCTGCTCCTGGCCCAGCAGCGCAACGTCCGCCAGCTAGACCGGCGCCTGCCGCGACGGGATGCCATGGGGCTGATGTATGCGCCCCTGGGTGATCCGGCGGTCCTGTTCGATCAGATTCTTAAGCTGGCCGTGGAGCAGGCGCATCTGCAGGCGGGCCCGCTGCCCCGCGACCGTCAGGCCTTCGACACCGTGCTGGACCGGGGACGTTCCCGGCTTGCCGCCTGCATGGACGACGTGGCGGCTCTGGCCCATGAGGTGCTCGCCGGCTGGCACGAGTTGCGGCGTGCCCTCGATGAAGCTACATCGCCCGCCTTTCGCGATGCCGTGGATGACATTCGGGCTTGGCTCGCCGACCTGCTGGGGCCGGAATTCCTGCTGACGGTTCCGCCGCCCTGGCGGGATGCGCTGCCGCGCTACCTGCGGGCGGAGCGTCAGCGCCTCGCCCAGCTGCAGGGCCACGTCGAGCGGGATCGCCATCGCATTGCGGACCTTGCCGAGTGGAGAAGCCGCCTCGAAGCGCTCGAAGCCCTGGTCACGCCGGGCCATCGGCGTGGCGTGGTTCACTGCCGCTGGCTGCTCGAGGAATATCGCGTCTCGCTCTTCGCCCAGGAACTCGGAACGCTGCAGCCGGTGTCGCCCAAGCGTCTGCGGCAGGCTTTTGCCGAAGCCGAAGAGTCCCTGCGCCTGGGATCCTGAGCCACCCGGAACCTCTCTGCGCCCCCGTGGTCACAAATCCGGGTGCCTCTCGAGACCTGGATTCGGCTGGCCACGAGCGACCTCATCCGGCCCGATCTGCCCTTGATCGGCTCTGTCTTGCGTCCAATTACTGATGCGAGTAGGGTCTGCCGGCGTTGGCGGGGTCGTGCCTCGCATGCGGGAGTTTCATTAGTTCGGTGAGCAACACAACGCTAGTGTTTCGGTCGATGACCGCAGGATCAGGACCATGCGCCAGTGACGACCTGGAGGTCGCGCTCCTGCGCCCGGTCCGGTTCGACGCCGCGCTCCCTTCAGCATGAACGCTGCCCGCCTCCTGCTGATCGATGATGTGGTGGCTGACCGTGAAAGCCTGGCCGCCAGACTGCGCTCACGGGGCTTCCAGGTGGACGCCGCGGCCTCGGGTGCCGAGGCCTTGCAGTTTGCCGACGATCAGGCCCCTGACCTCATCCTCTGCGAACTGCACATGGATGACCCCGACGGCCTCTCCATGCTCGAACGCCTGACCCGCGATCTGCCCGATGTCCCCTTGGTGGTGGTCACTGCCGATTCCAGCATGGGCGATGTCATGCAGGCCCTTCGGCTCGGCGCCGCCGATTACCTCTGGAAGCCCGTGGCAGACGTGGATGTGCTGATCCATGCGGTGGACTCGGCGCTGGAGCGGTCGCGCCTGCGCCAGGAGAACTCGCGCTTCAAGCAGGAGCTCGAGGAGGCGAATCGGCAGCTCAAGGAGTACGTCGAGGAACTGCAGCAGGATCAGCGGGCAGGGCGCGAGGTCCAGCTCGGCATGCTGCCGCCGACCCCCATGGCCATCGACGGCTTTAGGATGCAGCATCACATCATCCCGTCGCTGTTTCTGTCCGGGGACTTCGTCGACTACTTCCGCATCACCGATCGCCACTTTGTGTTCTTCATTGCCGATGTCTCAGGTCATGGCGCCTCGTCGGCCTTCGTCACCGTGCTGCTGAAGAACTTTTCCCGTCGCCTGCGCCGGGAGTATCGCCCGCGCATGCTCACGGCCCCCGGAGAGATCCTGCGCTGGCTCAATCAGGAGCTGCTCGAGAGCCAGCTCGATCGCCATGTGACGATGTTCTTCGGCGTCATCGACTGCCAGGACAACCGGCTGGCCTACGCCAATGCCGGTCACTTCCCGGCGCCGGTGATGGTCTGCGACGGCGCGGCTCACTACCTGGAGATTCCCGGCAAGCCGTTGGGGCTGTTTCCCGATGCGCGCTTCGCCTCGGCCAGCATCGAGCTGCCGCCGAGCTTCCGTCTGGCGCTGTTCTCCGACGGGGTGTTCGAGGTCATGGACGAACCGGATCTCGCCGCCAAGGAGGCCCGTCTGCTACGGTCGGCCTGTTCGGCACCCGACATGGACAGCCTCTGCCATGCCCTGGGTCTCGCGCCGGGCCTCGAGGCCCCGGATGATGTCACCTGTCTTCTGCTGTCCCGGAGCGGTTGATGGAACACGGACGGATCCTGGTGGGCGACCACGATGGCATTTATGTCCTGAAGTTCACGGGTGACGTGCGGGTCACGCTGTGCGCCACCGTGGACTCGTTTCTTCGTACGCTGCTCAACCGCGATGACTTCAGAGCCGTCATCGTCGATCTCACGGCCACCGAGGGTATCGACAGTACCTCCCTCGGCCTTCTGGCGAGGCTGTCGCTGGAGACCCAGCGCCGCTTCGGGTTCATCCCGACCCTGGTCTCCACTCAGCCTGATATCACCCGCCTGCTCACCACCATGGGCTTCGACGATGTCTTTCACATCGTGGAAGAGCCCCTGACGGAAGTGGAGCAGCTCGGCGAGCTGCCCGAGCTCGAAAGTGACGAAGAGGACGTGCGGGAGCGCGTCCTCGAAGCCCACCGCGTGCTCATGAGCCTCAATGACCGCAATCGGGAGAATTTCCAGGATCTGGTGATGGCGCTGGAGGCGGAGGCGCGCCCCCATCCTCGCAGCCAGAGCCTGTGAAGCACGCGGTCAGGTGTCGGGTCGGGAATCCCGCTTGGCAGCAATGAAGTCCGAGTGCCGAACGTGGATGAGATCGGCGATGCGGCGGATCAGGTGCTCTTCGTAGTGGTGCACTGAACCGTCGGCCCAGGCCACCTGCCACATGTTGCGGATCAGGGCGATGCGCTCGGCCTGCCCCCAATGCTGGTTGATCAGGCGGGTGAACTGGTAGAAGTCCGTAGCCTCGGCCAACTCCGCTTCGGCCAGCTCGATCAGTTCCTCGATCTGCGCGTGGGGCAGATCGAAAATATCCTCGAGGGCGGCGGTTACCCGGGCAAATGCCAAGGCGTCGTCGCCGGACTCCACCCGCATGACCTCGATCATCAGCGCGGCCGTGGCCAGCGCCAGCGGATCGCTCCTGTCCTGGCGTGCCTCGGCCTTGGGATCGAGGCTGTTGTCGAAAAAGCGGCGAATGGCTGCAATCATGGTTCGACCTGGAAGCGGCCGTCAGGCCGCGTGGGCCTGAGGGAGGTCCACAGCGGCTACGGCCGCATCGAGGACTTCGATGCCGGCATGGGATCGGCATCCCTGCTCGGAGAGGGTGCGGCGGAAGCGGCGGGCTCCGGGCAGACCCTGGAACAGCCCGAGGAGATGACGGGTCATGGCGTGCAGCGGAACACCTTCGGCCAGCCGTGCCTCCATGTAGGGCCGGTAACGGGTGAGCGCTTCGCCAGCGCTGACCGCGGTATGACCCGGACGCAGCAAAGCGGTATCGAGGATGCCGAGAATGGCCGGATTGCCATAGGCCTCCCGCCCCAGCATCACCCCTTCCACGTGGGCCAGTTCGCGCTTCGCATCCGCCAGGGTGCACAGGCCCCCGTTGATGACGATTTCGAGGTCCGGCCGCCGGCGGGCGAGGGCGTGTACCCGGGCATACTGCAGGGGCGGGATGTCCCGATTCTGCTTGGGTGACAGGCCGCCGAGGATGGCCTTGCGGGCGTGGACGATGAACAAGGAGCAGCCCTGTGCCGCCACCTCGTCGATGAAGGCGTTGAGGTGTTCGGTACTGTCCTGCTCGTCGACCCCGAGGCGGCACTTGACGGTCACCGGCAGGGACACGGCGCTGCGCATGGCCGCGACGCAGGCCGCGACGCGATCGGGCTCGCGCATGAGGCAGGCTCCGAAGCGGCCTGATTGCACGCGGTCGCTGGGGCAGCCCACATTGAGATTGATCTCGTCGTAGCCGGCGGCGGCGCCCAGTTCCGCGGCGCGGGCGAGTTCATCCGGGTCACTGCCGCCGAGCTGCAGCGCCAGGGGGTGCTCGCAGGGGTCGAAGGCAAGCAGACGACCGCGGTCGCCGTGGAGCAGGGCTGCTGCGGTGACCATTTCCGTATACAGGACGATGTCGGGGCCGAAGCCACGCAGGAAGGCCCGGGCGTGGCGGTCGGTCCAGTCCATCATGGGCGCGACGCAGAGCTTGTGGCGGCCCCGCTCGCCGAGCGGGCCGCTGCCATGTGGATGGGCGTCAGCCATGATCGAATCAGCCTGCATTGTGAATGAGTGGGGAAATGATAGCAGAGGTGGCCGCGGATCAGGTTGAGGGCGGCCCTCGGGGCCGTATAATCGCGGGCCCTTGCCCCCAGTGGAGTTCGAGATGACCGTGCGTACGCGCGTTGCGCCGTCGCCCACAGGCGACCCCCACGTGGGTACCGCCTACGTTGCCCTGTTCAACATGGCTTTCGCACGCAGCCAGGGCGGGACCTTCGTGCTGCGTATCGAGGATACGGATCAGGTCCGATCCACGGCGGGCTCGGAGAAGATGATCCTGGACAGTCTGCGCTGGCTCGGTCTCGACTGGGACGAGGGTCCGGACTGCGGCGGGGCCTTCGGTCCCTATCGGCAGAGCGAACGCAGCGATGTCTATCGCCGCCACGTGGAGGTTCTGATCGAAGCGGGCCACGCGTTTCATTGCTTCTGTAGCAGCGAGCGTCTCGACGAGGTGCGGCAGGCGCAGCAGCAGCGGGGTGAGACCGGGCGCTACGACGGTCACTGCCTCGGGCTCGACGACGCCGAAGTGCAGCGTCGCCTGAGCGCCGGCGAAGCGGCGGTGGTGCGGATGAAGGTGCCAGAGTCCGGCGTGTGCCACATCGACGACCTGTTCCGCGGCGTCATCGAGATCGACTATCAGCAGGTGGACATGCAGGTGCTGCTGAAGTCCGACGGCATGCCCACCTACCATCTGGCCAACGTGGTGGACGACCACCTGATGGAGATCAGCCACGTCATCCGCGGTGAGGAGTGGATCAACTCCGCACCCAAGCACCGCCTGCTGTACGACTATTTCGGCTGGACGCCACCGGTGCTCGCGCACCTGCCGCTGCTGCGCAATCCCGATCGCAGCAAGCTGTCCAAGCGCAAGAATCCCACCAGCATTCAGTACTACCGGCGCATGGGTTACCTGCCCGAGGCCCTGCTGAACTTCCTCGGTCTGATGGGCTACTCCATGGCGGACGGACGGGAGCAGTTCGAGCTCGGCGACTTCATTGCTTCCTTCAGCCTCGATCGGATCTCGCTGGGTGCGCCGGTCTTCGATCTGGAGAAGTTGAACTGGCTCAACGGGACCTGGCTGCGGGGGCTCTCGGATGAGGCCTTCGCCGACCGGGTGGTGCAATGGGCATTGAACCGCGAGCAGCTCATGCCCATCGTGCCGCTGGTGAAAGAGCGGACCGAGCGCTTCGCGGATCTGGTGGCCACCACCGGCTATCTGCTCGGTGACAATCGCGGCCTCAGCGCCGACTCCTTCGCGCAGCTGGCCATGGAACCGGAGGCGGTGCTGGAAGTGCTGCAGTTCGCCCTGTGGCGGCTGGAACAGGTGCCGGACTGGGAACGGTCCACTCTGGTGGAGTGCATGACATCGCTCGCTGCCGGCCTGGGCGTGAAGATCCGCGCCCTGCTCGGGCCGTTGTTCATCGCCCTGTCGGGGCGTCCGGTGGCGTTGCCGCTGTATGACTCCATGGTGATCCTCGGATCCGACGTGACCCGGGCCCGTTTGCGGGACGCCATCGACGTCCTGGGTGGGGTATCCAAGAAGCAGGCCAAACGCCTCGAGAAGCGCTACCGGGAGCTCGGTGAGGCGGGGCCTGACGCTGCTGCCACACCGTGATGGTGACGGCGCCGGACAGGCGGTGAGTGATGGCGCTTCGCGTCGGTTGACACCTACCGGAGGGGTCACTAAGATTCGCGGCCTCGTCGCTGGTCTACCTCGGAGTCCGGGGTCGGGCCGAAGGCGAAAACAGAGAAGTTTCGGGGCTATAGCTCAGCTGGGAGAGCGCCTGCATGGCATGCAGGAGGTCGGCGGTTCGATCCCGCCTAGCTCCACCAATTCCACCGGGCGGCTGAAGTCGCTTGCAAACAAAAGGGCCGCATTGCGGCCCTTTCTGTGTTTGCAGGATCGGCTCCCGCTGACAGGGGGCGGGATCAGATCAATCCCAGCAACCGCGCCGCCACGCCGAGTACGATCAGCAGGCCGGCGCCCACCGCCGCCCAGAGAATGGCCTTGGTCGTGTCTGAGTTGCCTTTGCCGCGGCCGCGCAAGCGGGCACCTCCGGCCGGGACGGTGCGTTCACTTTCCGGGGCCTCGAACACCATCTCGACCCTGCCGAAGGAAATCACGTCACCCGGGGCCAGATAGCTGACGACGTTGGTGCGCCCGTTCACGGAGGTGCCGTTGGTGGAGATCAGGTTCACCACGCGCCAGACGCCATCGTCGTTGACGATCTGTGCATGGCGCGCAGAGACGGTGCCGTCGATGATCACGATGTCATTGCTGTCCTGACGACCGATCATGGTTTTCGGTTTGGTCAGTTCATAGGTCCGGCCGGCAACCGCTTCACTGCGGCCCACCAGCTTCGGCGTGCCCTGGATCTTGCGGGCCTGTCCTGCAGCACCGGCTGACACCTTGGCAGCGAGTTCGGTGCTGCTGATCATCATGGTCTCGTTGGGCCCCTGCGAACGTTGATCAGCAGGTACTGCCCGAAGATCTTCCTTGTTCTCTTTGTCGCTCATCGATGGGTCCTGGGCCAGGCGCGTGAACGTGCCCTGAGTATAGACGGTTAGGGCGTCGGGATCGAAGGCCTTGGTGCGCCGGATCTGCAATTGTGTCGTCGAACATGATGGCCGCGCAAAGCGCTCGGGGAACTGCCTTTCATCGTCCCTCAGACACCGTTCGTAGCCTCCCTGCCCGGCATGTGAATCAGTGCTCAAAAACCTGCTTGACATCGCTTGGGGTCGGAGAATACAAGGGCGCTGAAGTGGGCTGGAAGCGCAAGTGGGGCTCCCGGCACGCGGTACGAGGTGGTCTGACGATCGCCTTTTGTCATTGGATGTCACGGTTGAGGGCATCATGCATGGCCAGCGATGACGATGATTTCGACGTGTTGATCGATGATGATTTCGACGGCATCGGCGCTGACGAGGAGGAGGGCGATACCGTTACCCGGGCCGCTTCGCCCGCCCGCACGTTGTCCGTGCGCCGCGAAATCGAGCTGCGCATGGAACAGCGCCGCATGGATCGGATGCTGAACTACCTCGAACTCGACTTCGAAGACGAGGAGTAGCTCGGCCTCGAGCGCCTGTCCTGCAACAGGGCAGGCGTCAGCACGACGCATGTGGCTGCGTCCGCAGCCACAACGGTGGTCAACTCCCCCTGTATCCTGGTCGCAACGCCATCTGCTGCCGACGCCACGGCGGCGCCTGTGTGGGCTTCGCACCCGGTTGGCGTTGGCAGAGCTGGTGGCGCGGCGTAAGGTGCGCAACCGACGATGAGGACGAGGATGGCGGCGCATGTACGCGCTGGGAGTGGATGAATGCTGAGCGCAACACCTGCCGAGCACGACCTGCTCCTGGTGGGGGGCGGCCACAGCCATCTTGCCGTGCTGAGGCGATTCGCCATGCGGCCCTTACCCGGCGTAGGTCTCACGCTGGTGGCCAGGGAACTGCATACGCCCTACTCAGGCATGCTGCCCGGTCTGGTGGCGGGCCACTATGACTTCGATGCCGCCCATGTGGACCTCGGTCCCCTGGCTGCGGCAGCCGGAGCACGATTGATTCACGCCGAACTGCAGGCCCTCGATGCCGGTGCAAGGCTGCTGCACTTCGCTGATCGCCCGCCCCTGCGCTATGACACTTTGTCAATCAACTCGGGGGCGACGCCGTCCCTCGAGGGCGTCACGGGCCGCGTGGACCGCCTGCGCAGGGTCAAGCCCATATCGCTGTTCCTGCCGGCTCTGGATGCGGTGCTCGCCCGCCTCAGGAGCACGGCAGCGCCTCTGGATCTGGTGGTAGTCGGGGGTGGTCCGGGCGGTGTGGAACTCATCCTGGCCCTGGCGCAGCGGCTGCGTCGGGAAGGCCTGCAGCAGCAGGCCCGACTGCGGCTGGTGACGGCCGGCGACAGGCTGGTTCCGGAGCATGGGGCAGCCGTGGCACGGGTACTCGCTGACGAGCTGGCTTCGGCCGGGGTCGCGGTCAGGCCGGCTGCGCGGGTGGTGGCCGTGGGTGATGACTGCCTGCAGCTGGCGGATGGTTCTGCGCTGGCTGCCGAGGAAGTGATCTGGGCCACTGGCGCAGTGGCGCCGACCTGGCTTAAGCCCTCAGGACTGACCCTTGCCCGGGACGGATTTCTGGCCGTGGGACCGACGCTGCAGAGCCTGTCTCATCCGGAGGTGTTTGCGGCCGGTGATGTGGCCGCGCTGACTCATGCGCCACGGCCGAAGTCCGGTGTCTACGCCGTGCGCGCCGGCAGGATTCTCGCGCAGAACTTGAGCGCATGGATTCGCGGACGAAGCTTGCGGCACTTCCATCCTCAGCAGCGTGCGCTGTATCTGATATCCACCGGCGATCGGCGCGCCGTGGTGGCGCGGCCGGGCCTGCCGGCCTTGCGCGGCAGCCTCATCTGGCGCTGGAAGGATCGGATCGACCGGCGTTTCATGGCCCGTTTTTCGAATCTCCCGGTGATGGAGAACCCGGCGCCGGCCTCCGTGGTGGCGACGGCTCGCGGCGGCCAGAGTCTGCAGCCGGGCATGCGCTGCCGGGGCTGTGGGGGCAAGGTGGCCGCTGCGCCTTTGGGGCGTGCCCTGGCGAGTCTTGGTGGCGTCAACGGAGCGGGTCGCGGCCACATCGAGGATGCTGCGGCGCTGCCCATCGAAGGTGTGCTGCTCGAACAGACCATCGACGGCTTCACCTTGCCGGTCAGTGATCCCTACCTCGGGGGGAGGCTGGCGGCGCTGCACGCCCTGGGTGATCTGCATGCCATGGGTGCGAACCCTCTGGCGGCACTGGCCCTGGCGGGGGTGCCCTATGCCGGTCGGGCGCAGATGGAGCAGGACCTGGCGCAGATGATGGCCGGGGCCGAACGGGAACTGTTGGCGGCAGGCGCGCCGCTGCTCGGTGGTCACTCCTGTGAGAACGACTCCCTGAGCCTGGGGTTGGCCCTGACGGGACGCATTGCTTCCGGTCGGGACGAGGACGTGCTCGGCAAGGATCGCCTGCAGCAGGGCCAGAGCCTGATTCTGACCAAGCCCCTGGGAACAGGAGTGCTGCTGGCCGGGGCCGCAGCGGGCAGGGTGGCGTCCCGCGACCTGCAGGTGGCCTTGGACGGCATGCTGCTGTCCAACGCCGCAGCCGTTGCCCTGCTTCGCGACCATGGGGCGACGGCCTGCACGGACGTCACGGGCTTCGGTTTGCTTGGCCACGCCCTGGAAATGGCCGATGCGTCGGGCTGTGGCGTGGAAATCCACCCGCAACGGGTGGCGGCCTTCCCGGCAGCGCTGGCCGCCCTGGATGCCGGTATCGCCTCCAGTCTCCAGGCCGCCAACGAGGACGTGATGGCGAGGGTCGAACTCGGCCCGGGGCTGCAACCCGCCGATGCGCGGATCCGGCTTTTGTGTGATCCCCAGACCTGCGGGGGGCTCCTCGCTGCAGTGCCCGAGGATCGGGCGCGGACCTGCGTCGAGGCGCTGAGATCAGCCGGCTTCGTTCACGCCGCCATCGTTGGCAGCGTCGTGGAAGCGGCTGATCCCGGCTCGCTCATCCGGCTTTCGAAGCTCAGTCCGGCTGCCGTTGCGGGCGATTGATGGGCAGTGGGGTGGCCGCTGCGAAATGCTTGGAGATGGCCTCCACCGACAGGGCCTGCTCGCTGAACTTCACGTAGCGCTCCTCGGGATGGGTCCAGAGTGCGACCTTGCGACCGTTGCAGGTCATGCACTGGCCGTCGAAGCGTTGCGCATCCTCACTGGTCAGCCAGATCAGACCCTGGGCCACTTCCTCGGGCTTGCCGAAGCCGAGCTGGACCGGATCCGGGGCCTGCTCGCCCTTGTCGTCAGCCTGGGCCCGTGCCCGCTCGAAGACCACCTGGGTCATGTCGGTTTCCGCAATGGGCCAGAAGGCGTTGTTGCGAATGCCGAAACGGGACAGCTCGAGAACGCAGGTGCGCAGCAGACCCATCATGCCGGCCTTGGCTGCGGCATAGTTGGCCTGCCCGAAGCCTCCGGCGAGACCGGAAGCCGAGATGATCTGGACGATATGCCCGCCGCCTGCCTCGCGCATGGCTGTCGCCGCCGCGCGCGTACAGCCGAAAGCGCCGCGCAGGTGAACGGCAATGACCTCGTCCCACTCCTGCATGGTCATCTTCAAAAGCGTACGGTCGCGGACGATGCCGGCATTGTTGACCATGATGTCGATGCCGCCGAAGGCCTCGACGCAGGTGTCCACCAGGGATTGACAGACGGACTCTTCCGCCACTGAGCCGCGCACGGCGACCACGTCGCCCCCCGCCTTGCTGATCGCGCCTTCGACTTCAGCGAGGGCTTGCGCATCGGTGCCGTTGATCACCACCTTCGCGCCTTCCGCCGCCATTTCCATGGCGAACGCACGCCCGAGTCCCCTCGATGATCCCGTGACCACCACCCGTTTACCTGCAAGCCTTGCCATCTGTTCCCTCCTCGTGAATTGGGTCTGGGCGGACAGTCTGCCTGACGGTTGTTCCGGCCGCCCGCCCCCGTATACTGCCTTGGAGTTCCAAAGTCACGCTTGCAGGTACTTGGAGGAGGGAAGATGACGAGAGAAACGGGTGCGGTTCCGAACGCGGCAGAGGTGGCCGACCGTCTTGCCATTCAGGATGTGCTCGCACAGCACAGCCGCGGCGTCGACCGTGCCGACGGCGAGGTGCTCACGACATGCTACTGGCCCGAGGCCGAAGTCGCCTACGGTGGCTTCAACGGCAACGCCCACGAATTCTGCGCGTTTTTGCCCACGGCGATTCGGGGCTATGCACAGACGCAGCACTGCATCGGCAACGTCAACATCGATCTTCGAGGGGATGACGCCCGGGTGGAGACCTATGTCACCGCCTTCCACTACTCGGCCAACGACAAGGGACCGGATCAGGAAATGACCTACATCGGTCGCTACCTCGATCGCATGGAGAAGCGTGGCAATGTCTGGAAGATCATCCACCGCCGGGTAGTGATGGACTGGAACCAGAACGCCATCGTCACCGCCGTGCTCAACGGACCCCCCTTCGACGGTCTCACCCGCGGCGGCCGGCATCCGGAGGATCCGCTGTACGAGCACCTGCGCTGACGGGATGATCGAATTCGATCCCGAGAGAGTCGAATCGCGCCTAACGGAAGCCGGGCGGGCCGCGTCAGGGGCCTCCCGTCCCTGCGAACTTGAGATCGAGTTCGCGGCGGATCTCGGCGTGCCGTTCCGGGGTGATGGGGTACTTCCAGATGATGGCCGCACCGGTCAGGAAGAACAGCGACGGGAAGGTCGAGAACAGGAAGCGCAGGCCCCACAGCTCTTCGGGACTGTTGTTGGCCGTGGGGGAGGCCTCGAAGCCGAACAGGGCAAGACCGAAGATGGCCATGGACGACCCGATGGACGCGGTGGCCTTCTGCGCAAAGGACCAGGCCGAGAAGTAGGTCGCCGCGCGGCTCTCACCGCTCTCCAGGGTGTCGAGGTCGATGACATCGGCCTTCATGGAATTCGGTAGCGCCTGAGAGAAGCCCCCCGCAGCAAAGCCGGTGGCGATGGTGATGGGCAGCATCCACCAGAAGTCGCCTTCGCCGAGCAGCATGTAGAAGGGATGGGCGCAGCCGATGACCACGAAGGAGGCAATGTAGGCCCTGTGTTTGCCGATGCGTCCGGCCAGCCAGACCCAGAACGGCACCGCCGCGAGACAGGTGATGTAGAAGAAGGCCAGCATGAAGATCGCCTGGTCTTCGGCCTTGAGCACATCGGCGATGAAGAACAGGTACAGCGGCGTGGTGATGCTGAGTCCGATGGAACCGATCATGAAGGCCGCCACCAGCTGCTTGAAGGGACCGTTGCCCCACATCAGTTTCAGACCGGCCTTGACCGGGACCACAGACTTCACCACCACCTGGGACTCTGGCGTTTTGGCCAGCGTGATGCCCACGCACAGCGGCATAACGATCAGCATGGTGATGCCGACGATCTGCAGTACGGCCGCGCTGCCGCCAATGGCGAACAGGAGCAGGGCGAGGGCCGGAATGGCCTGGGCGGTGAACTGACCGAGTACGCCCATCATGGCCCGCGCGCCGGTAATTCTCGAGCGCTCGTTGTAGTCCGGTGACAGTTCAGCACCCCAGGCGTAGTAGGGAATCAGCATCATGGTGGTGGCGATGGACAGCAGCATGCTCCAGACCAGCAGGTGGAAGGCTCCGGCACCTTCAGGGGGCATGAACAGTTGATAGATCGACAGCATCATGATGGGGGCGGCGAGGGCGATCCACGGCCGCCGTCGTCCGAAGCGGCTGCGGGTGTGGTCGCTCAAGTAACCCATGAGCGGGTCGGTGACCACGTCGAACATCCGTACCATGAGCATGATGGTGCCCACCACGGCCAGAGGGACCGCGAGGTCGTTGGCGTAGAAGCGGGGCACGAACACCATCACCGGGAAGATCGACATCATGACGGGCATGTCGGTGAGGCTGTAAGCGAACAGCGTGGACTTCTTCAACCGCATCGTACGCCCCTCTTTGCTCGCGTTGGGGGCAGCCCTTCGCGGCGGATTGGATGTCGCTGAGCCGGACCGGGCCGAGAGGGCCCTGCCTTGGGGCCCTCTCGCACGTCAGGCAGTCCTGTAGAGAATCAGACGCCTTTCTTGCCGGCTTCCCGGAACATGGGTTGGTACTCGGCAAAGGCCGGGTCGCCGGCCGTGGACCCGGTGGTGGTGCCGGCATCGGTGGTGAGGACATGGCCGTGGGTATAGCCGGATTCATCGCTGGCCAGCCACAGTGCGGCGTTGGCGACGTCCTCGGCCACGCCGGGGCGGTTCAGGAGTGGAGATGACTTCGCAAGCCCCTGCTTCGCCTCCTCGATGGCGTTGGGGTCACCGGTCATGACGTTGGCCACCATGGCCGTGGCCATACCGGCAGGTGCGATGGCATTGACCCGGATGCCGTGGCGGCAGAGTTCCGCCCCGACGCCCTTGGTCATGCCGACGACGGCGTGCTTGCAGGCGGTGTAGCAGTGGGGACCGAGGCCGCCGAGAATGCCGGCGGTGCTGGCCAGGCTGATGATGGCGCCCGACTTGCGCGGCTTCATGACCCGGGCTGCGTGCTTCATGCCGTAGAAGACACCATTGAGCAGAATGTCCACCGTGGCCCGCCATTCGTTGTCCGGGGTGGTATCGATGGGGCCGACTGCGCCGACGATGCCGGCATTGTTGACCATGATGTCCAGCTTGCCGAAGTGGCTCTCGGCCAGATCCACCAGCGCAGCGACATCATCTTCTTTGGTCACGTTGCAGACCCGGAAGACTGCGGCGTCGCCGAGTTCGTCCGCCAGGGCCTGGCCCGGACCTTCCTGGATGTCCCCCAGCACGACCTTGCAGCCTTCCTCCGCGAAGCGGCGCGCCATGGCGGCGCCGAACCCGCTGGAGGCTCCGGTAATGGCCGCGACCTTCCCCTCGAGTCGATTACCCATGTTGTTTGCTCTCCTTTCCTGGGCTGAAGTGGGGCGCCGGCGGATCGCCAGCGCCTTCAGGGTGCTGGCCGTTACCAGGGATGGATCTCACCGTTCCACTTGTAGAACTTGCCGGAATCCGCCTTGCTCATCCCGGCGATGACGTTGCGGATGCCTTCGGCACTCTCCTCGGGCGTGAGCTGGGCATTCGGTCCGCCCATGTCCGTCTTCACCCAGCCAGGATGCATGACCGCCACGGTGATGGGCTCATCCTTCCAGTCGATGGCCAGGATCTGGGTAATCTTGCTCAGGCCGGCCTTGGTGGTCGAGTAGATGATCATGCCGCCCATGGGCCAGGTGGATGCCGCCAGCTGGCTGCTGACGTTCATCAGTTTGCCGTTGCCGCTGGCGGCGAGGTTCGACTTGAACTCCCGGGCCAGGATCAGCGGTCCGATGGTGTTGATATCCAGGGTGCGGTGCCACTCTTTGATGTCCACATCATCAATGCCCTGCTTGCCGCCGCCGACCCAGCCGGCGTTGTTGATGACGATATCGATGGGCACGTCGCCGATGCGCTTGCGCATGGCGGTGATGGAATCGAAATCGCCGAGTTCCATCTGTTCGAGGCTGACGTCGCCGCTCTTGGCGATCTTGTTCAATTCGGTTGCGGCGCCGGGGTCGCGAACACAGGCAATGACTTTGTCGCCTGCCTCGGCGTACTGCCTGGCCATTTCCAGTCCGATGCCGCGATTCGCGCCAGTGATCAACACGGTTGCCATAGGATTTCACCTGTTGCCTAGAAAAAAGGTTGGATTGTGGGTCGTGGACAGATCCGGCGCTCCTGCGAACGCCTGCTCCCTGCACGAGACCTGCACTGATGCTGGTCACCATGATGCGGTGATTTGGGCGCCAGCAAAAGTCCCCTGCAGCCGTGACTGTCACGACCCTCCGCGGCAGACCTTCGCCCCGTTCCATGGCTCAGGTCAATCCCGGTTTCGAGAGTATCGGGCGGGGGCTGGTCGTGAAGGTGGCGGAAGGCCGGGGAGTCGAACCCCGCAGGCACGCGTGGCGCGCCTCACCGGGTTTGAAGTCCGGGCACCCCACCGGGAGTGTTGCGCTTCCGCCGCCGAGTCTACCGGCGGGGCTCGAAGGCGGCCAGTTCGCTTTCAGAATTTGTAGCTGCAAAGCCATAATGTCCCCTCCCTGCAAAGCTAAAGTGTCCCCTTTTGTCCGGGGCACCGCGCATGAGTGGGGATCTGACCTTGAGCCTGCGAGAGATCGATCGTCTCGGTGTGTTGGAACAGCTGGCGTGTGGCCATCTGAGTCAGGCTGATGCGGCCCGGCAGCTGGGCCTGTCGGTCCGCCAGATCAAGCGCTTACTGAAGCGTTATCGGGCCCAGGGAGCCGCAGGCTTGATCTCGGCCCATAAAGGCCGTCCGGCGAACAATCGGATCCCCTCCGAGGTTCGTGCAGCTGCCTTAGCCTTCATCATGAGGGACTATCGAGACTTCGGTCCGACCCTGGTTCACGAGAAACTCACCGAGCTCCACGGCCTGACCTGTTCGCGGGAGTCCGTCCGGGCCTGGATGATCACGGAAGCGATCTGGACACCTCGGCGTAAGCGACGCAAAGAGACTCATCCGCCCCGGCCAAGACGGCCTCGTCGCGGGGAATTGATCCAGATCGACGGCTCCCCGCACGACTGGTTCGAAGACCGAGGCCCTCGGTGCACCCTGATCGTATTCATCGACGATGCCACCGGTGACCTGCTCGGCCTGCGCCTGTTTCCTGCGGAGACCACTGAGGCTTACATGAAAACCCTGCGTATCTATCTGGATCAGCATGGTCGGCCAGTCACCTTGTACTCCGACCGTCACTCGATCTTTCGTGATAATCGCAGCGATGGTGATCTCCAGATCACTCAGTTCGGTCGAGCCCTCGAGACCCTCGGAATCGACTCAGTCCATGCACGGACGCCTCAGGCAAAGGGACGCGTGGAGCGGGCCAATCAGACCCTTCAGGACCGGTTGGTGAAGGAGTTCCGGCTCGAAGGCATCAATGATATCGACAGCGGCAACGTCTTCCTCGAACGCTATCGACACCAGTACAACCAGCGCTTCTCCGTGCCCCCGAAAGACGACGTCGACGCGCACCGGGATGTGCTCCACGATGCCGACGAGCTCGACTTGATCCTCAGCCACCAGGAGCCGCGGGTGGTCAGCAAAGATCTCGTGGTGCGCTTCGAGAACGTGCAATTCCTGATCACAGGCGCCGGGGCAGGCCATCGGCTCAAGGGTCGCAAGGTCGTCGTCTGCAAACGCCTCGACGGCACCCTCGCCATCGTCTGGAACGGAAAGATCCTGGACCATCGCATCCTGGATATCGGCAAGCCTATGCCACCCATCGTCGACGAGAAGTCGGTCAACGAGCAGGTGGACCTAGCGTTGCGGAGGCAAGTGCGTCACCGCAAGACCAGTCCTGCCCCGGATCACCCCTGGCGCAAACCAGCTATCACTCCCAAGTCCAAAGTGGCCTGAGGGGACATTTTAGCTTTGCAGAAAAGGGGACACTTTAGCTTTGCGTTGACACGGCATCTGCACCACCACAGGGCGCAACCTGAACACCGGACGCACTCGCGATCGCTGACACACCATGACCCGCCCAGGCCCGCGTGGACGCCCTGATCCCCGCCGTTCTCGTCCTCGACCCCCACTCCGGACAACCGGAACTGAAACACGCCACCGTCAGCGTCCAGCGCTGGTCCGTCACCTGGCAAGCCATGGTGCTGTCCACCACCCCACTCGATCTCGATCGCAGCCACTACTGGGACGCCCACCCGGAAGCCGGCGGCTGGACCTACCGCATGGCCGGCACATCAGATTCCGCGGAAGCGTGCAGAAGTCTGCGCCGACGGCCGGGTCGCCCCGCCGGATTGCTCCAGCGGGGCTCCCACAGATCCGGACGCCTCGCAGGGGTCAGACCAACGCGAAACGACACAACGCTTTGATATTAAATTATTTTTCTCTTCGCAAAGGCCCCCTCGTTGCGCTTAGCGCCGCGTTTTCAGCCAAGAAAACGACTCTCTAAGCGAAACCATCGGCCCGGAACGAGCCTGGCGCGGCTTAGCGGTGCGTTTTGGGCATCAAAATCGACCCTCTAAGGCCGAACACAAGGCCAGTCGGGCATTAAATCTAATCAAAATCAGATAGTTATATTGCCGAAGGCTTGTCTGACCCCAATCAACGACAGCCCCATTGATCACCTGCCAGGCGCCTGGCGTCTCCGGGTGGGAGAGCATGAGGATCTCGCCCGCATCATTGAAGGTGAACCCCAGGATCGCGGCCGGGAAGCACGCGAATTCACGGCGCCCGTTCGCGCTTTCTAATCGGGGCGGCCCTGCACCAGCTTTTGGTTCCATTGATCCCCCAGCCCTGTTGATGTCCCCGCCGGACTGGCGGTGCCTGGCCAGGGCGAGTGCTCGGCTACCCCTCTTCTACGCCGAACAGCCTGAGCCCACTACTGACCATAGACTGTCATCTTGTACATCATGTGGTGGATACGGTCGCGCATCAGTCCGGCCACTTCGACGAACTCGCCCCAATCATCCTCCTCGCAGGCGGAGATGGTCGACACGTACTGCGGCCAGCCCTCGCCGCGCTGAGTCTTCAGGCCAACGGTTGGCTGGCAGCCCTCCGCAGTCAGTCTTTCGCCGTAGCCGAGCCACTGGGTCTGAAGATCGTCGAGCATGTGCGCAAAGACGATCATGCTCTGCACCGACTCGTGCAGGTATCGGGACTCGGAGTCGTAGCGCCAGGCCATCTCACGGAACTCATCCAGCGAGACCTCCGAGAGTCGTCTGGCGTCCTCGGGGGGAATCCCCTCGCCGTACGCCAGCGGTTCGCCGCGCAGATAATCGCTGAGATCCACATTCCGATTGCGGGCCGTGCTGTCTCGTATGAGCGACCGCGCCATGGCGTGATGGACCCGGTCGTGCATGATCTCGGTGATGCGCACCAGCTCGTACCAGGCGGAGTCATCGCCCGCGTCTTCGAGGGCTTGCCGATAGCTGGCCCAGCCGCCGCCTGAAATGCGATGGGTGAATGACGGGACCCGGTCGCCATCGCCACGCTCTTCCGCGCCGTGCTTGGCCATTCGCGTCATGAGTTCATGCATGTGATTGTGGAAGCTGCCGAAGGTGCGCATGGAGCGGGCCCAGGGATCGTCTTCGACGATATGGGTGGAGATGTGATTCCGAAACTCGCCGCCCGGGATGGAGTCCATCTGGTAGTCGTCTCGGTGATCCAGAGGACTGGCGGGTCTCGCCTGTGCTCCGGTGGCGAGCATGCAGCAGAGAAGGAGCGCAATGAGCACAGGGGTCGTGGCTTTGCTTTGGTGCAGGTACTTCATCGAAATGCCTTGTCGTTGAGACTTCGTCTGAACGCAATGCGTGACTGGATGCGGGGGCAGGAGCGTCTTGATCGACGGAGTATGGCTTGCCTGATTCCCGCCGGCGAATTGGGAGAGCGCGTGCGGGAGCCGCGATCAGGTCTACGGTTGCGAGGAACCACGCCGGTCTGACGCGATCAGGCCTAACGTCTCACAGCGCTGGCGTGCGAGTCTCTCCGAGGTCGGACTAACGCGACATGCCTGCGTTTGCTAAGTGCGTGACCGCCAGCCCCCCGGATGCTGATGGCAGTGCAAGATACTCAGGACTTGGCTGCGTGGGCTTGACACTGTAGTAGATGGCGTAGGGAAAACGATGCAACAAGGCGCGACGCACCTCTGCATCGACAAGGGGATAGCTCTCTGGGCTGTCCTCGATGCGATCTACACAAAGCAGAAATGCATCAATGAATTCGCTCCCCAGCGCCTCGCGCCGATCCTCATGCCAGGATGCGGCAGCTGCGAGGGCTTGCCTCGCGCCAGGACGCAGGAACGCAGTGAGGTTCACAGGTTGCGGCGAATCGCCTCCGCGACATCACGCGCGCGCTCGCCGGTGACCGCATCATCGCGATAAGCAGCCAAGCGCTCGCGTATCTCCGCGATGTGGTTGGGGTCGACCGGGACGTCACCGGTGTCCGCCGCGATGCTGTCCCAGAGGTCCTGGACCATTTGAAGTCGATCTTCGATCGGCAGATTGTTCAGATTCGGCATGGCGTCATCGATTGGGACCGGTTTGCTCAGAATCTACGCGGCCACCCAGAGGTAATCAATCGCCAGATCACCAGTTCAGCCCCCGGCTTGACGCATGGGTTCGAAGGTTGGATAGGCTTGGCAGCCGAGCAAACTCATATTACACTAACATTTAATTTGTTAGTGTTAAATATAGTGGTATCCTCGCTGCATGAGAACCTTGGCAGAACGCGTCCAGACCTACGCAACCGAGGTCACGGGCCTTCCAGTGACCTGGGGCGCGCGCCTTTCTGTCCGGCTACCTCAGTACCTGAGCAGCCGCTACGAGGTTCATGCGATTCGGGTGGACGGCCTCGAGCAGCATGCCATTCTCCTGCCCGACAAGGATCTGCCGTCGCCCACGGTCCTGGATAAGCACGTTCGCCAGCTCGCTGAGCTCATCGGCGCAGTACAGGGCGGCTACTGTTTGGTGGCCGAAAACCTGCCGCCTTACCTGCGCCGGCGGCTGGTGCAACTCAAAATCCCCTTCGTGATCCCAGGCCGGCAAATGTATTGGCCCGCTCTAGGCATGTGGCAAACCCATCAGCGCGCTGGCCGCCTACGGCCGGAGCCCGTTGAAAGCCTAGGGCCGGCAGCGCAACAGCTCTTCATCGCGGCGGTACTCGGCAAGCTGCCGAGTACCGCTACGCTCACGAGCACGGCGGAGCGTCTGGGATACAGCGCGATGAGCGTGAGCCGCGCCCTGAAGGAACTGGAGGGCTGCGGACTCCTGGTCAGCCGCCAAGTTGGCCGGCGGCGCAGTCTCGAATTGGGTGGCCAACCGAAGGCGTTATGGGAGGACGCCCTGCCCAGGCTGCAGAACCCCGTGGCGAACACCATTCGCGTGCTGAAACGGGATCTTCCCAGCGAGGTCGGCACCGTGGCCGGGGAGAGCGCGCTGGCGCGATACAGCCTGTTGTCTGAGCCGCCGGAGCCTACGTTGGCCATGGCCAGCCGGGAGTGGAATCGACGCTACCGGAAGATCCCAACGATCCCGGCCATGGACGATGACAGTTGCCAAGTTGAGCTTTGGTGCTATCCGCCGGAGCCGACTGCCGAGCATGGCCGGGTCGATCGGCTCTCGCTGTTCTTGAGCCAGCGAAAGAATCCGGACGAGCGTGTCCAACTCGCGCTCGACGAGATGATGGAGCAGTTGGCGTGGTGAAGGGTCTGGATACATTTGCCACCCACTTCGCCGGGGACGAGCACCAGTACGTCCTGATCGGCGGCGTCGCCACCTATCTGGCGCTGGAGGAAGCCGGCCTGGAGCGACGCGCCACCAAGGATCTGGATATCGTCCTCTGCGTGGAGGCGCTGACACCGGCTTTCGGTCGGAAGATGTGGGATTTCATCAAGGCTGGCGGCTATGCGATTGCCCAGGAGGGACCGGAGCCTCGCCGCTGCTATCGCTTTCTCGAACCGGCTGACGCTAGTGGGCCATGCGCAAAGTTCGGTAACTGTTCCCGGCGCAGGAACGCGCAGCTCTGCGTTGCGCAGGCTTGAAATAGCGGTGCTATTCCTGCGCCTCCGCGCCTTGATCTGCACGCCCCCGCTGTGCTCCTTAGTCACCGAACTTCACGCACGGCCCACTCGATTCCCGACGATGCTGGAGTTCTTCGCCCGCGAGCCCGGCACCCTGCCCTTGGCCGAGGGCACCCACCTCACGCCGGTACCCATGGATGAGTCCGTGGAGAGCCTGTCGGCCATCCTGCTGGATGACGACTACTACCGGTTCATCCACGCCCACAAGCGAATGCGAAATGGCGTGCACGTGGCCGACGAGCATTGTCTGATTCCGCTGAAAGCCCGAGCCTGGCTGGACTTGCGGCAACGCAAGGCGGCCGGCGATATTGCTGTGGACAGCCGGCATATCAAGAAGCATCGCGGTGACGTGCTGCGCCTGTTACAGCTGCTGACGCCCGGGAACACTGTTGCGGTGGCCGGACGCATCGCGGAGGACATGACGCGCTTCGTTGCCGAACTGGCGCCGGAGCTTGATGCCAAGCTCATGAAATCCTTCGGCCTGTCCCGCATGAGCCCGGACGAGGCGCTCGCACTCCTTCGCGCGACCTACGTGGTGGATGACACGCGCTGATCCGACCACGCCGCTGGAGGCCATGAGCGAGCCCCTGTTGCCAGGAGTTCGTCCGTCTCCGACACTTGACCAATGGACGGCTTCAGTTGCCTGGTCGGCCACGAACCACAGCCAACTTGGCGGTAAGTTCATGTCGCGGAGAATTTTCAGTCATGGCCGAAATGACGATCAGGCTACCCGACGACACGTACAACCGTTTGAAGGCGCTGGCTCGTCGCAAAAAAATGAGCGTCAACAAGTTGATCGAAGAGGTGTGCACGCAGATGCTTGCCGAGTTCGACAGCGATACCCGTTTCCGAGCCCTTGCTGCCTCCGGTGACGTGAAGCGTGGTCTGGAACTTTTGGACAAACTCGATGCGGCGGCGCAGGGCAAGTAACGCCGGTGCTCTATCGGCAAACAAGACAGGCCTTTCTGCATCGCGGCACTGCGAACCGTACCGCCGCAGGGATTCTGGCGGAGCCGACCCTGCCTAGGCCCACCCCAACTGCTGCAGGCCGATGGTATCGTTCCAGATCTTGGTCACGTGCCGGATTCGCCCGTCGTCGAATACCATGGCATAGACGTAGTCACTTGCGACCGTTTTGCCGGTTGGCTCCACGGGTCCGCCCGGTACGGTGTGCGTGCCTCGAAACACCGCAAAGGCGGCAACGCTCTGTCGCTCGGCGTCTTCAGCCATGAACTTCAGTTCATAGTGAGCGTCTGGAATCGTCACCAGTAGATGCTTCATCCACTCGCAGTAACCCTCCAGCGTCGCCACATCGGCCAGGGCCGCGGCCTGACAGGAAAACGTCGCCTGCGCATGGCAGAACTCTCTGCAGACTTCCCAGCCCTTGCCCGTTTCGCATGCTTCAAAGAATCGCTCCGCCTGACGAAGCATTCCGCTCATCGCTGTTGTCTCCATTTCGGTTCAATCAATGATGCCTCTCCGGGGTCAGACCCCAATCACCCGTCACAGATCGGCCCGACAGCCCGCAGCCCTCGCAGCGCCGGGAGATCAACGCCGCAGCATTTCCTGGTTCACGCGCACCGAACGGGTCGCCAGGTAGACCTCGACGAGAAACAGGAGCAGACCGAAGATCAGCAGCGCCATCGCGAGAACGAACAACAGCGGAATGATGAAGGTGGGCGCGCCGCCGGCAAGGTCCTCGAGGAAGAGCGCGCCGACCAGCACGCAGACAAACAGCGCCGCCATGGTGCAGAAACTGATGGCCCAGTGGGCGATGGCCATGCGCCGGTCGAGACTGCGCAGCTCGATGCGGCGGCGTCCCAGGGCGATGTCCGACGGATCCTGGTCATCGAGCCAGGCCTGCTCGACGACCCGCGCCCGGTCGACGATGCGACCGAGGCGCAGCGACAACACATTGAGCAGGCTGCCGACCCCCACCAGCAGAAAGGCGGGGGCGAGCGCGAGTTCGATGATGTGCGAGACGTCTTCGATGCTGTTACCCATA
>JAFIFJ010000040.1 GCA_020832085.1 Gammaproteobacteria bacterium | reverse complement strand
AGCTCGACGCCGTCGAAGCCGGCCTCGTCGGCCCGCTCCGCAGCACAGATGAAGTCCTCGATCAGCTGCTCCACCTCATCGCCGGTCATGGCCCGGGCACCGAACTCCTCATTCACCGAGGGGCACAGCGGCGTGGTGCCGATCAGGTCCGCCGGCGAACGCATGCCGGCATGATGCAACTGCACGCTGGAAAGGCTGCCCGCCTCACGCAGGGCCGAGGCGAGCCTGGAGAGGCCATCGAGGTGATCGTCACTGAAGATGCCGAGCTGTCCCGGGAAGCCCTGACCCACGGCCTGCACATGGGCCGCGCAGGTCATGGTCAACCCGAACCCACCGTCAGCCCGCATCTTCAGCCAGTGGAACTCCGCATCGGACAGGGTGCCGTCGTCATGACTCTGGGAGTTGGTCAGCGGGGCCAGCATGAAGCGGTTCTTCATGGCCGGACCACGCTTGAAGGTCAGCGGGGCAAAGGCGGAGGTCATGGACGTGCAGCTCCTGAAGGGCGAAAGGTGGCGATAGTAAACGAAATCCGGGTGCTGTGAGTTTGGGTAAGGCGAGTCGTCGGATGCGGCGGCAGAGCGCCACAAACCTTCCATCAGAGGATGAGCCGTCGAATGCCCGGTGCGGTCGGGCAGCGGCTTGTCCCGGCTGCTGCTTGTCGGCTATACGATGGCAGGGATACCCATTCGTAGGGCTGCTGGGGAGGATGAATGGAACAGCACATGGTGATCGACTGCGATTCCCACGTCATGGAACCGCCGGATCTTTGGGAGCGCTACCTGGAACCCCGGTTTCGTGATCGCGCCATACGCATTGTCGAGGAAGGCGGCGTCGAGAAGCTCGTCATTGGCGGTCAGGTGGTGCTCGAGCAACGGCTCGCGGGGTTGGGCGGTGCGCACATTCCCCGCGAGGAGCTGTTCGCCGGCGGGCTGCGCTATGTGGACGGGTGTCCGCCCGGATCCTGGGATCCTGCGGGGCGGGCGGCGCTGCTCGATGATTGGGGCGTGGACCGCGGCGTGCTCTTTCCCACCATCGGCATTCTGCCGTTTCCCACCGACGACATGGCGCTGGCGTCCGCCTACTGCCGCGCCTACAACACCTGGCAGGCGGAGTTTCACCAGTCGATCCCGGAGCGTGTGCTGCCCATCGCCATTGTCAACTGGCTCGATGTGGATGCCGCCTGCGTGGAACTCGATCGCTGTCTCGCCCAGGGGTTTCGCGGCCTGTTCGTGCCGCCGGAGGTCCTCGGTGGCCGGCGCCCGGACGACCCCCATTTCGATCCCATCTGGTCGCGCCTCGTGGACGCGGATCTGCCTGGATGTCTGCACGTGATCGTTCGCTTCGGCGGCGCGGCCGTACCCTTCGCCGGCTGGCACGAGACCCAGCCCGGCCCCGTGTTCAGCTTCGGTCTCGGAGCCACCGGCCAGCTCATTCCGGCCATCGCCGCCATGGTCGTCTCGGGTCTGTTCGACCGGCATCCACGCCTGAAGATCGCCGCCGTCGAAGCCGGCTGTGGCTTCGCGCCGTATCTTATGGACCGGCTGGATGAGAAGTATCAGTTCTTTCACATGGCGCAGCCGCTGAAGTTGAAGCCTTCGGACTACTTCCGGCGCAATCTCTGGTTTGTGGCGGAGCCCGAGGAGCGCACCATCGGCAGCGTGCTGGATCTCGTCGGCGAGGATCGCGTGCTGTGGGGCAGCGATTTCCCCCACGTCGATTCCACGCTCGAGGCGCCGCGGCTCATTCGCGAAAGCCTCTCTGGACTGTCGGAAGCACGGCGCCGCCGGGTCCTCGGCGACAACGCCCGGGTGCTGTTCGGGATCTGATCCGTTCCTTGCGAACTTCGGACCGACTTGATCGGCGCATGCGGCGGACAGATTGCTGCCAGCGTGCAACGAAAATGGTGTGGGCTGAGCATGGGCCTAAGGCATTGCTGCCGGCGTCCGCCCTTGCAGAGTTCTTGACGGAGTACGGCAATGCCGTATTCTTAGAGGATGTTCACCTTCGTTGAAACCAAGCTTTTTAGCCGCTTGGTCCAGGAATGTCTCACCGACAATGAATACGCTGCAGTGCAGCGGGAGTTGATTGCTGATCCCGATGCAGGATCTGTGATCCGAGGCTCTGGCGGTATACGGAAACTCCGCGTGGCAGCGCCTGGGAGAGGCAAGCGGGGCGGCTACCGGTTGATCTACTTTGTACGCCACGCCAAGCATGTGATCTGGATGTTGACGATCTATCCAAAGAACGTCGCGGAATCGATTCCGACGGACGTGCTTCGGAAGATTCGGGAGGAGATGGAAGATGACTGAAGTTGAACGTGATATTGGTGCCGAGATTCTCGCGGGACTTCGCGAACTCAAGCGTGGTGAGCATGGGCGCGTGATCAACGTTCCCGACGTCGGGCAGATCCGAGAAAAGACCGGTCTTTCCCAGGCTCGATTTGCCGAGCTCCTTGGGGTCTCTGTGCGGACCTTGCAAGATTGGGAGCAAGGTCGCCGTGCACCTAGCGGAGCCGCTCGTACCTTGCTGCTTGTCGCAGATCGCAACCCCCGAGCGTTGCTGGACGTGGCGTGAACACCCTCGACCTGGAATTTGACTTGGCGCAGCAGCCCACGAGAGATGCTGTGAGTCAGCTGTTGGTCTACTCAGAAGAAAACATGCTGGTGCCGATGGCTCAGCAAGTGTTAGCCCGGAGGATCGGCGCCGGGTACTGGCGCAAGGGCAAGCGAATCCATGAGCAAGAAAATCGAATACACCGATGAGCTCATTCAGGCCGAGGTCGTTCGGGATTTCCTGCCGTCGCCTGATGAACTGGCTGCAGGTGAAGAAGGTGTGAAGGTGACGATCTCGCTCAGCCGTCGCAGCGTCGATTTTTTCAAGTCGGCGGCAGAGCGCAATCGCACGTCCTATCAGAGGATGATCCGTCGGTTGCTGGACGCGTACGTGGAACAGTACCAGGACGATCCAGCCGAGCGTTCAAGCGGTCGCTCGAAGAACCGTGTAGCTGAACGCTGACTCTGTATGTCTGAATCAGAGTGCTCAATAGAATTGAGTCGAGTTGGCTCCAGGGGATTTGGCTTTCGCGGAGGGTGGAGCGCTTTGATCTGTAAGCGACAGCTGGCTCACAAGCGGCTCGGACCGTTGGGTTCGCTACCGCTTAAAGGCAGGCCTGTTGCCGTCATCGCGTTGGCTGCAGGGGCCGTGCAAAAGTTCTGGAAAATCCCAGCTTACATCCTTGGCCCCGGGGTCGTGTTCGCATTGGGCTTCATAGTTTATGCGTCGATTGGTGCCTGCGTTCTGGGTAAAGCGGATCCGAAATTCGGGTGTGTTGGAACGGTCGAGCTGGCGTCTCTCATTGCCGCTCTGGTGCTGGCGGCTTCATCGATTGGTTTCTTCCTTGTGAGCGTCTTCTACAACTCCGTCATCCTGGCTCTGGCAGTCCCCTGGCTCTTTGGGCTCCTGGCAATTCTGGTTGCTGTCCAAGGCCTGCTTTGGTGGTCGCCTGTCTTGGGCCTGGCGGAGTCAGTGGAGGGGATTTTTGTCAGCTGGATCTTTGCGTCGACAATGTCGGGCTGGTTCGCACTGGTCGTCACGCGCCGTCTCGTCTCGAGGAAAAATTGAAGTCGACGCGCGTTCTCAATGCAGCTGCAGCTCCCGGCCATTGGGTTGCTCAGAACGTCACCCCAAATCCCACCGTCGCGAAATGCATCCAGGCAAAGGTGTAGACGTTGCTGTTGTCCGCACCGCCCTCCAGCGTCCGGTAGCCGGCAAACACCTGCCAGCCTGAGGGCAGGGTGTGACGCAGGGTCAGGGAGGCGTCGATGGCGCGTCCCTGGGGCGCAGCAGCGCCTTCGATGTCCAGGACCACGGAGGTGTTCGGGCTCAGGTGGCGGGCGCCATACAGATGCAGCAGCGGGACGACGCCGATGTCGTCATCGGTGCGTTCAAGACCGCCCTGCCGAAGCTGGATCTTGGCATCCCTGAGTAGGACCGATGCGCCGACACCCAAGTCCCACGTGTCGCTGCTGTGGAAGGTCCAGCGATAAGTCAGCCGGTAGGTGTCGAAGCGGTAGGCGCCGTGCACCGGTGCGTCGGTGGTGAAATCCGCATCCACGAAGCGCACGTCCTGTTCGAGGGTTCCGCTGCCGGAAGCCCGGATCGGCGCATAGGTGAAGCGCAGGCTGTGTCGGGGGTTGAAGCGGTAGCTGCCCGATAGACGCAGGTAACCGTCGGGGCCGCTGCCGGTCAGATCATCGAGATCGAAGCGCGTGCCCGCGTCGGAAGGGATCTGGGTGCGGTTGCGGCTGAACCACAGTCCACCGGTTTCGGCCTCCAGGGTGAAGGTCTGCTGCTCCTCATCGGTCTGGCTCAGGGCCGGCAGGGCGGCCAGGGCAAGCAGCAGGGTCAGCATCAGGTGCTCTGTCTTCATTTCGGGTGTCCTCGGGTGGGGGCAACAATGCGGGGCCGCACAGTAGGGCCCGTGAGGCCGACGAACAAGCTGCTCGGTCGGATTTCTGGGGTTGTGCTCGGGATCCGGTAGATTGCGTGGTGGGCAAAGGTTGTAAACATTATGTCCTATACAAAACTTTACAAATATCCGAATGTGGCGCAGGGTGGCGGGCAGGGATGGGTCATTCCGTTTACCTCAGACAAGGATCCTAGACAATGTCTATACAAAGCTCGACGCTTCCTGTGGTGCCCACTGCCCTGCGCTGGTTCGCCTGTGGCATGCTTGTACTGGCCCTCGGTGCGGCGGTGACCAGCCACGCGGGGCATCATCGGCAAACTGCTGACATCGTCGATACGGCGGTGGCAGCGGGTCAGTTCGAAACCCTGGTGGCAGCCGTCCAGGCGGCCGGACTCGTCGATACGTTGAAGGGCGAAGGCCCTTTCACGGTATTCGCCCCCACCGACGAAGCCTTCGCGAACCTGCCGGCGGGTACGGTGGAGTCACTGCTTCAGCCTGAGAACATCGACCAGCTGCGTGCCGTGCTCACCTATCACGTGGTGGCAGGCAAGGTGATGGCAGCTGACGTGGTGGAACTCGACAGCGCCACCACGGTGCAGGGATCGGACGTCACGATCTCGACCATGGGCGGCGGCGTGATGATCGATCACGCCAACGTCGTGCAGGCCGATATCGAGACCAGCAACGGCGTCATTCACGTCATCGACTCGGTCATTCTGCCGCGCTGAGTGTCCGCTTCGCCGGCCCGCGGCTAAGTGCGCGGGCCGGCGTTTGGGTGAGCGGAGTTTTTTGACGCCTGCCGATGAGATCGGAACTACTGCAGGGCGCCATGCGCCTCGGGCCAGGGAAAGCCACCCCGCGCAGGCGCGTGACCGGCTCGAAAAGCTTCCTCGGTCGTCTTGAACACCACCCGATTGCGGGCAGCGATCTGGCTGGCGTGGGGGCCTTCCGGATGATGAAAGCGGCGGCTGCGTCGATTGCCGATCCAGCCTCCGGGTGGGGCCGGGATGGCGAGGATCCGTGGCCAGAATCCGATTTGGGCATCCATGGCCCGGTGCTGGGCTTGCAGCAGGCGCTGCTGCAGCGATTCGTCGTTGCCGGCGTGGTGATAGAAGGTGGCGAACCCTTCGGCCACCAGCATCTCGTTCAGCAGCTGGCTGTTGTCGTCGTAGAGCCAGCCCACTACACGTCCGTAGCGATCCGTACTGCTGCTTTCCAGGGTCAGGCTGCGCCCGAGAGTCAGGACCTGCAGTCTGGTTCGGGCTTCGGCTGCGAAGTATTCGGGGCGGCCGTCCCGGACCCCGGTTTCGGGTGTGTCGATACCTGCCAGCCGCACCCAGCGGTCATCGGTGAGACGAACAGTATCGCCGTCCGGCACCCAGCGGACTCGGACTTCCTCCGCATCGGCCAAGGTTGGCAGCAGAAGTGCCACAAGCAGCAGCCAGAGCGCCGGCCCATGGCGGAGAGATGGATGGCACTTCCGCGCAAGCGTCCCGCAGCCAAGGGGTACTGCGGAGCGGCCGGCCCCCATCAAACGAGGTCGAGTGACGTTTCGCCACTGCGCATGCGATAGGCAGGACCGAGCAGGGCCTGATAACGCCGGGAGAGCACGGTGGTGACGAAATGCCAGCGCCCGGTGGCGGCCTCCGGCGTCACCGTGACTTCGAGCCAGCCCCGGCGTTCCGCATCCAGGTACACCAGCTCCGGGTTCAGATCCACGAAGCGCTCCGCGACGATGCCCGGCGGCACCGGCACGACACCTTCCATGCCGGGGGAGGTGACCGACGGGGTGGCGAACTCCGCGCCGACGCCGCGGCCCTGCTCGTCCTTCAGTTCGAAGGCCCAGGCATTGTGGGTATCGCCGGCCAGGGCCAGCAGGTTGGTCCCATGGGCGCGGGTGGCGGCATAGACCCGTTCCCTCGAAGCCGGGTAGCCGTCCCAGGCATCCAGATTCAGAGGCAGGCCGAGCTCCGCAAACCGTGTGATCTGCTGGGCCACTTCGCGGGTGAACTGGGCTCCCTCCCGGAAGGTGGCATGGTCGAGCAGATCCGGTGCGCGCAGGCGGCCCATGAGCACCTGCTGACCGAGGATCTGCCAGGGCGCCCGGGAAGCTTCGAGGCGCCGGGTGAGCCACTGCAGTTGATCGTCCCCCAGGATGGTGCGCGCCGGATCATTAAGGCTGGCCCGGAATGCGTCCGCGTCGGGCTCACCTTTCCGGTAGATCATGTCCTCACCGTAGAGCAGCGGCTGGCTGCGGCCGATCAGGCGGGCGTCGAGCATCATGAGATCCGCCAGCCCGCCGAAGTCGAAGTGGCGATAGATTGCGAGCGGGTCGGCATCGGTCACATCCCGGATCGGCAGCCACTCCCGATAGGCCTGCACACTGTCGCGCTTGCGCTCCCTCCAGGGTCCCTGGCTCTCGTCATGGTTTTCCGCACCGTGGCGCCAGGAGTCGTTGGCGGACTCGTGATCGTCCCAGACCGCGATCATGGGGTGGGCGGCGTGCACGGCCTGCAGCCCGGGTTCAGTCTTGTAGATGGCGTGGCGGGCCCGGTAATCCGCGAGGCTGACGATCTCGTGAGGGGGCTCCACATGGTGGCCGAAGGCAATGGCGTGAGGGTTGGCGTAGTAGCCCTCTTCATACTCGTAGATGTAGTCGCCGAGGTGCAGGACGGCGTCGATGTCGTCGCGCCGGGCGACTTCCTGGTAGACGTTGAAGTAGCCCTGGGGGTAGTTCGAGCAGGACAGCACCGCGAAGGTCAGCGCCTTGACGCCATCTGCAGGCAGGGTCCGGGTGCGGCCAACGGGACTCTGCAGGTCCCCCAGCCGGAAACGATAGTGGTAGCGCGACCCCGGTTCGAGGCCGGCGGCGTCCACCTTCACCGTGTAGTCGCGGCTGGCGTCGGTCTCGATCCGGCCGCCGGTGACAAGGTTGCGGAACTCCCCATCGAGAGCCATCTCCCAGCGCACCTCGATGGACCCGGTCTGGCCTTCGGCCGGCGTCACCCGGGTCCAGAGGATGACCCGGTCAGCCAGGGGATCACCGCTGGCGACACCATGCCGGAAGCCCGGTTCGCGGCCGAGTCCCGAAAGCGGCAGCAGCAGGCCGCCGGCTGTCAGCCCCATGGACCGTAGCAGCGCCCTGCGCGTGAAGTTCGTTCTGGCCATGCTTTCTGAGCCTCCGTCTCCTTGGGCGTCTTTCCCTTTTGCAGGCCAGCCCTGGGTACTGTCACATCATCAGGTTGGTCGGTCCCGCGCAGCGCTGCTCATGCAGAACCCCGGGTCACCAAAGCATCACAGGCTGGCGCAGATTCTCTCGGACATCATTGCAGGCCGAATTCTATCTGTCTGCAGATGTGAGCTTCGATTCGAGGCGTCATCCTGCGCGTGAGATATCTCGCACACTCGATACGGCCAGATGGCTACCGTGGATACTTCGTCGACGCTGAATCGACCATTGCGAATGCCTCCATGAATACGATTCCCAGGGCCCTTCTGAGCGTGACGTGCCTGCTGGCGGGATGCAGTAGCCTCCATAGCATGCCCGAGCCGCCCGATATCGCAGGGGGCTCGATAGCCATGCACGAGGCAGTGAAGTACGCGCTCGAGACACGCGAGGCTTACGCGACGGCCTGGCGAAGCGAAATGTCCGGCGACGCGGCTATTGGCTCGAGTCTGATCGTGGTCGGGGCCGCCGTGCTGGGGCTATCGGCCTTTGATGCCAGCCGAGACGCCATTACGGGAACCGCCCTCGGCGGTGGAACGATTTTCGCCAACGCCCAGTGGCTTCGCTCGCCGGAAAGGAAGGACATCTACGTTGCGGGCATGCAGGGGCTCGATTGCACTCTCACGGCAAGTGCCGCCTACGGGATCACGGATCGGCAGGGGGAACGCATCGAGGCTGCCCTTCGTGACTTGAATACGGCGTTGACCAGCATCCGCAGCACGTATCCGCAGGCCACTGCAGAGGGCACGAGCTGCAAGCCCCCTGACCTGAACACGGTCACGGCGGTGCTCGAAGCTGGATCGAATGCCAGAGCGCTGGCGCAGAGCACACTGGCTCAGCATGAGACCGCGCCAGCGCGGCTCGTTGCTACAGTGACACGCATCGATGGCTTGGTGACGAAGGCGATCAGCGATCGAGCTCCCTCTCTCGACTCGATTGCAGCCGTAATCCAGGATCTGGCGGGCAGCGCGAGAGTGTTCGCTCCTGATCTGGAGTTTACGAAAGACGAAGCTAAGCGAAGTGAGGAGCTCCTTGGGGAATTTCAATCGACGCGTGATGCCGAAGTGGGAGTGATGAGTTGCCCCGGAAACGACCGACTGGCCATGGAGGTCAGCTCCGCCAACGCCGCCATCGAGGAGCTGTCGGCATTTACGGGCAGCGCGCGGCTGGAAGAGTACGCGCAAGCGCTGGCCGCATGTGGAATTGCCTCGGTCGCCGCCACGCCCCGCCTGACCCTTTCGGCATCGGTCGTCTCGCTGCCGCTGAAGGAGGGTGCATCGGCGACGATCCTGATCACGGCAGGGGACGCTCCCTACCAAGTGTCCTTTACCGAGCGCCCGGGCAGTTCCCTGATCCTGGAACCTCCGATCTTTGGAGGTCGCGCCATCCGCGTGGAGGTCGGACCCTCGCCTGAGCATGGGGTCTATAAGATCGCGGTCGTCGATGTACTCGGGCAGATGAGGGTTGTGACGATCAACGTCGGCGGTTCACAGCTGCCTGCAGCCTCCGGAGTGAGCTCTCAGCGAACTGAATTCATGGGTGCGAGACTGGCCCCGGAAACAACCATCGAGGAGCTCCAGCAGAAGCTCTGCACCAGTGTTGACGGTGTGGTAGGCGAACGGACCAGGCGCAGCTGGCGCCAGTTCGAGGATTGGTTCATGAATCGGCCCGTACTTCGAGAGCAGGGAGCGCAGGACGGGGTCGCGAGTACAGATGAGATCAACTTGCTCCTGTCGTTGCCTCAGGACTGCAGTGTGCCGTCAGCGCTCGGAGGCGCCACGAACTTTTTCGAATCCCGCCTCACGGAAGCTGAGGCTGAAGCGATTGTGAGCGTCATTGGTGGTGGTGAGAATTGGCGTCAGACTCTTGCGGATAGTGCGCGCGCGGAACGCTACGAACTTTCCGATGACGACCAGGCCGCTGCACGAGACGGCAGACTCTCGATTGGCCTTGCCAAGGCCCTGGATGTCATGGTCGCCGCCTGGCCATGACGCCTGCAGAGCGCAAGATCCTGCGGCGGGCGCTGGATATGCTCGTCGTCGGAGATGGGGGCGAGGCGCTGCCGCAGCGGCTTCGTCCGGTCGCCGACGAAGTTCATGCGAATGCACGCAATTGGATGAACGAGTCGACCGTACGCGGCTTCGGCATTGGCAAGCGAACCGTCGCGGGAGAGACGCAGGACGAACTCTGCATCAAGGTCTATGTGAGCAGCAAGGAAGCGGGGCGCAAGCTCGACAACCCTGCGCCGCGGCGGATCGATGTCCCAGATGTCGGTGTGGTCTCCATCGACGTCGTGCAGATCGGAGAGCCGGTCCTTCAAGGGCTTGGCTCCCTGCGGCGACCCGTGGGTATTGGTGCTGGCATTGGTCTTGCGGACCCGAACTTCGGCACGGGCTCCCTGTTCGGATATGGATTGGATCCCACGGCGGCGGGTGGCCTGGTCGGGCTGTCCTGTGCCCACGTGATCGCTGCGAACGGTCCCGGTGCCGTTGGCGATCCGGTTTTACAGCCGAGTGCGGAGTACGGCGGTCGCCAGAGCGCTAACCTCGTTGGCTACGTGCATCGGGTCGCTCCGGTTCAGTGGTCGCGCGACGGCTACCCTAACCTGGTCGATACCGCGAGCTATGTTCCCGTCCCCGGTGGCGACGTGCCAATCGATCCTACCCTCGGGCCCCTCGGTGCGTTGGGTGATCCGCTTGCGCATCTTCAGGACAGGATGAGCGTGGCGATATTTGGGGCCGCCTCCGGTTTCCGTTCAGGAGTCATTCTGGATGTCGACGCCCGCATGGGTTTCAACTACGCCGGACGCAGGGCAGGCTTTCGCGGGCTTGTCATGTGTACGGCGATGAGTACGCGCGGAGACAGCGGGGCTCTCGTCGTCAGTGTCCGATCGCGACGCCCGGTCGGGATGCTCATGGGCGGGAGTAGAGGTGGGCCGGGCAGCGTCGCGACCTCGCTTTTCATGCGGCTATCGAACGTTCTCGTCAGCCTCGGCGTCAGGGACCTCGCCCGCCCCACCGACTAGCTCGAGGGGCCAGGCGACGCTGGAGTCGACACCTGCGCAATAGCGGTCATCGCCGACAGGGCTCCCTCATATGCGCCGACCGGTGCCTTCCCAGTAGCGGTCCCGAAGCTTGCGCTTGTAGAGCTTGCCCGTGGGATGGCGGGGGAACTCCTGCTCGAAGTCGATGGACTTCGGCGCCTTGTAGCCGGCGAGATGTTCGCGGACGTGGGCGATGAGGTCGTCGGCCAGATCTTCGCCCGGCGAGAAGCCCTCCCGCAGTTGGATGGCGGCTTTCACTTCCTCGCCGAACTCCTCGTTGGGAATGCCGAAGACGGCGGCATCGGCCACGGCCGGGTGGCTCATCAGGACGCCTTCGATCTCCGCCGGATAGATGTTCACGCCGCCGGAGATGATCATGTCGATCTTGCGATCGGACATGAACAGGTAGCCGTCCTCGTCCAGGTAGCCGATGTCACCGAAGGTGAACACCCCGGGTTCGAGATGGGCGTCGGCAGTCTTCTTCGGCTCCTTGTGATACTCGAAGTCGGAACCCATCAGATTCTTGACGTAGATGGTCCCTTCCTCGTTCGGGCCGGCGAGGCTACCGTCCTCCTTGACGATGCGCACCTCCACGATGGGGATGGGCTTGCCCAGCGACCCGGGCTTGTTCTTGAAGTCTTCGGCGCTGCAGACGCTGACGATGGAGCCTTCGGTGGATCCGTAGTACTCGTTGATCACCGGCCCCCACCAGTCGAGCATCCTGCGTTTGACGTCCGGCGGGCAGGGCGCGGCGCCGTGCCAGACGACCCGCAGGGACTTGCCGGAGAAGGCCGACTGGGTGGCCTCGTCGAGCTGCAGCATGCGGTGAAACTGGGTCGGCACCATGTGCACGTTGGTCACTTCATGGCGGTCGATCAGTTTCAGGGTCGCCGCCGGATCGAATTTGTGGGCCATGACGATGGTGGAGCCCGCCAGCAGGGGCAGGAAGGAGAAGGCCCACTGGGCGGAGTGGTACACCGGTCCGCACAGCAGCGTGGTGCCGTCGCCGGGAATCTGCAGCATCCCGGACATGCCCGAGCCCATCATTTCCAGCACTTCCACCGGCCCGCCCGGCTGGGTCGTGGAGCTGCGCACGCCCTTGGGCCGTCCCGTGGTGCCGGAGGTGTAGAACATGGGGCCGCCGAGTCCCTGTTCGTCGGGTTCATCAGCGCTGTGGTCGGCGATGAAGGCTTCGTAGTCCAGGAAACCGTGCGGAAGATCCTCGGCGTCGATCATGACCTTGGTGGCCATGGCGGGAAAGTCGTCCCGGGCCACGGCTGCGGTGACGGTGTCGATGAAGCGGGCATCGGCGATCAGCGCCTTGGAGTCGGAGTTGTCGGCCACATAGGCCAGTTCCTCGGCCGTGAAGTGCCAGTTCACGGGCACGAACATCCAGCCGGCGTGGGCGGCAGCGGCCATGATCTCGAAGTATTCGCGGCGATTGCTGCAGAAGGCGCAGAAGCTGTCACCGGTGCGGAGCCCGGCGGCGCGCAGCGCGTGAATCAGCCGGTTCACCCGGGCATTGAAGTCATCCCAGTCGGTGGTACCGACATCGTCGACGACCGCCGGAACGTCTGGCTTGGCTGCGGCGTGCTTGGCGATGATGCGTGCCATCTGTGGCTCCCTCTCCGTTTCATCAGGAGACGGAATGTCCCTTGGGACGAGTGTCCGGTCAAGCCTTGGCCAAGCCTCGGCGATGGCATCCGCCGCATTCAATGATCGCTAATGGCTCTGACTCCGCGTTGGCTTCGGAGCGTAGGAGACATCTCAACCGGGTTGTCTCGGGTTGCTTCGGGTGAACAATGGACCCTGTCCAGGTTGCGCTGAGGTCCCCACGTGGTCCCCACGTGTTTGCTTGCGCTGTCGTGAAGCGTAGGATGTACGCGTACATCCATCATCGCCTTGAAGAGAACTCAGCCATGCCCAACACCAAATTGTTCAAAAACGGCAACTCTCAGGCCGTGCGTATTCCGGCGGAGCTGGCCTACAGCCGCTTGGATATCGAGCTGGTCATCGAGCGTCAGGGTGATGAACTCCGGATTCGACCTGCCCGGCGCCGCATGGGCGATGTTCTCGGCAAGCTGGCCCAGTTCTCGCCTGACTTTCTGGGCGAAGGCCGGGGTCTCAACGTCGAGAGCGAGCGCGAGACCTTGTGAAACCCAAGTACATGCTGGACACCAACATCTGCATCTACCTGATGAAGCACCACCCGGAGCAGGTGAGGGCGCGTTTTGCAGAATGCTATGTGGGTGATGTGGTGATCTCTGCTATCACCCTGGCCGAACTGGAATTCGGGGTGGCCAGTTCAGGAGCGTCGCAGGCCAGGAACCAGGCCGCTCTGGAGGATCTGCTCGACGACATCCCGGCCCTGCCCTTTGATGCCCTCGCAGCGCGTGCCTATGGTCCCCTGCGAGTCGCCAGGCGCGAGCGGAGCCAGGATGCATTGGACAAGCTCATTGCTTTCCATGCGCTGTCGCTGGCGGTGACACTGGTCACCAACAACGAGGCAGATTTCCGCGGCATCAACGGGCTGATCGTCGAGAACTGGGTCACCGAACACTGATCAAGCCGCGGGTCGAAGTGGGGGCGTCGCAGCGCGTTCACGTTCTGCAACGCAGAATCCCAGCCCCTGAACCGATGATCATTCCCCCACCGGCGTCAGCAGAAAATGACCATGGGCCGTGGCGATGAGCCGGGTCCGGTCCTCCTGCCAGGCCTCGGCGCGGACGTTGGCGACGCGGCGGCCGTGCTTGGTGATGATGGCGCGACCGTAGGTGGTGACGGGACGTCCCGAGCGCAGGTAGTCGATGGAGATGTCGATGGTCTTGGGCAGCCGTTCGCTCTCCGTGTCGAACAGCAGCTGAATCGCCGCGGTGAACTCCAGGAAGGCACCGATGGTGCCGCCATGCAGCGCCGGCAGCGCCACGTTGCCGATCAGGTGGTCCTGAAACGGCAGCACCAGGGTGAGTTCGTTGCCCTTGCGCTCGACTTCGATGCCCAGGAAGCGCGCATAGGGAATGCGCTTGAGCAGGGCGGCCATGTCCTGGCCCTTGCCCTCGGCCCGCAGTTCCCGCAGCAGCTTCACTTAGAATCTCCCAGATTACTGAATCCTGGCGGTGCAGCCCGGTTGGCGCCGAGCATGAAGGTGGCCACAGAGCTGGCAATCAGCCGCTCGCCGTCACTCTGGGTGGCGCTGGCGCGGACGAAGGCCACCGAGCGGGTGACCTGATAGCAGTCGGCGGTGACGATCAGATCCACGTGCGGCTCGGCGGGGCGCATGTAGTCGATGCGCAGATCCAGGGTGGCGATAGCCCGCTGTTCCGGCGCCAGCCCCTCCCGCGGCACAGCCATGCCCGAGGCATTGTCCAGCACGGCGGTGATCACGCCGCCATGAATGACGCCGGTATCCGGATCGCCCACCAGCTGTTCGGCATAGGGCAGACGCACCACGCAGTGGCCATCGCGGTAGGCCAGCAGCTCGACGCCCAGCGCCCGGGCGTGGGGAATGTGGGCCAGATGTTCGTGGATGCTGTGCTCAGCCCAGCCGCTGTTGCCGGCGTCCGTCATGGAGGTCTCCAGATTGTGCCCGGCGCATGTCCGCAGGCTGCGGGATTCTAGCAGACCGGATCAGGTGGGACGGTTTGGGTCCACCTGCATCCACGGTATGATCCGGCGGTCGCCCGCGCTGAGCGGGTTTCGGGGAGTCATCATGCTCAAGCGCAAGTACCCACAGTCGCGCTACTTCGAGGATTTCGCTGTCGGCGAAGCGTTCTACATTCCATCCCGGACCATCGGCGATGCGGAGGTGACGGCCTTTCGCACCGCCAGCGGCGATACCCATCCGCTGCACTACGACACCGAGTTCGCCCGCGAGCGGGGCTTCCCCACGGTGATGGCTCACCCCTTCCAGCTGCTGCTCTACACCACTCCGGGAGCGTCCGACTTCAGCTACATGATCGAGGACACCCTGATTTCCTTCATCGGTCAGTCGTCCAGGTTCATCAAGCAGGTGTTCCGCGGCGACAGCCTGTATCCGGAGCTGAAGGTGAAGGCGCTGGAGCCCCAGTCGGCGGGCGGCCTCGTGACCTTGGGCAGTACGGTGGTGAACCAGCGGGCGGAGCTTTGCCTGGAAGGAGAAATGAGTTTCCTGATCAAACGGCGCCCGCTTGGCGCGGACTGATACCTGCGCCGCGGCGCTCACCAAAACAGCTTGCCGAACTACGGAGGGATGCCATGACCATGCAACAGACCCCGCTTCTCATGAGCCGGTTGATGGACCGCGGTGCGCAGATGCAGCCGGAAGTGGAAGTGGTGACTGCCACGGCAGACGGTACCCGGCGCCAGACCCTGGCCGAGACCCGTGACCGGGCGCACCAGCTGGCCCACGCCCTGGCCAAGGCCGGGATCGAGATCGGCGATCGCGTCGCTACCTTCATGTGGAACGGCTCACGCCATCTGGAGGCCTACCACGCCATTGCCTGCATGGGCGCGGTGCTGCATACGCTGAACATCCGGCTGTCGGATGTGGATCTCGAGTACATCATCAATCACGCTGGCGACCGCATCATCATCGTCGATGCCGACATGCTGCCGAAGCTCGAAGAGCTTGCAGGCCGCATGCCCACGGTGGAGCGCATCATCGTGGCCACCGAGCCGGGGCTCGAGGGTTGGAGTACGTCGCTGCCCAATGCCGTGGACTACGAGGATTTCATCGCCGAGCAGCCCACCGTCTACGATTGGCCTGACATCGACGAGAACTCGCCACTCGGCCTCTGCTACACCAGCGGCACCACCGGCAAGCCCAAGGGGGTGATGTACACCCATCGCTCCAACTACCTGCACACCATTTCCATCTGCATGACCGACGTCATGGGCCTGTCCGCATCCGATACGGTGCTTGGCATCGTGCCCATGTTCCACGCCAATGCCTGGGGCCTGCCCTGGGCGGCCTGCATGCTCGGCATGCAGCAGGTCTTCCCCCATCGCTTCATGGATCCCAAGCGCCTCACGGAACTGCTGGAATCCGAGCAGATCACCATGTCCGCCGGCGTCCCCACCATCTGGCAGGGTGTGCGCTCGGTGCTGGAGGCGGCGCCCGGCAAGTTCGATCTGTCCAACCTGCAGCGCCTGACCTGTGGCGGCTCGGCACCGCCGCCGTCGCTCATCGGCTGGTTCTGGGACGAACTCGGCGTGGAGATGATCCAGGGCTGGGGCATGACCGAAACCAGCCCTCTGGCCACCATCAGCCGCCGCTCCGGCAAGCGCAAGCACCGGGACATGAGCGATGCGGAGCGGGCGGCGAATCAGGCCAAGGCGGGGCTGCTGATGCCCGGTCTGGAACTGGAAATCTTCGACGACGAGTGGAAGGCGCTGCCCCATGACGGCAAGGCTTTTGGCGAGCTGCTGATCCGCGGGCCGTGGATCTGCTCGGAGTACTACAACGATCCCCAACCCGAGAAGTTCCACGATGGCTGGCTGGTCACCGGGGACGTGGCGAAGATCGATCCCGAGGGCTACCTGATCATCACCGACCGGTCCAAGGACCTCATCAAGTCCGGGGGCGAATGGATCTCGTCGGTGGATCTCGAAAACCACATCGTCGCGCTGGACGGGGTCGCCCAGGCCTGCGTCGTGGCCCAGCCCCATCCCAAGTGGGACGAGCGGCCGGTGGCTGTGGTGGTCAAGAAGGCGGGCGCGGAGCTCAGCAAGGACAAGGTGCTGGCCCACTGCGGCGAGAAGTTCGCCAAATGGCAGCTGCCTGACGACGTGCTGTTCGTCGATGCGATCCCGCTCACGGCCACCGGCAAGATGGACAAGAAGGTGGTGCGGGCGAAGCTGGCCGACGACGGCTATCAGCTGCCGGATCTGGCGGGCAAGCGCGCCTGACGCCGCCGGCTGTCACGGGCTCGCTGTGGGGGTGAGCCCGGTCTGCCTGGAACCATGGTCAATGTCGCACAAGCCTGCACAGCGATTGCCACTGTTGCATCCTCGCGGAGGCTACTAGCTTGAAGCCGTGATCATCTCGATCACGGCCGTCACTCAGCCCGCCCGGGCGAAGACGGTGGCGCACCATGCTGAGGAGCATCCGTCATGCGAGATCTGACGAACGAGGAAGTCGACAAGGTTGCCGGAGG